>CAKVJR010000074.1 GCA_934754855.1 uncultured Candidatus Melainabacteria bacterium
TTATAATGCAGATGCCGATGTTGCGGCAGGCGTTGAATTTACGATGAAAAAAGAACTCGAAAAAGTCGATAAAGATATCGTAATTGAAACGACTCGAGGGGGCGATGTTATTTATGATTTTAAAACAGACCCTGAAAAAATCACCTCTCCGACAATCGGCAAAACCGTTACATTGACTATCGATTCGGCTATTCAACACGTTTGCGAAAGCGAACTCTTAAAAATGATTATGGAAAAACAAGCCCTGAGAGGTGCCGTAATTGTTATGAATCCCAATAACGGCGAGATTTTGGGCTATGCGGTTTATCCGACATACAATCCGAACGATTTTAAGGCGGCAACATACTTGCAACTCAAAAACTGGACGCTTTCGGACGTATTTCCTCCGGGATCGACATTTAAAGTTTTGACGGTTGCATCAGCGGTTGCAAACGGAAAAATCCACAGAAATTCAACGGTTTGCGACTCGGGACGGGTTGAAATCGGCGGTTGGACAATTTCAAACTACGACTACCACAAATTCCCTTACCCTGGAGATATCAACATGGAATATTTGTTCCAACACTCAAGTAACGTCGGCAGTTTGAAGGTTGCTCTTTTGATGACACCGAGGGAATTTTATAACAGTTTGTATAAATTCGGCATCGGTCAAAAAACAGGAATCGACCTCCCCGGAGAATCGACGGGTCTTTTACCGAAACCTGAAACTTGGGATATGTCAAGACACGCCTCAATGGGTTACGGCTACGGTGCTTCGGTTACTTGTATTCAAATGGTATCGGCAATTGCGGCAATCGCAAACGATGGTTTGAAAGTCACACCACACGTCGTTAAATACCCCGAAGAAGAGTTGCCCAAACACGTTAAAAAAGTTCGTGTAATGCAACCCGAACAGGCACGACTTGTAACGGAATTTTTGACAAAAAGTACTTCAAGAACGAAGTTGCCGTTGAACCTGTCAAATTACCAAGTTGCCTCAAAAACAGGTACTTCAAGAAAAACAATGGAAGGTGCAAAAGGTTATACCGATAAACTTTACACCTCGGCAGTCGGCTACTTGCCCGCATCTGACCCGCAAGTCGTTATCTACGTCGTAGTTGACTCTGCAAAAGGTTGGGAAATTTGGGGTTCAACCGTTGCCGTTCCTGTCTTTGCGGAAGTTGCAAAACAGGTTGCAAGAATTTTGAATTTGAAGAGCGATAAATACCCCGGCTCGGGCTTTAAGGCTTGCACAAGACCGTTGCCAGACTTGGAAGCCGAAAGACTCGAAATTGAGGCAGAACAAAAGGCATTGCATAAATTTTCGCTTTTCCCTCAAAACGACAAAAAGAAAAATGTAAAAAATCAAAAAAAATCATTGTTTGGTTTTGACCAAAAATCAAAAAAAGTTCAAAACCCCAAAAAGCCCGCAAATAACGGCAAAATCAATCGTAAAAAGAAAAATTGAAAGAGCAGGATATGTTATTAAGCAAATTAATTTCGGGAATAAATAATGCGACAAGCATAAATTTTAAAGAAACAGAAGTTACGGGAATTTCCTATAACTCAAAAACTACGCAAAAAGGCGACATTTTCGTATGTTTGGTCGGAGAAAATTCTGACGGACACAATTTTGCCAAAATGGCGATAGATAACGGTGCCGTGGCACTTATGGTCGAAAGAAAATTGGATTTTGACATTCCGCAAATCAAAGTCGAATCAACCCGTCATCAAATCGCTGACTTAGCGGCAACTTTTTATGAACACCCATCGAAAAGCATTAATATGATTGGTGTTACGGGAACAAACGGCAAAACAACGGTTACTCACCTTTTGCAAAAAATCTTTGAAGCAAATAACGAAAAATGCGGGCTTATCGGCACTTTAGGTTTTAAATTCAAAAGCACGGACAATTATGCCGAAGCAAAACACACAACCCCGCAAGCCCCCGAATTTCAACACCTGCTCCAACGTGCAGTCGATGCAGGAATTAAAACGATTGCCGCAGAAGTAAGTTCTCACTCGTTAGAACAAAATCGTGTCGGCGGAACTGTTTGGAATACGGCTGTTTTGACAAATTTAACCCAAGACCACCTCGATTATCACATTACGATGAATAATTATTTTGAAGCAAAAGCAATTTTATTCCGTGGATTGGGAAAAGGAGCAACGGCAGTTATTAACGCCGATGACGAATATGCCGAAAGATTTATCGGAGCAGTTCCCGAAGGCGTAAAAATTGTAACTTACGGAATCAAGAAAAACGCTGATTTCAAGGCAAAAGACATCAGTTTTTCAATGCACGGTGCAAAATATACCCTCTGTTTTGAAAATACGGAAAAGCCCGTTGATTTGCAATTGAACGGAATGTTCAGTGTTTACAATACTTTAGCGGCAATTGCAACGGCAAAATCAAACGGAGTTGATATTGATACAATCATCAAAGTTTTAGAGGGTACAAAAGGCGTAGCAGGCAGATTTGAGGCAGTTCACAAACACCCGCTCGTAATTGTCGATTACGCACACACCCCCGATGGTTTGGAAAATGTCCTCAAAGCGGCGGCAGAATTGAAAAAAGACGATGCAAGATTAATTTGTCTTTTCGGTTGCGGCGGGGACAGAGATGCGACGAAACGTCCGAAAATGGGCAAAATTGCAGACGAAAAAGCCGATATCATCGTTGTAACTTCCGATAATCCGAGAAGCGAAGACCCTGATTTGATTATTTCCGACATTATGGCTGGAATTCAGACGGTGAACCCGAAACGGGTTTTTGTCGAACCTGACAGAGGCAAGGCTATCGAAATGCTCAAAAAAATCGCAAAACCCAATGATATTGTGATGATTGCGGGCAAAGGTCACGAAGATTATCAAATTTTAAAAGATAAAACTATTCACTTTGATGACAGAGAAGAAGTCAGAAAAGTATTTGAAAGCGAGGAATAATAATGAAATTGACTATTTTAGGGGCCGGTTGTTGGGGACTTACCCTTGCAAAATTATTAACTCCAAACTTCGACAGAGTGTGCGTTTGGGGACGTGAACAAGATATTTCCGACGAACTTCGCAACGAAAAAAAGACGACAAAGCCCGTCACTGTTGAATTAGACCCCAAGACTGAAATTTCATCGGACTTAAAAGAGGCTATCTCAGATGCGGATTATATCCTTATGGTTATTGCAACTTCGGGGATTAGAGCAGTTTCAAAGCAAATTGCAGAAGTCGGTCTTCGAGATGAACAAATTTTGGTTAACACATCAAAAGGTTTGGAATTGCCCTCGTTGATGAGAATGTCGGAAGTCATAAAGCAAGAATTGCCGAATGTTTCGCCCGTAATTTTGTCGGGGCCGACGCTTGCGAAAGAAGTTCTCATGGGCTTACCGACGGCGGCATCTGTGGCTTGCGAAGATATGGACAAGGCATTAAAAGCACAAAAACAATTAAATGTTGCTGGCAAATTCAGACTTTACGCCAATGCCGATGTTATCGGTGTTGAACTCGGCGGAAGTTTGAAAAACGTTATCGCAATCGCATCAGGTTTTGCGGGAGAAATGGGACTTGGCGATAATGCCCGTGGTGCCTTGCTTACAAGAGGTATGGCGGAAGTCGTCCGTGTCAGTGTTGCATTGGGTGCAAAACCCGAAACTCTTTACGGATTGTCGGGCATGGGTGATTTGATTGCAACGTGTTCAAGCCCGTTGAGCCGAAATTATACGGTTGGTTCAATGCTTGGCAAGGGCAAAAAAATTGACGATATCTTGAACGAATTAGGCTCGGTTGCAGAAGGTGTCAAAACTTCAAAAGCAGTTTGCGAACTTTCTAAAAAATTAGGAATTGAAACACCTGTTTCAAACGCAATCTACGAGGCGGTTTACACGAATATTACTCCGAAAGAAATTCTCGAAAAACTTATGAACAGAAAGTTGAAACGGGAAGAAGAAAGATAAAATCGCAAAAATTTTTCAAACAAAAAAGGGCTTAAAGCCCCGAAAAACGTTTAAATACAATAAGTGGTCGGCTGATACCGACCATTTTTCTTGCGAATTTTGTTCCCACATTGCATTGTCGTTAACTGTCATAATTCGTGAGCGGCACGACTTACCACACAAAATTCATTATCATCTAACTATTAATTTTCGCTCTAAACAATCTCCGATTGTCTATTCTCTCTGAGCAATAAATATTCTACCACAAAAATTAACCGTTGACAATTAAATTCAATTTTTCCTGAACAGGCTCTGACTCGAACAAATCGCCGACAGAACATTCAAGTGCATCACACAATCTGTCCATGTTTTCGTAAGACGGTTGTGTTCTGCCGCTTGCCCAAGAATATACCGTTTGTTGCGGAAGATTTAAAATTTTGGCAAGTTTATATAAACTCCAGCCTTTTTTCATCTTAACAACTTCTTTGATTTTAATTTTCATTATTTTCTCTCCGAAAATATATTCAACACTTACATAGTATATTATACTGTTGTAACAAAAATTAATATACCATTTTGGTCAAATTTACACTAATTAGAGGAAAAAAAGAGGTACCGTTAAGCACCCCTTTGAAAATTTTATTTGAAAAATTATTTGTCTTTTCCGTCAAACATGCCCGAAATAGTCGTTTTATATTTTTCGGAAACCGTATTACGCTTGATTTTTGCGGTTTGGCTAAGCATACCGTTCGCCATCGTAAAGTTTTCATTAATAACTTCAAACTGTTTGATTTGTTCAAAAGATTTAAGGCTCTTTTTCGATTTAATATGAGTTGCAATTTCTTTTTTGATAAGGTCGTGCAAAGTTTCATTTTTAATCGAAAGATTTTTACCTGATTTCATATCTTTTGCCAAAATACCGCACTTTTTGAGTGCTTCTTCCGACGGAACAACCAATGCCCCGATAGAAGATTGGTCTTGTCCGACAAGCATAATTTGGTCGATATAAGGACTTTCAAGGCAAGCCTCTTCAATCGGCACAGGCTCTACGTTTTCGCCATTTGAAAGAACAATCGTTTCCTTCATTCTGCCAACCAAAACAAGGTTATTATCTGCCGTCAACCAGCCGATATCGCCTGTATTAAACCAACCGTCTTCGGTCAATACAGCCTTTGTAGCCTCTTCGTCCTTGTAATAACCTTTCATAACCTGGAAACCACGAACGTGAACAACACCTTTTTGGAAAATTCCGAGTTCTTCTTTTGTTTCCATATCCAAAATCTTGACTTCCGTTGCCATAAGCGGTTTTCCGCAGCAACCGAGGAAGTTCGGGTCGCCAACATTTCTGAGAGTCAAAACAGGAGCAGTTTCCGTCAAACCGTAACCCTCTCTAAGGTTTACACCGATTGCATCATAGAAAAGTTGATCTTTCATTGAAAGGGCTCCGCCGCCTGAAATTGATGCTCTGAAATTAACACCCGCATTGTCTTTGATTTTTTTGTACAAAGTGTTTGTAAATAAGACGTGGAAAGGTTTTAAGAATGAACGTACAAATCTGTGATAAAGGCTTGAAAGTTTGTGATAGCCGTTCTTTTTGTTTGTAATTCTTCTTTCGCTGTACATTTTGTGAATTTTGTATGTGATACTGAGTTTCACCGCAAAATCAAACACGCCGTACAAAAGCGGGGATTTTTGTTTCAATTTTTGGAAAATTCCCAATCTCAACGCTTCCCAAATTCTCGGAACAGACATCATTGTATCGACGTCATATCTTGTCAAATCGTTCTTCAATCCCGTCAAAGTCGTGAAGTGCAAATGGCAGCCGCTCATAAAGAAATAAAGTTGAACAATGTGTTCGTAAGCGTGCCAAACAGGAAGAATTTGCAAAGTATTTTCGCCGACTTTTGACATAAATCCGATTTCGACAGAGGGAATTTGAGCCAAAATATTTTGGTGAGTAAGTGCAACGCCTTTCGGATTGCCCGTTGTTCCCGATGTATAAAGCATTACGCAAAATTCATCGATGTTTTGTTCAGGCTTAACAAATTCTTTTGTTTTGCCGATTTCAATAACTTCATCAAAATAATAAACAGGACAATTTACGCCCGAAATATCGTCTTTTTCAGATTTAAACATCAAAATGACAAATTTCAAATCATATTTTTCCAAATAAGGCTTCAAACCGTTGAGCAACTTGCCGTCACGGAGAATAAGCCCCATCGATTCACTGTGATTAATAATATAATCGAGTTCCGTCACGGGAGCATTAGAACCTCTGAGGGTGCAAACAGCACCTGTTCTCATTGTACCTTGTTCGCAAATACACCAACGGCCGTTATTTTCGGTGAAAATTCCGACGAAATCACCTTTTTTCACACCAAAAGATTGCAATGCGGCAGCAAATGCGGAAATTTGTTCTTCAACCTGATTAAAATTCATACTGATATTGCAATATGTATCAGTGATTGCAGGCAATTCACCATGTTTTGAAATTCGATTTTTAAAATAATCGTTCAATGATGTTTGTTCTGATAAAAATTTTACAACTTTACGTTTTCCCGACAAAAAATTTCTTTTTAAAAATATATTTCTGCGACGTTCCTGTCTTGCATTACTCATAAATACACCTTTCATACTTGTGAAAGTAATTATACAAGAACTTTAAAACTATATCAAGTAATTATCAAAACTACATGAACGAAAAACAAAAATCTCTATAACTTCCTGAAATCAAGCATTTTCAAACTATGAAAATTTTTACTTTTTACCTTGAAAAAACTTAAAATTAAATGGCAAGTGTAAAAGATTTCGTTTTTTTCTGATTTTTTTTGAAGAATTTTCGAGTAAGGAAATGAGTTGAAAATCAGAAAAATCAAAATGTCTTTTTAACTCGGAAATGTACTTGCCGAGATGTTTTTCCGCCAATTTCATTCTCTCCGGTTTATTTAACGTCTTTAAATCGTTCAACATTATTTCCCCCACAAACAAAAAATATCACTATTTCTCCCCAAAAACATTAGAAAAAAGTATTACGAGAGAAAAAACATCAAGATAATCTGATTTTTGAAACTCTATTGATAAAGTTGAAAAAACATAATATTTATAATATATTTAAGTCAAAACGAACGAATAAAAGGAAAAAAATATGACAAGACCAATGAATATTCCCGAAAAAATCCTCGCTGCACACGCAGGCTTGGACGAAGTAAGACCGGGACAACTCATAACCGCAAAGTTAGACATTACGCTTGCTAACGATATTACAGGACCCGTTGCAATCAGAGAATTTAAGAAAATCGGTTGCAAAAAAGTTTTTGATAAATCAAGATGCGTATTCGTTCCCGACCACTTTGTTCCCAACAAAGACATCAAATCGGCTGAACAAGTCAAAATGATTAGAGAATTTGCAAAAGAACAAGAATTGGAAAACTTCTTTGAAGTCGGAAGAATGGGCATTGAACACGCACTTTTGCCTGAAGCGGGAATTGTTACGGCAGGCGATTTGATTATCGGTGCCGATTCACACACCTGCACATACGGTGCATTGGGTGCTTTCGCAACAGGCGTAGGCTCAACAGACCTTGCTTGCGGTATGGCATCAGGCGAAACTTGGTTTAAAGTTCCCGAAACAACTAAAGTTGAATTTAACGGCAAACTCAATAAATGGGTTTCTGCAAAAGACTTAATTCTTCATTTAATCGGTGATATCGGGGTTGACGGTGCATTGTACCAAGCACTTGAAGTTGGCGGCAACGTTATCGAAGAAATGAATATGGACGGCAGATTTACTTTCTGTAACATGGCAATCGAAGCAGGTGCAAAAACAGGTATCATCGCAGCAGACGACAAAACAGAAGCATACCTCAAAGGTCGTTCACGCAGACCTTACACAATTTATAAAAGTGATGAAGGTGCTGAATACACAAGAGTTATCAAATATGATTGTGCAGACATTGAACCGACTGTTGCATTCCCTCATTTGCCCGAAAATACAAAACCGATTTCTCAAGTCGGCGACATAAAAATCGACCAATCAGTAATCGGAAGTTGTACAAACGGCAGACTTTCAGACTTGAAAGTTGCAGCAGAAATTTTAGACGGTCAAAAAGTTCACCCTGACGTAAGATTGATTGTTTTCCCGGGAACTCAAAAAATCTACCTTGAAGCAATCGAAAAAGGCTATATCCAAACTATTATTAAAGCCGGCGGTGCTGTTTCAACACCGACTTGCGGACCTTGCTTAGGCGGACATGCAGGTATCTTGGCAGCAGGCGAAAGAGCAATTTCAACAACTAACCGAAACTTCGTCGGCAGAATGGGACACGTTGATAGTGAAGTTTACCTTGCATCACCTGCAATCGCAGCAGCGAGTGCAATTTTGGGTAAAATTGCATCACCTGACAGCCTCTAATTTTTTAAAATAATAAATATAGAAAAATATTTCATTAAAAGTATCCCGATTTCTGTCGGGATATTTTTTGTAAGCGGTAGTTGTCATTGCGAAGAACGAGCGAGCAAAATGCATAACTGTCATTCTGAACGAAGCGAAGAATCTTGGAAAATTTTATTACGTCATTCTGAGGTTTTGCAAAAACCGAAGAATCTATGAAATGCTGATTGAAACAGATATTTCGGGGACAAGCCCCTCAATATGACGAAGAACATTGAAATTTAATAAGAAGTAGGGTCGACTTCAGTCGACCAATCAGTTCTTGTCAGGGAACGAAGTCCTCAATAAAAAAGCCCTCATAATGAGG
>CAKVJR010000075.1 GCA_934754855.1 uncultured Candidatus Melainabacteria bacterium
TTTGCTGATGCCGTAAGCGGGGTTGTTATCGGGGGTGAAAACTCTTCCTCTGATAAAATCAAAGTGAAAATGTGAGTTTTTCGTAATCAGCACCGCTCCGGGGAAAGAGGCAAAATCGAGTTGTACGTTGTTTAAAGAACGTTGGTAGTGTCCTGCCAAATTTTTGTATTTGTGAAAATATGAAAAAGATTGTGAAAAAAGCATTTCGTTGTGGGTGTAAACGTTGATGTCTTCGTCTTTTACGGCTTCAAGCAACATTTCTAAATTTTTATAGTAATGACCTGAAACGAGAATACATTTGCCCTTTTTTATATTAAGTTTCACGTCGGTTTCTTCAATCGGACCGTACTTTTTGCAGATAATTCGGTTCAATTTTGTCATAATTTCCCGATTGATTTTCGCAAAATCAATGATATGATTTTTAAGTTCTTTTTCGCTTAAATCATCATAATTTATTGCTTTTAGAAGTTCGGGAATTTTGAACTTTTCGTCCCCGATTTGCTCTTCGTAATTTTCAATTTCCGTTATGCAAAGGCAGGCATTGCTAATGAGCATGACGGCAATGTCTGTTGCGGTTTTTTGGAATTTCGAGATAGATGTATTTTTTTTGACGGACTGTTTTTCGCCGAATTTTAATGCATCAATGTTCTCGTTTTTTGTTTCAAACGAAAGTTTTTCGCCCTCAACAGGCTCAAACGGTTCGTTTCTGAGTTTACATTCTTCTTTGTAAGTTAGCGTGAGTTTTTGAACTTCATCATAAAGATTTTTGATTATATTCAAAAAAACATCTTTTTGAAAATCCAAATTAACCACGGTTAAAGTTACGTAGTTTATGATTAAATCCGTGATTTTTCCCGTATCGTAGCCGATTTTTCTCAATTTCTCTTCGTAATACGCCATCTGACTAAGTTCATAAATCAGAAGTTCTTTCAGAGAAATTATTGACGGATCGTACGAAAAAACAACGGGAGTTGCACCCTCGTTACAAACGGGGTTGTCATAGTTAAAAAATAGTCCCATTTTTATTCCTCTTTTAATAGTTCGTCAAATTTATTTGTGTCGATAAGTCTTTCCAAGTCCGAACAACCGCCTATTCGATTGCCGTTGATGATAATTTGCGGAAAAGTAACTTCTCCTTTTATGGTGTATTTTTCTGCCAACAAATCAGAAAAATTGTCCTCATTGTCTGTAACGTCAATTTCTTCAAAATTGACGTTTCTGTCCCGCAAAATAGTCTTTGCCTTTTTGCAAAACGGGCAATAACGTAAAGTGTAAATTTTTACCTGCATAAAATAACCTCGCATTTCTTTAATGATTATCAAAATTACGAGGTTAAAAAAAATCGGTCAATCAGGTATCATTACTGACTGATATTCTTAATTATTGATTTAATACTTTCTTTTTCTTCTTCGGGAAGGTCGAATTTCAAGTAATCTTCAAGATACTCTTTCGCACCGTCTTTGTCGCCCTGTGCAAGAAACATAACGGCAGCCTTTTTGTAAGGTTGGGACATAAATCTGTCTGCCGCAATCGCTTTTAAATAATTTGAAAGTGCTTTGTCAACATTGTCGCACATTTCGTATGCCTGCCCCGTTCTGAAGAAGAAAATCGCATTGTCGTCACGTTTTTCGAGAACATGCTCAAAAGCCGCTGCGGCTGTTTCATAATCTCCCGTTTCAAAACTTAAATTGCCTAAATCCCAATATGCGTCGATATTTTCGGGTGAAAGTTCCAAAATTCTGTTCAAAATGTCAAACGCAAGGTCGTATTTTACGTCGGCAATGTAAATTCTTGCCAAATAGTGCATAAGAACAATATTTTCCGGCATAAGAGTAACAGCTGTTTCCAAAAGGTTTGCACCCTCTTCAAGCCGTCTTTGACGATAATATAAATCCGATAAATTTATATAAGTTTCGACCGAATCCGAATGGTCTTTAAGTGCCATTGTAAAGTATTCTTCAGCCTTTTCATCGTCTGAGAGTTTTGTATAGCAAAGACCGATATTGTTAAGAATTGCATTGTCGTCAGGATTTTTTCCCAAAGCGGCAAGAAATTCATTCAGCGAGTTTTTGTAGTCGCCTTCTTTAAAAAATTTAAGAGCATTTGTTATAAAATCTTTATTTTCCATAATTTTATATTACAATAAATTATGTAAATATCAATATAAATCGGAGAATTTTATGTCAGGACACTCAAAATGGGCAAATATTAAAAACAAAAAGGCAAAAGTTGACGCACAAAGAGGCGTTGCTTTCCAAAAATTTTCAAGAGAAATTATTACGGCAGCAAGACTTGGCGGTACTGATCCTGCAGGTAATTTCAGATTAAGAACTGCAATTGACAGAGCAAAAGCAGCAGGTTTGCCGAACGATAACATCAAACGTGCAATCGAAAAAGGCGGCGGCGGTCAAGGCGGAGATAACTTTGAAGAAATTACTTATGAAGGATACGGTGCAGGCGGTGCGGCTATTTTCATTGAAGCAATGACTGATAACCGTAACAGAACAGCAGGCGATATCAGAAGTTACTTCTCTAAATTCAACGGCAACTTGGGTGAAACAGGTTGTGTCGGTTGGATGTTCAAGCCTGTCGGTCTTGTCGTTTTCGATAAAGATGATGTCGATTTTGAAAAACTTTTTGAAGCGGCTATCGAATGCAATGCTGATGATGTTAAGGAAGAAGAAGACGAATACCAAGTTGTTACCACTTTTGAAAACTTACAGGCATGCTCAGAAGGTCTTGAAGCAGCAGGATTTAAGCCGAAATCTGCTGAATTTACAAGACTTCCCGAAAATTCAATTGAAATTACAGATGTTAAAGTCGCTCAAAATATTTTGAGATTGATGGAAAAACTTGAAGACCACGATGATGTTCAAAATGTTTATTCAAATTTTGACATTTCAGATGAATTAATGGCTCAAGTTGAAGTATAATATTTTGCGGAAATCGCCTTTTACAGACGGTTTCCGCATTTTATCGACAGTTTACGGTTGGAGATATAAAATGAAAAAGATTTTGTGTTTAGCAGTTTTTTTGTTAATGGCGGTTAATGTGCCTGTTTTTGCTGAAACTAACGGTATAAACGCCGTAAATTTACCAAATCAAAATCAGGAGCAAACTCAAGATAAATTCCAAAATGCAAAGTACAGAAGTGCTTGTTTTGCAAGTGCTGTAATCAACGGTGACGCAAGACTTGTAGAGTCTTTTATAAATCTCGGATATGATGTCAACACAAAACATGCTTCTGTTCCCGTAATATTTTTGGCGATTCAGCAAAATCAAAATGAAATTCTTGAATTGTTGCTTGCAAACGGTGCAAATCCTGACGCTACTTATCTTTCAGAGCCGGTTGTAATGTTTGCGGTAATGAAAGAAAATCTTGAGGCGTTGAATTTGCTTTTGAAATACGGTGCAAAAGTTAATTCGGATATTGAGGGTGATAATTTGCTCAGAGAGGCAATTCGCAAGCACAATGCCGAAATGGTGCAACTTTTGGTGAATTATAAGGCTGATGTAAATAAGGAAGTTTTCGGCAAAACACCTTTGAATTATGCAATTCAACAAAAACGTGCAGATATTGTTGAAATTTTGCTCAAAGCGGGTGCAAAACCTGATGGACAAACTGAAAAATTGCTCAAAAAATCTAAAGCACCTCAAATGAGATTGCTTTTTGAACAAAATTAATTTTGCGGTTGCTTTTATAATTTGTATTGATTATAATAATATCCGCAGCGTAATGCCTTGCGGCAACTGAAACTTAGACAGGAGAACATAATGGATAAAAACGTAATTTGTATAAAATGGGGAACAAAATTTGGTCCTGAATATGTCAATCGACTTTATAAAATGGTTGAAAAGAATTTGACTATTCCTCACCGTTTTGTATGTTTTACGGATAATTCAGAGGGTTTGCTCGATGGAATTGAGGTTCGTCCTCTTCCCGAACTCAATGATGACGGTTTGCCCGAAAAAGCGTGGAAAAAATTGGGCTTGTTTACGGATAAACTTGCCGATTTGCAAGGTCAAGCGTTGTTTATGGATTTGGATATCGTAATAAGAGATAATATTGATGCGTTCTTTGAAGTTGAGGGCGATTTCCTGATTATCAAGGATTGGGATTTTGAAAATGATATTATCGGTAACTCTTCTGTTTTCAGATTTGAGGTTAATAAATACCCTGACATTATCGAAAATTTCTACAAAGAGGGAAAAGATATCAGAAAACGTTACAAAAATGAACAGGCTTTCTTGTCGCATCAAATGTATGACAAAGGCATTTTGAAATATTGGGACAAAAAATGGTGCGTAAGTTTTAAACGCAGTTGTTTAAGACCGTTCCCGATTAATTATTTCCAAATGGCTCGTGACCCTGAAGAAGCCAAAATCGTAATTTTCCACGGACGTCCGACTCCCGAACAAGCATACAACGGCTTCTGGGGTAAAGGCGGTTTCCGTTATGTCAAACCGACAAAATGGCTTGATAAATATTGGAAAAATTAGTTATTGAAACAGAACGTGATATTTAGGCTGTGGATTTAAAATCGCAGCCTTTTTTACATTCCTGTCATTTCGCAAACATAAATAAACATAAACATAATACAGAGAGAAAAAAGCCATGAAATGACTTGAGGATATGGTGTTTCCGGTTTTGCCGGAATGGTTTTGATTTTATTCATTGCTGTTTTAATTGTATTCATATCCGTACCTCCTGTGATTTTTATTTTATGAAAAAGCGGTTTTCAATTTATCATTCATTCAGAGGTTTTTTATGATAAAATAATTAAAACTTTGAACAAAAGGAAAATCCATGGGGAAATTTTGTGATGTAATGTACAAATGCGGTATTCCTGCCGTTATATTCTTAATGATTGTTTGCGGGATAATTATCAGGATAAAATTAGTCCTTATTAATCAATCTATGTGGTCGGACGAGTGTTCTTTGTATTTGAATATTTCACAGGCAGACTATTGGAAATTCTTTAAACCGCTTGATTGGCTTCAGGTTGCACCTCCTGTTTTTATGGTAATTGAAAAACTAATTTTTGATTTATTCAAAAATGTTTTGCCGATGGAAATGATACTTCGTTTGTTCCCCTGCTTTTGTTCAATCGCAACGTTAATTCTTCTTCCTTTGTTTGTGGAAAAAGTTTATAAAAACAGAGTTGTTACGGCGATGATTACGTTTATGACGGCGTTTACACCTTATGTTGTAAATTATGCAAATGAGGTTAAGCAATATTCTTGTGAACTTTTTGTTGCGGTTTTGGTGCTGATGTTTTTTTACTTTTTTGACGTGAAAAAGTTTTCAAAGAAAACATTAATTATTTTCACATTTTTAATTTCAATGGCTCCATTATTGGCTTTTTCTTCATCTTTTATTATTGCGGCGGGTTCGGTTATTGTTTTGTATAATTTGTATCAAAATAGAAAAGAGATAAATTTTCCTGTTTATTCGCTTTGTTTTTTAATTCCTTTGGTTATAACAGAATTCAGCATTTATTTTTTCATCGTAAAACCTATTTTTGATGATAAATACGTGGAATTGGTTACTTATTTCTCAGTTACCGAGCCTTGTATGTTCACTCTTTCGAGTTTTTACGGTAAATTTTCAACGACAACTCAAGCATTGTTTGGTAATTTCTGCGGGATTGATTATTCGCATTGGCATTTGTTTTTCTGGTTCAGTGTAGTTTTACTTTTGGTTCACAATAATAAAAAATTGGCATTTTTATTGCTCGGAAGTGTTACGGTTACTGTTTTGGCAAGTTTTGCTCACGTTTATCCGTACGATTGCAGATTGATTTTGTTTTTGTTCTCCGTATTTTCAATAATTTATGTTCAGGCATTTTTGTTTTTGGATAAAAAATGTTATTCGGCGATTACGGTAATTGTATTGTTTGTGGCGACAATGATTGCTTACAATTATCATATAGACAAATACGTTATCCATCGGGCAAATATCAGGGAAGCATTTATGGAAATGAAGAAAGTAAATCCCGAGTTAAAAAATATTATAGGACCTGAAGGCGGCTTGGAAACTTATTCGGGAGTACAGGCGGTTTTGGGCATAAATGTTTGGGCTGAATTTGATGAAAAAATTTTCAAAGAAGATATGTGCGATTTGCCTGATGATATATATTATGTTTTTCTTCCCGATGATACTCGATTTAATGCGGATTTAAGGAAAATGGTAATAAACTCTGTCGATTTTGAGTTAATTCCTCTCTATGATTCAAGCGGGGCTGAATATCGAAATGTTATGAAAATTCGTAATCTTTGCACGCAAAACGGACATAATGTTGAAGATGATGTAGAAGATGATGATTAATAAAAATACGGAAAAATATATAAAAATATAGAAAAATATAGAAAAAATGGCGGTCGGACATTTGTCCGACCGCCACGAGGTTTTACCGTGAGAAAAATTAGTTTCTCGGGTTGCAACCGAATGCAACTGTAACTTTTTCTTTCGGATTGATTGAAGAAATTACCGAGCCTTTTGCATCTACGAGGTAAGCAATTTCGTCGCCTGTTGTTTGGAACAAGCCCATTGTACCTGACAATGCAGTTCTTGTTGTGTCGATAGGTGCTTTTACGAGATTTTTGATTGAATCGCCGTAACTTCTTCCTGCCGCTTTGAATTGACCTTGGAAGACTTCGCCTGTACCGATACCGACGCCGCCGACTACGTTTTCAACTGCGTTACCTGCGTTAACAACCGCACCGCCGACTGTTCTGCCGACAATACCGAGCAAACTTCCTGTCCAAGTGAAAGGCATTGTTACCAATCTTGCAACGGGGTTTTGTGTTTTTGTTTTGTCAACTTGTGCTGACAATACTTGTTGCGGCAAGTCCGCTTTGCAGCCGTCATTTTCGATTGAGTCGAATGATAACTTCAATCCGCCTGCACATTTTCCTGATGAACGTTGAACTTCAAGGATTTTACCTCTGACTGTCGAACCGCAGGGGAATGTTTCGCCGTTGATTGTAACTTCTTCTGTCGTTGTTGCGGCAAATCTGTCGCCGACATTTGAAGATTTTGCGTTAATTTCGTCGTTGAAATTCATTGCGATTGTCGGAAGTTGGATATTTTCTTCGTGTTCAATGTATGCTGCTGCACCTGTGCATCCGCAATTGTCCATTGTAACTTTATCAACATTTGAGTATCCTAATGAAACTCTGATGTTTTCAAGCATTGAGGCAATTTCTGCACGGCTTGCATCTTTGTTTGCATTAATCATATCAGGTTTCGGAGCATCATTTAATGCACCTGATTGAATTGCTTTCGCTACCGAAATTTTTGCCCATTCTGGAACGGCGTCTGCGTCACAATATTTGCTCAAAATTTCATTTGCTTGGCACAAATCCATCGGACAGTTAATTCCTTTTGCCAAAATTGAGAACGCTTCCGCTCTTGTTACGGGTTTGTTCGGTTTGAAGGTGTTATTGGGATATCCTTCCATTAAGCCGTTTGCAACTGCTTTGCTAATCATTTTGTTGCCCCAAAAACTTTTTGGAACATCTTTGAATGATTTGTTGCAAGGTGCTGTTTCCGTGTTCAAAAGGTTGTAGCCTTTTACCGTCAATGCTGCCATTTCGGCTCTTGATACGGGTAAATTCGGTTTGAATGTTCTGTCGGGATAACCTGCAATGATGTTGTTTTCTGTCAATCTGTTGATGTCACAACCTGCCCAGTATCCGCTCGGAACGTCCTCAAATGCACTTACCAACGGTGCTGCCGCCCCTGTCGGAGTTGAAATTTCATAGGGTTCCAATGTCTTTTTGGTAACTTCGATACTGTCTTCAGTTTGCATACTGATTTGGCAACCGCAGTCATTGCCTGTTTCTACGGTAACTTTCGGAGTTGTATCTTCAATACAGGGACAAGCCGCTGCTCCTGTTATTGCATCTTGTTCTCTTGCAACGGGAATACCTGTTTTTTCACCGTCAATTGCATCTCCGAGATAAACTCCCGCATCTTTTTCACCGATGAGGTTGTTTGAGCCGTAAACGGCATTAGGATATGCATAAGATTGCATCATGTGTGCCTTTTGGTCTGCATCGGGCTGTGGACATGCTGTGCAAGTTGATACTTTTTCTTTTTCGCAAGGTGCTATTGCTTCGCAAGTCGGTTTGGGTGCTTCGCAAACAGGTTCAGGTGTTTCACAAGTTTGTTTGGGTGCTTCGCAAGTGTTTGCTTCCTGCTTACATTTACATTTGTTATGTTTTTTGTGACATTTCGGACATTTTTTCGTTTTCGGTGTCACAACTTGTGGACAATCTTCCGTCGGACAAGCCGCAATTAATTGATATTCACTGTTTGTTGTCGCTGTCGGGGCAAAATTTATCTCTTCTGCATATACTGCATTCATTGCGATTGCTGATACTACGAGAGCGACTGTTAATTTGTTAAATTTCATTCTACCTCCTTATGAGAATTTTCTTATGTGACCTTTT
>CAKVJR010000076.1 GCA_934754855.1 uncultured Candidatus Melainabacteria bacterium
AGATAATACAACTGCTTCAGGGGTATCGTCGATGATAAAATCAACACCCGTCAAGGTTTCCAAAGTTCTGATGTTACGACCTTCACGACCGATGATACGTCCTTTCATTTCGTCTGACGGAAGTTGAACGACAGATACTGTTGATTCAACAACTTGGTCAATAAGGCAGCGTTGCATAACGGTTGTCAAAATTTCTTTTGCTTTTTGGTCTGCATCTTCTTTGATTCTCATTTCGTTTTCACGAATTAACTGGTTTGATTCTTGTTGCAAATCAGCCTTTAATTTGTCCAAAAGAAGATTTTTCGCATCATCGGCAGACAAGCCCGAAACTCTTTCGAGTTCTTCGATTTGCTTTTTCTCCAAATCAGCGAGTTCACTTTCTTTTTCGACGAGTTCGTCTTTTTGTTTGTCGATTTTCGCTTCTCTTTCAGCGATAGATTGCAATTTGTCCTCAATAGAATTTTCACGTTTTGTTAATTTTTCTTCTGTACGTGCAAATTCCTGACGACGATCTCTGGTTTCTTCGATTAAGCGTTCACGTTCTGATTTTACGGCGTCTTTTGCGGCAATCAATGCTTCTTTCTTAATCGCAGATTCTCTTTCCGAATCTTTTTTGAGAATGTTCATATTCTCTTCGGCAACTCTTGTGTATTTTTTGTACATAAGGTAAGCCATAAGAGCGAAAAGCAGAGTTAATGAATTTAATACGATTTCTGATAATTCGATTGTCCTATACCTCGTTCTTTCACTAATATCACCCGATTTTGCCGAAAAATAAATTCATCATCGGCATGCTCGCAAGTCACAGATGAAGTTTTCACAACACCAAAAAGCCTTGCAGTTCGGGTTATAAACAGTTTTTATTCAATTTTTTTATATAAAATTTGATACAATTCCGTTTATGTAAAAATATAATAGCATGACAATATATTTTTTAACAACAAAAAAACAAAATAAAAGGAAAAATTAATAAAAAAAGATATAAAACTTTAAAAAGTTTTGGATAAGATATAGACAATTAAAAATTTTTGATATATTCTTAACTTACGAACTGTTCGCCCCGGTGGCGGAATGGTAGACGCGTCGGACTTAAAATCCGATTGGGGTCAAACTCAGTGCCGGTTCAAGTCCGGCCCGGGGCAAATAAAAACCACTCATTCGAGTGGTTTTTTTATTGTAAATTTTCTCTTTTTCTATTCCTTGCTCAAATGTATATGTGTTTTTTTCAAACATAAATCAGTCCCGACAGAACTGTAGTAAGACAATCAGTTTGACAGAGATGGTTAGTTTGATAATTTTTAGCAAAGTCCCCTCGTTGTAGGGATTTTGACGGTCGGAAGCAGGTTGATTTAAAAAATATCAAACTAATCTTTCTTGCACTTTATCTGCATTTTAACTGCTCGCACTTTCACTTTATTTTCAATACTTTTCGGCAGTTTGATAGTTTACGGTTAGTTTGATATTTTACGGCGATGTGAAAATAAAAAAATCATTTTTTATTGATAATGAAAAATGCATTTAATAAATCTGCGTTTTGTCTTAAATTTTTAATAACCGGTGTAAGGTTATAACATTCCTCTATTTCAGGATGATTTGATACGAGATAATCAACTATAACGGCTATATTATAAACATCTTCTGCCAATTTGCTAATCTTCTTAAATTCTTTATTTGTAATATTGCATCCTGCTTCTTCCATAATTTCCTCCTAATATCAGGAAACACAATACATGAAAGAAGTCAGAAAGGCGAAAAATCAAAAAAGATTTTACATACAGACACAATATCTTTTGAAATATTTTTGTGATACTTTAAAAGAAAAGGAGTGAAGTATGGCAATACCTGATTTTCAAACATTAATGTTACCGTTGTTAGAATTATTAAAAGACGGCAAACCTGTCAAGTTATCAGAAATGGTTGATATAATGTCAGATAAATACAATTTGACAGAAGAAGAACGAAATGAATGGTTGCCAAGTAAGGTTCAGAAAACCATGTATAATCGTGTAGCATGGGCAAAACAATATTTGAAAAATTCTGAATTAATTGAATCTCCTGAAAAAGGTTCTTTTAAAATAACCGAAAAAGGTTTAAGCATATTAAAATCAAACCCTGAAAGAATTGATTTAAGATTCCTTAAAAATTTAGATAAAGAAAATCAACCTGAAGTTGAACCAGAATTGCAAGAAACACATATTGAAGAAAACAAAACTCCTGAAGAATTAATTGAAAATGCTCAAAGTTTATACACAGAAAGTTTGAAAAAAGAATTATTAGCTAAATTAAAGAGCGTCGACCCTGTCCAATTTGAAAGAATAGTTTTAATTCTTATGGAAAAAATGAACTATGGTGTAGGTTCAATGACTCCAACCAGCCATGACGGAGGTATTGACGGTATCATTGATGAAGATGAATTAGGATTAGAAAAAATTTATCTTCAAGCAAAAAGGTACTCTGACAACAAAGTCAATGAAAAAGAAATGCAAAATTTCGCAGGTGCTTTAAGTTGTTCTCCCGTTCGCAAGGGGGTATTTATTACAACAAGTTATTTTGATGAGAGAGCAAGAAGAAAAGCTGATGATGCCTCTAAAAAAGGCTTAATCATCAGATTAATTGACGGCGAAGAATTAACAAAATTGATGATAAAACATAATATTGGTGTTCAAACAAAAACAAAAATAGAAATCAAAAAACTTGATGAAGATTTCTTTAATGATGAAGAATAAAGGTATATGTAATTTTGGGAAAAGAAAATACAAAGATACATTGTCACGTCAGGGATGCTAACAACAATATAAAATATTTTTGCACTATTACTTATCGGCAAGGCATCCAATTTGTTTTGACAGTTTATTCAAAAGAATCAATTGAATTACAAGACAATTGTTTTGTGTGTTTTGATGGACAGAATAATAGATACATTTTAAATAATTTATTGTTTGAAGAACACAAGGGTAAAAGTTTATATGGTAAAAATTATTATTTTCAATCTTTAATAACAGATACGTCTAAACATTATATTAGTGAAAAAAAATTATATGAAGTTGAAAGTGTAAAATTTAAATCTATATATTTTACATTCCCTTTAATTAATTCATTTTTTTATAATATAGATTATCTTAAGACTGGCGATTATAGTACAAATGAGCATTTTTTAAAATATCATAAAAATTGTGAATGTCCTCATATTTCTATAAATGGTTTTAAAGTAGATTTGTTAGCCGGATTTAACTATGGAGGAGGCAAAATCGGTGGTGATGGTGGGTATTTTGACTTAATCAAATCTATAAAAGTATCATCCGAAAAAGAGCAACCTTTGCAAGACTTTATTGATATTATTATTAGTTTAGTAAACTTTTTTTCAATATGTTTAAGAAAAAAACTTCTCTTGTCTCGTATTTGGAGTAATCCAAACGAAAACACCCTTAATATTAATGCAGAAATAAAAACTTTCCAATATCACATATTAAACCATGATTATGAAGATGTATCTCCATTCAAAAGCCTTGCTACTTATGCGTTATTGAAAAATAATTTTGAAGAAATTGTTAACAATTTTTTTATAACAAAAAAAGGACCTTATGAAATTTTCCCAGTATTTTGTGATTTATACATGCGATATAATGATTCCCCTGTTGAAATTCTTCCACAAATGAAATTTCTTCCTTTAATGCAGGGAATAGAAGACATAGGTAATTTTGACTACAATAAACTCCAAAAAGTTCCTAAAAAAAGCAAAAAGGTATTGAAAAAATTCAAAGAGGATAATTATATTTTACCTTTTATTGATACAGTTGATTTTCCTCAATTTGTACCCTTTCAAACTAAAATAAATAATACCATTGAAAAATTAAGTATAGAAAATATTATAAAATTTAAGTTAGACGAAAATAAAAATTATAAATTAATTAACCAAATGGTTAAAATCCGAAATTACTATACCCATTATGGAAAAGTTCCGAATATAAATGATGAAGATTTTTACGATGCTATGGACTATGCAAAAATTATATGTGAAATATTAATAATGAAAGAATTACAATTTACAGAACAACAGATTAAAATTAGTCTTGACAACAATTATTTCTTTTTAAAACAATGGAATAACAAGTATTGCTCTTTAGTAGAAGATAGAATTGTTCCCAAAGGACTTGAAAATTGTATTTATGTTGGTGAAGCTGATACATTTTATAAATCAAAATATAGAAAATATTCTCTTTATTACAGTATAAGCAAAAACGGTAAGGAAGTAATTCTATATGTTAAAAATATGATGAAATATGGTAGAATAAGAAAAAAAACCGTTACGCTTCCTATTGACGATAGTACATACAATTCGTTAGAAAAAGAATTTAAGTATTGTTATGATAATTATATTGAATCAGAGAAACAGATACAATATAGAAAAGAATTACGAAATAAATAATATTTGTTTTATTTCTTCATAATAATTATGCAATTTTTGAACTAAAAATCAATAGTTTTCAGCTCTCAAATTTTTCAAAAATTAGCCTCTATTATTGTGATTGTTTGACAAACTGCGTTTTGGAACTTTTCGCACGAGGAAAAAATATTTTTCCCCAAAGGACTTGAAATGTGATTAAAACAGAGTTATAGTGACAATGTAAAAAATATTAATTGAAAGTTGCAAATATCAATTAATCATAATCGCAAGTTTCGGGTTCGTTTCCCTACTCCCGCTAAATAAACATTAATCACATTGGTTCGGTTCCAGCCTGCGGTGCTTTGTCAAACTTACTGTTTATATTAATCAAACTGCATGTCGTGATACAAGAACTGTTTGATATATAATTTTATTGCTTTATTCAACCAAAAAGGACAAATGATGAAAAATTTTACTAAAATATTATCAGTTTTGGCAATTTCGTTGACGTTATGCGGTTGTTCCTCTCCCGATAATCTAAAATCGACTCAGATGCCAAATCCTTGGTATGATTGCAACGACAACCTCGAACAGGCTGCCAAAATTGCAGGTTTTAAATTTCCCTTAATTCTTTCAAATTACACCGTAAGAGCAATGAAAGATATGGTCGAAATTACCTACCCGCTTGACGAAACAAGATATGTTACCGTCAGAAAATCTCAAGAAGAAATTAACGGCGGTGATAACAGCGGTGATTATAACAAATACCCGCAAAACGATGTGTTCACGCTCGATAACGGGGTAAATATCAATGTCCGCAGAAACGGCGATAAAATTTATGTTATGTATTTTGGTGCCGAAAGCGGTTATTTCTCCGCCCGTTGTGAACAAGGTATGTCTTACAAAGAAGTCGAGGGCATTTATAACGTTATCGCTGAAGTTGAAGCCCCAAAACTTCCTTAGGACGCATCGATACGGATAATTTTTAAATATGAATTTTGAAATGTGGCGAACGATGAAAATTATTCGCTATATTTTTTGAAAATCAAAACCGCATTGCAGCCGCCAAATCCGAAGGAGTTTGACATTGCATAATTTACTTCGTGCTTTCTTGCCGAATTAGCCACATAGTCAAGGTTTCCGCATTTTTCATCGACATTATCAAGGTTGATTGTCGGGGGAACGATGTCGTTTTGGGCTGATTTTACGGCAAAAATTGCTTCGACTGCACCTGCTGCACCGAGCATGTGACCTGTCATTGATTTTGTTGAACTTATTAAAAGTTTTTTATTTTTTTCTTTGTCGCCGAAAATTCGCTCAATCGTGTTAGATTCAGCGATATCACCCGCAATCGTACTTGTTCCGTGAGCATTGATGTAATCAATGTCCGAGGTTGAAATACCTGCATTTTCCAATGCTGATTGAATGGCGTATTCTGCACCGATTCCGTTCGGGTCGGGGGCAACCATGTCGTAGGCGTCTGAACTTTGTCCGTAACCGACAATTTCGGCTAAAATCTTTGCCCCTCTTGCTTTTGCGTGTTCATATTCTTCCAACATTAACATGCCCGAGCCGACTGCGACGACAAATCCGTCACGGTCTTTGTCAAACGGGCGTGAAGCCTTTTCGGGAGCGTTATTTCGTTTTGATAAGGTTCTTGCACTTGTAAATGCACCGACTCCAAAGTCGCACATTTTTGATTCCGTTCCGCCTGCAAAAATCACGTCCGCATCTCCCCACGCAATTGAGCGGAATGCGTCGCCTATTGCGTGTCCGCCTGTTGCACAAGCCGATGAAACTGCTTTGCATAATCCTTTTGCTCCTAATTTTATGGCAACTTTTCCCGATGCCATATTGGGAATTATTGTCGGAATTGTAAACGGTGAGCATTTTGTATAGCCCCTTGAGAGCATAACTTTGTGGTTTTCCTGCATCGAGTAAAGTCCACCGAGTGCCGAACCGACAATGACGCCGACTTTGAACGGATTTTCTTTGCTTATGTCGAAATTTCCCTGTTTTGCGGCTTCCATCGTTGCAATGAGTGAGTATAAAATAAAATCGTCCCAACGTTTGGCTTCTTTGTCGGTCAAAATGCCCTCGTAGTCGAGTTCAGTGACTTCTCCGCCGAATTTTACGGTTTGTGTCGATGCTTCAAAAGAAAAAGGTTTTATGCAACTTTTTCCGTTTATGACGGCATTCCAAATTTTTTCCGTTCCGCAGCCGTACGGCGAAACGCAGCCGGTGCCTGTTACGACGACTCTTCTCATTTTTTACCTTCCGATTTAAAATTTTTTACAGAAATAATATCAATAATTATACTACGAAAAATTTTTCTATTGAAAATATCCTTGAAAATCAATAACTGCAATAAAAAAGGCTCCTTTTACGGAGCCTTGATTTTATTCTTCAAATGCTTTTTTGATAGAGTCTTCAAAAGGCGGTCTTAAAATGCCTTTTTCGGTGATAATGCCCGCTATGAGTTCGTTTGGTGTAACATCAAATCCGGGGTTTATGACGTTAACTTTTTCCGAGCAAATCCAATCGCCGTTGATGTGAGTGACTTCTTCACGGTTTCTTTCTTCGATTTTGATTTCTTTTCCCGATTTAATAGAGCGGTCAATCGTTGAAAGCGGTGCTGCGATGTAAAACGGAACATTGTGATATTTTGCGGAAATGGCGACTGTATAAGTGCCGATTTTGTTTGCGGCGTCGCCGTTTGCGGCAATTCTGTCAGCCCCTGTTATGACAACGTCAATCATTTTTTTGTTCATAAAATATGAGCACATTCCGTCGGTGATGAGGGTTGTGTTAATTCCGTCTTCGGTTAATTCCCAAGTTGTGAGTCTTGCTCCTTGTTGGCGGGGACGGGTTTCGTCTGCAAAAACCTTAATTGTCGGGTCTTTTGCATAAGCCGAACGGACCACGCCCAAAGCGGTTCCGTATCCGACTGTTGCCAAAGCACCTGCGTTGCAGTGAGTGAGAATTGTTGCACCTTTCGGGACAATTTCCGCCCCAAAATCGCCCATTTTCTTGTTAATTTCAATGTCTTCATTTTCCATAACAACGGCATTATCGATGAGTTTTTGGGTGATTTCTTCGATAGAGCAATCTTCATCTAAAAGTCCGAGTTGTTTATCGACCGCCCACATAAGGTTTACGGCAGTAGGTCTTGAACTTTTCAGGTACTCACCTTTTTCTCTGATAATTTTGTCAAAATCTTTTCTGTTTTGAATTGATTTTTTTGCTTCGATGGCGGCAAGTGCAACCCCGTGAGCACCCGCAATACCTATTGCCGGAGCCCCTCTTACAATCATTGTTTTGATTGCATCATACATTTCTTCGCAAGTTTTTATATCGACCAACTTAAATTCTTTCGGCAAAATCGTTTGGTCAATCATTCTTGAAACGTTATCGACCCATTCGATTGTTTTGATTTTTGAATTAAATGCCATAAATTATTTCCTTTTTTTCATGTTTAAACTGAATTTTGTGTCTTTTGGGGGAAGAACGGCGGATTGAGAGTTGTTGAAGAAGTACACCGACGCAAGTCCGGCAAAAGCGTTCATCATGCCGCATAATATTGCCAAAAATATTACGAGCATTACCATTGTTGAAAATCCGCTTTTCATAATCATTCCGACGCCCGTGTAATATGAAAGTTTGAAAATCAATGATAACACGAACGAGCAGGGTAAAAAGATTATTGAAAATCCGATAAATGTCAAAAATCCCGAAATTCCGCCCCAAAGCATGCCCGTTTGCTCGTTAGGATTTGGAATAAGGGCAAATCTTTTCATAAAAACGATGATGATAAACGACGAGCAGAAAATCAGCATTAATAAAATAATTATTCCGAAAATCGGGACAAGTGCTAAAAAGCCTGAAATTGCTCCGAAAATTAAAGATATTATTGCTAAATTTTTTATGTAAGTCATTTAAACCTCACTGCTTCTGACGTGGCAAACCGCCATCGCTATTGCATCTGCACTGTCGTCTAA
>CAKVJR010000077.1 GCA_934754855.1 uncultured Candidatus Melainabacteria bacterium
TTTCGGGACAAATTCTTTATTGCACGGAAGATTAGAAAATGTCTTTTTGCCTTATTTTTCTTATTATAAGTCAATTTTGACATCGAATAACGATATTTTTTATAATTTTTCAAAAATGGGCGGATTATGCGGGTTGGAATCTTCCGCATACTATATGTTCAGTCCTCTTAACGCATTATTGCTACTTTTTCCTGACAGATTTTTGAATGTCGGAATAACGTTGTTGATTGTTCTTAAATTAGGACTTTGCGGATTAACGTGTGCGTATTTTTTGAACAAAGAATATGGCAAAGACAGTTATATGACAATCGCTTTTGCTTGTTGTTACGCTCTTTGCGGACATAATGTGTCAAACATTTCAAACGTAATGTTTTACGATGGATTTATCCTGTTTCCGCTTGTAATGCTTGGTGTTTCAAAGATTTTGAAGAATGAAAGCAGTTTGTTGTATTTTGTAAGTTTGTTGTTGACGATTATCACAAACGGCTTAGTCGGCTATATGTCGGCATTCTTTTCGATATTGATTGTCGTTTGCTACAAATTACCGCTTTTGTATAAGGAAGCCGACGTAAACGTTACGATTTTGAAAATTAAGAGATTAGTTTTTGAAATGATTATGGCATTCGGACTTACGGCTTGGTTGTGGGTTCCTGAAATTTGTTCTTTGACTGATTCTCAGAATTTCATTTTGCATTTGCAGGACGCTTTTTGGAACTCAAATTTGAGTTTTGAAGTTTTGTTTGCAAAATTTTTCTCATCAGGCGGTATAAATGTATTTTCGTATGACTTTTTAATCTCGCCTAATCTTTTTATCGGTGTTTTTGCTTTTGCCTTTGTTATGCTTTATTTCTTGAATAAGGCTTTTTCTTGGCGGGAAAAGTTGGTTGCGGGCGGATTTTTGGTACTTTTGTATTTGATTTATAATTTTAGCGGTACATTGTCGTTTTTGAATTTGGGCATTGATACAAGAGATAATTTCTATAAATTTACGTCGGCATATACTATTGAATTTTTCCTGATTTGCTTGGCGTATAAATCTTTCTTGAAAATAGAATCTTTAACAAATAAAAACATTATTGTTGCAGGCATTTTATACCTCATCGGTGCAGTTCTTGTATATAAAAAGCATTTTTCTTTTTTGGATAATTTTTATGTCAATGTTGATATTGTGCTGTTCCTTTGCGTTTTATATATTTGCTATGTTATTTTTGAAAACAGGGAAAGTATTAAAAAAATTGTTCCGTTTTTCATGGTCGTTTCCTGCATAAATTTGTTTATTGGTACAAATTTGACGTTTGGCGATTTGAGAAGTGACACAAGAATAAAGGACTCAACCGTTTATTCTGATTATCTTTTCGATATGAGTCAGGCGAAAAAATATCTCAGCAAGGCTGATAAATCTTTTTATCGGGTTGAATCAGAAGAAAATTGTTACGATGAAAGTTGGTTCAGACCGAATAACAATAACCCGCTATTGCTTTGTGTCAATGGAATTTCTCAGTTTGACGTTTTTGGCGATAGTGTGTTGGAAAAGTTCTATTCTGAATTTGGTTTCACCCTTTCGACAATGTATATGAATACTTTTTATGATGAAGAGATGGCAATGACGCCGATTTCGATACTCGGAATCAAATACATCGTTTCTTCTTCTCAATTGCCTTATCCGTTTGAAAAAGTTAAATCTTTTTACGGTAGCAAATTTTTTGATGATAAAACGGAAAGACTTTCTGTTTGGAAAAATAATTATGCATTTCCGATAGGATTTGTCGTAAACAATCATAGAAGTTTGCATCACGAAATTACGGATAAATTCCCTCTCGATTTTCAAAATTCAATGTTGAAAAAACTTTCTGGAAACGATTATGGAGATGTTTATAAAATACATGTTTTGAAAGATATGCCAAAATATTGTCTGACAGACGATTTTCACCCTGTTAAGGTATCTCAAAAATTCCACGTGACGGAAAATCTCCCGCTATATTTGTTTATCAAAGATAGCCATTCTTATCCTAATTATTTTGAAAAAATCAGTGTAAACGGTGACGTTTTGGACTATCATTCGTTGTTGAAAAATGTTTATTTCTATCTTGGAAAAAATCTGAAAAATCAAAATCTGAATATAACTTTTGAAAGAGAAAACTTTGAAGAGTGGATTCCGAGATATGACGAAAACGATTTGACAATCGCATTGGCGTACGAAGATGAGTCCGTTTTGAGAAAATATTATAACGAATTTACTCAAAAAGCCTGCAAAATCAAGAAAATTACAAGTTCTCATCTGAAATTAAAAGCGTACGCTGAAGACGGCAATCAAATCTTGTTCATGACAATCCCTTATGCTGATGAGTGGGAAATCAAAGTGAACGGCAAAATTTGCGATAAAGAAAAAATCTTCTCGACCTTTATCGGTATTGAACTTGAAGATGGCGATAATGATATAGAAATGATTTACAAACCGAAAGGCTCCGTCTTCGGCATTGCAATGTCTGTTTTCATTCTCATCTTCTTCATTTTCGACTTAATTGAGGAATTTCGTTCGAGAAAAAAAGATAAAAAAGATAAAAATGATACAAAGGATAAAAAAAAAATCTCTAAGTCGTGACAAAAAACGCTTTGTGATTTCTTTTTCCTTTGCAAAAATTAAATGTATTTTTATAATAAAACACAAATAACACTATTTGTTGCAAATCTGTTTCGTCACTCTTGGCAGTAATTTCGGTTAAATCTGTGCGGTTTTGCTACAATTTTACAAAAACACTATTTGTTGTATTGTCAAGGTGATTTTCTTAAAGTTTTTGCAAAATTAAGTAATGCTTATCTGTTGCATTGTCACGCAAGCAATTAAAAGCCTGTTGGTATTTTTAAATAACACTATTTGTTGTATTACGCTTGTAGGCTGTGCAAATGCTTATAGATACTCGAATAACACTATTTGTGTTTTTTGAATTTTGATACAAATTGATAGCAGAGCAATTTAATGAAAAGCCAGCAAAATTCGGGGAGGAAAGTCCAATAATTTCTTTTTGTTACCCCTTTATATCTTTTGTGGAAGTGGATAGGGACTTCGACGACTTTGAGGTTTGGATTTTGAATTTTTGCTTTAACGAGAATTTCGAGTTGTGCTTCAAAGAATTGGCTCATTAATTTGATATCTTTGAGGATTGATGTGCGATACAGTTTGTATCCTGCCGAAATATCTTTGATACCGTGGAGTCCGAAGAGATTTTGGTAAACGAAATTCAAAATTTTAGAGTAGATAATATTTTGGGATTCATCGTCGTTAATACCGCCGTCAACGTATCTTGAACCGATTGCGATGTCTGCATTTTCGTCGGTTAATTTTTTGAAAATTTCAGGAATATAATTCGGGTCGTGAGAAAAATCGGCATCAATCATAAAGAAGTATTCTTTTTCGGCATAATTCATTGCAGTTTGGTATGCACCGCCGTAGTTTGGAAATTCTTGAACTACATATCTTGCGTTGAATTGTTCGCAGACTTGTTTTGTGTTGTCTGTTGATTTGTCGCTGTCAATGATTAAAAGTTCGTAATCGTCCGTAATTTTTTTCAAATTTTCTATAACGAGCGGTAAAAGTTTTACAAGATTTTCTTCTTCGTTATATGCCAAAATCGTTAGTGTTATGCCCATTTTAACTCCTTTTAAGCAGTTTTTTGAATTTTCCGTTCCAAAAATGACGGTCATTATTCTGTCAGTCAATTTTATTTTAGCAAAAACAGATATTTCTGTCAGCAGATGAATTTTTCAAAACCATTTGTAAGCCTTATATTGTTTACTTTTTCTTTGTTTTATCTATAATATTTTTATGATTAAAAATTTTTATTATCGTGACAAACAGATTGCACTCATCATAAAAAACAGTTACCACAACGATGGGATAAAGTTTTTTACTGATGATGATTCTGCTCAACAGATTGCATATATGAGCCACAAAAAGGGAACGGTTGTTCAGGCACATGTTCACAATGTTGTTGAGAGAACGGTATCTCTTACGCAGGAAGTTTTGATTATAAAAAAGGGGAAAATCAGGCTTGATTTGTATTCTCCCGATAAGGAATATCTTGAAAGCACCATTGCCGAGGCGGGAGATATTATTTTTCTTCCTTATGGCGGGCATGGTTTAAAAATTCTCGAAGACCTTGATATGATAGAAGTTAAACAGGGTCCGTATTTAGGTTGTGATGATAAGGTCAGATTTCCGGAAATATCTGATGAAAAGGTTGTTATAAATGAGTAATTTTATACCTGTTTTTGAACCGTTGTTAGATGGCAACGAAAAACTTTATGTTGAAGAGTGTTTTAAAAATGGTTGGATTGCTCAAAACGGGCCGTTTACAAAAAAATTGGAAGAAGAATTTTCAAAATATTGCAAACAAAAATACGGAACGTGTGTTGCAAATGGCAGTGCTGCATTGGATTTAGCCGTCAGGGCAATGAAAGAGGTCTATAATTGGGAGGACAATTCCGAGATTCTTGTTCCGTCGTTTAATATAATTTCTGCGGCTCAAAGTTGCTTGTATAGTAACTTGCAACCTGTTTTTGTTGATTCTGAGGCAGAAACTTGGAACATTGATGTTTCAAAAATTGAGCAGCATATAACGGAAAAAACGAGGGCTATCGTTGTTGTTCATATATACGGGCTTCCGTCGAAAATGAACGAAATCATTGAGATTGCCAAAAAATATGATTTGAAAATTATAGAAGATGCCGCTCAGGCTCACGGACAAACTTATAACAACCGAATTTGCGGAAGTTTCGGCGATATAACCGCATTCTCGTTTTTTATTAATAAAAATGTTGCTTGCGGAGAGGGCGGAATTGTTCTCGCATCTGATGAACGGCTGATTGAGAAGGTAAAATATTATAAAAATTTATGTTTTGGCTGTGATAAATTTGTTCATCAAGATTTGGGCTGGAATTACAGAATGACTGATATTCAGGCGGCAATAGCCTATGCACAGTTTGAAAAATTAGACAAAACGATTGAAAAGAAAAAGTATATCGGTAATTTTTACAGAAATTTGTTAAAAGATATTCCTGCTAAAATTTCTCTTGAAAAAACGGAATATGCCGAAAATCATTATTGGGCATTTGGGGTTGTTATCGGCGAAGATATTGATATGACTGCAAAAGAGGCTATGGCATTTTTGGGCGAAAAAAATATCGGAACACGTCCGTTCTTTTTTCCGATGCATAAACAACCGATTTTTGAAAAAATGGGAATTTTGGATAATTGCGAAAGACCTGTTTCTGAAATGCTTTATAAAAAGGGCTTTTATATCCCGACCGGCTTGAATTTGACCGATGATAAACTTGAATATGTTGCAAGCAGCGTTTCTTTATTGTTTAATTCTTTTAAAAAGTCAGTTTAGGTTAATTCGGAATGAAAAAAAGAGCGTTAATAACCGGTGTCAGCGGGCAAGACGGAAGTTATCTTGCAGAATTTTTATTGGAAAAGGGCTACGAAGTTTACGGCTTAATCCGTATGAGTTCGGTCAACAATAAGGCAAGACTGAAAAATATTGTCGGAAATGAGGATTTTCATATTGTTTATGGCGATATGACGGACGAATCGAGCCTTTTCAAGGCGGTAAAGCAATCTTTGCCCGATGAAATATACAACCTTGCGGCACAATCGAGCGTGGGTTTGTCAGGAGATTTTTCGGAATATACGACAAATGTTAATGCTCTTGGCATTTTAAAGTTGATAAATATCGTGTATGAGTTGGATTTGCAGGATAAAATAAAAATTTATCAGCCCATAAGTTCGGAAATTTTTGACAGTGACGGTTCGGAAGTTTTGAGCGAAAAATCCGAGGTAAATCCTTGCAACATATATTCTTGCTCAAAAGCGTATGCAAGAATAATTACAAACAGTTTCAAGAAAAAGGGTTTGTTTATCGTTAACGGAATCCCCTTTATCCACGAATCACCACGAAGACCGGAAATATTTGTTTCAAGAAAAATAACAAAATCCGCCGTCAAAATTAAACTCGGCAAAATAGAAAAATTCCAACTTGGAAACCTGTCTGTCGAACGAGATTGGGGACATTCCAAAGATTTTGTCAGAGGAATGTGGCTGTCGTTGCAGCAAAACGAGCCTGACGAGTACGTTTTTGCGACAGGTACTCCGACATCGTTGAGAGATTTTTGCACGAAAGTTTTTGCTTGCCTCGGAATAGAGATTGTTTTTAAAGGTAGCGGACTTGAGGAAAAAGCCTATGATGCAAAAACAGGCAAGGTCTTAATCGAGGTTAATCCGAATTTCGTAAGGCCGAATGAAAAAATGACCCAAATCGGTGATTATTCCAAGGCAAAAGAAAAACTCGGCTGGACGCCCGAATACACGATTGACGACATTATAAAAGAAATGGTTGAAGAAGATTTGAAAGAAGAATCGGGCAATTAACCTGCTTGTCGGTTTTTCGCCATTTCCTTTTGATATTTTGTTTGCGATAATTCCGTGCGACATTTTTGCGGTAATTTTGTTGCCATAATTCTGTTTCGAGAATTTTGTTACAATAATTTTGTTTCGGCATTTTTGTAAATAAACATTTTTATCAAATGTTTGTTTGTGATATTGTGGAGAAAAAGAGGGATTAAAATGAGCAAAAAAATTCTTGTTAATGTGTATAATAACGACGGTATTGTTGAATTTGCGAAGAATTTGTCGGAGAAAAACGACTTTGATGTTTTTGCGACGGAAAAATCGTTTGAATTTTTGACGGCAAACGGCTTGTGCGTCGAAAAATTCGATTGGCAAAATACTGATTTTGATATGGTTGTTTGCAATTTTTACCCGCTCGAAAAGTACTTAAACAAGGATATGGACGAAGAGGAAGTCCTTTCTCACTTCGATAGCGAGGGGCTTTCCATTGTTCAAAAATTTGCAAAAAAATATAAAGACACAATCGTTCTTATTAATCCTGCTCAATATGAAACGGTTTTTGAGGCTATCACAAACGGCACGGTTACTGAAAATTTGAAGAAAGAACTTGCGGAAAAAGCACTTATGCAAGTTTGCAAACTCAATGCAACTCTTTTGAATATTCTTGACACAAATGGTGTTCATTTGAACTTGAATGAGGAAAAGAGCGGCGATTTGGCGTATGGCGAAAACCAGCACCAAAAGGCTGCTTTATATACGGGTGACACAATTTCTTATGAAGTTATTGCAAACCGTCAACTTTCGACAAACAATATTTTGGACATAAACCTTGCAACGCAAATGGTTTCTGAATTTTACGACGTCAATGCTGCGGTTGTGACAAGACATGCAATGCCTTGTGCCGTGGCTCTCGGCTCTACGCTTGAAATTGCGTACCAAAAAGCAATCGACTGCGACCCGATTAGTGCTTTCGGCGGGGTTGTCGCTTTTTCTCAAAAAGTTGATACAAAATTGGCAAAAGCGTTGAGTTCATTGCTTCTTGATATTGTTATCGCACCAGATTTTGATGACGATGCAATCGAGATTTTGAAAGAATGTAATTTGAAATTAATCAAAATTTTCACACCGTTAAAGGATTTTAAGGCATATTTGAAAAATCAAATCACAGTAACTCCTTTCGGAACGCTCGTTCAAGAACCGAATACGGCGGAACTTAACACAAATTCTTTCAAGGTTGTTACGAAGAAAAAACCGACGACAGAACAGGTTGAGGATATGGTTTTTGGGTGGAAAGTTTCAAAATATACCCGCTCAAACTCGGCAATTGTCGTCAAAGATTTGAAAACCGTCGGAATTTCTCAAGGTCAGGCAAATCGTGTTGAGGCAGTTGATATCGCACTCGATAAGGCTTGCGAAAACTCGAAAGACGCTGTCCTTGTGACGGACGGTGCTATCAGAACAAAAGATATTATCCTCGATGCCGCACAGGCTCGAATTGCCGCAATTCTTCAACCTGCGGGTACAAAAAAGGATAAAGAAATTTTTGACGTTGCCGACAAATACGAACTTACAATGGTCAGAACATTGCTCAGAGAATTTAAACACTAATAGTGTTATTGCTTGCAATGACTGCCGAAACACACAAAGGATAAGAAATGAACAGTTGCAAAAAAGCAGTAAATTGGTTGATATTTTCCCATTTTATAATTGATTGTTACCCCGGATTTATCGCACCGTTATTGCCTTTTATCGCTTCAAAAGTCGGAATTACAATGAAAGATGCCATGGCGATTATAAGCATTGCAAACATCTCTTCTTACCTGTTGCAGCCTGTTTTCGGGTATTTTTCGGATAAATGCAAAAAAAGATTTTTCATATTTTGGGGAATAATTATCGCCTCTGTATTTTTGC
>CAKVJR010000078.1 GCA_934754855.1 uncultured Candidatus Melainabacteria bacterium
GTTACTATGTCTGAAGTTACCGAAAAATATGATATTAATGAACTTAAAAATATGATTAAGGCTCATTATAAGGAAACTCAATCACCGTTTGCTAAAGAAATTCTCGATAATTTCGATGCAAAATTGCCTTTCTTCAAGAAAATTACTCCGAATGACTATCAAAAAATGACAGTCACAATCAGCAGACTTGAGGAAAAAGGTATAAAACACGAGCAAGCAGAACTTGAAGCGTTTTATTTAAACAGATAATTCTTTGAAAGGAAAATATATGGGAAAACCAACAGGATTTATGGAATTTCAACGAAAAAACGACACGGTTATGCCGCCTTTGGAAAGAATTAAAAATTTTGACGAATTTCACGAACCGCTCGATAAGGACGAACGTCAGAAACAAGGTGCAAGGTGCATGAATTGTGGCGTTCCGTTCTGCCAATCAGGTATGGAACTCAATCACATGACAACAGGTTGCCCTTTGCATAACCTTATTCCCGAGTGGAATGATGAGATTTACAGAGGAAATTGGGAGCAGGCTCTTGCAAGATTGCTTAAAACAAACAATTTTCCTGAATTTACGGGAAGAATTTGTCCTGCACTTTGCGAATGTGCTTGCACTTGCGGACTCAACGATTCCCCTGTTACCGTCAAAGAAAATGAATTGACAATCATTGAAACAGGATACGAAAACGGTTGGCTAAAACCTCATAAATCACCAGTTAAGAGCGGAAAACATATTGCAGTTATCGGCGGAGGTCCGGCAGGGCTTGCAGTTGCTGACAGATTGAACAAACACGGACATTCTGTCACTGTTTATGAACGTGAAAACCGTGTGGGCGGCTTGCTTACTTATGGCATTCCGAATATGAAATTGGATAAATCAGTCGTCGATAGACGTGTCGCTCTTATGGAACAAGAGGGTGTTGTTTTCAAAACAAACACAAACATCGGATTTGATGTTCCTTTTGATGATATCGTCAGAAATTACGATGCTGTTGCAGTATGCTGCGGTGCAAAAAAGCCCCGTAACCTCAATGCTGAGGGGATTGACACAAATGGTGTTTATTTTGCGGTTGACTATCTCGGTGATGTTACGGCAAATCTTATGGGCGAAAAAAATAAACTTTTGATTAACGCAAAAGATAAAAATGTAATTGTTGTCGGTGGCGGCGATACAGGTGTAAATTGCGTTGAAACGGCTATCAGACAAGGCTGTAAGTCGGTTTATCAGTTGGAAATGATGCCGAAATTGCCCGATACAAGAGCGGAAAACAATCCTTGGCCTCAATATCCTAAAGTTTGCAAAGTCGATTACGGTCATGAAGAATCAATTGCCGTTTTCGGTCACGACCCGAGAATTTATCAAACAACGGTCAAAAAGGTTGTTTCTGATAAAAAAGGCCATATTAAAGAAATCGTTACTGTTGCGTTGGATTTCGTTAAAGATGAAAAAACGGGCAGAATGAAGCCTGTTGAGGTCAGTGGCAGCGAAAAAACAATGCCTTGTGACATTTTGCTCATTGCTGCAGGTTTTGTCGGTTGTGAAAATTATATTTCCGAAAAATTTAACCTCGAAGTCAATGAACGTGGCAATATCAAGGCAAATTCACACGCAACAACAAAAGATAAAGTTTTTGTCGCAGGCGATGCAAGACGTGGACAATCGCTCGTCGTTTGGGCAATTTCCGAGGGTCGGGAATGTGCAAAAGAAATTGATAAATATTTGATGGGCTACACAAATATGGTTTAAAATTTTTTCTGTCAGCAATAGAAAAATCCCGAAGTTTATTCGGGGCTTTTTTATTTGCAACTATTCGTGTCATCTGTGGTCATTATTGATTTTTGATGTTGCAACAAATAGTGTTATCATTGCGGTTTGTTTTTAAATCACTATTTAACACAAATGGTGTTATAAAACGAAAGGGGATTTGAAAATCCCCTAAACACTATCTGTAATTTGTAAATTGAAGAGCGACGTCGTATTTGTCTTCGTTTTGTCGCATAAGTTTTATTATTTCCTGCAAGTCATCACGGCTTTTGCCTGAAACTCTGACTTGTTCGCCCTGAATAGCCGCTTGAACTTTGAGTTTTGAGTTTTTAATGTCGGCAACGATTTTTTTAGCAAGTTCCATCGTTAAGCCTTTTTTGAGGTTCAAAACTTGTCTGACTTTTCCGCCTAAAGCGTTTTCGACGGGTTGAGGGTCTAATATTTTGATGCTCAAATTTCTTTTAACCATTTTTGATTGGAGCAAATCGACGATATTTCTGAGTTTCATATCATCTTTTGTTGTAATTGTGATTGATTTATCTGCTTCAAGTTCGATTTCAGAGCCGCTGTCTTTGAGGTCAAATCTTGAGAGGACATCTCTTTTTACCTGATCAACCGCATTGACCAATTCTTGTTTGTCGAATTCTGACACAATATCAAAACTGCAATCTTTTGCCATAAAATTTCCTTTCGTTATCTTAGCCGTTTCCTTGAGTATGTAACCAATTTGGCTTGTTCTTTGACATATTTTCTAATTGCCGGAGTGATTATCAAATCGGGTTCGGAGTTGCAAAAATCATCAAGCATTGTAACTTCGATTTGCGTTTTTCCCATCGCTCCGTAAATCAGGGCAATTGTTATATCATCAAGTGCATTTTTGCGATTTTTTTTGTGATATTGAAGCTTTTGCTCAAGAATATTTTGTTTTCCGTACGCTTCAACCAAGTTTTTGTAGTACTCAAAATAAAGCGGGTATTTTTTTATTGCTTCTTCAAATTTTGCCTCTGCAAGTTCAGGGTAGCCGATTGTTATGTATGTTCTTCCCAAGTTGTTGTAATAAACCGATGACGCTTGAGAATTGGGGTTTAACTCTATTGCAAGTTCAAATTCCTTTATAGCCCCGAAATAATAATATTCTTTCAAATACATCAAGCCTAAATTATTATGTCTTGCCGCATTTTTTTCAGCGTCAATCGTATAATGCACGCTAACTTCGGGCAAATTATTTGCTCCGCAAAGAAAAATTGTTGAAAAAAGTAATAACGAAACCGTTAAAAATTTTCTCATAACAAATCCGTTTCAAAACCCTCGTATGCCATAAAGCAGCCGTCAAATTGCTTTTTATAATATTTTTCAATATTCTTCAATTTTTCATCATCATAAGACGGGTCAAAGTGGAAGAATGCTAATTTCTTTGCCTGTGCGGCTTTTGCCGTTTCAATCGCCATTTCAAATGTCGAGTGACCAAATCCTTGTTTCGGTGCAATTGGTGAGAGATAATCTTCGCCCGAATATTGGCTGTCGTGGATTAACAAGTCCGTATTTCTTGCGAAAAACGCAAGTTTTTTATCCCCGCCGATGTAACTTTCTTTATCTGTTGCATATACCATAGTTTTTCCGTGGTATGCAATTTTGTAAACCATTACGCCCTCTGTGCCGTGAGCGTATGATTTCATACAACTTACAATAACTTCATCATCAACAGGAATAATGTCGTCTGCCGAAATTACACGTTTTCTGAGCGGTTCGGGGCTGTTTTTTGAAAAAATCAAAATTTCACCCTCTGTAATATTTGAAATTTCAACATCAGCCGAAATATCGTTCATACAAACAGGAAACGATTTATCGTAAAGAAGTTGGTGGAGATTTGCCTCTAAGGATTCTGCATAATCGCTGAAGCCGTAAACTCGAATTCTTGAGGTCAAAACATTTAACGGCTTAAAAAAGTTAAAACCCTGAATGTGATCAGCGTGAATATGACTGAGCAAAATGGTTGCGTTTATTGGCGTTCTTTGGAAAAATTCGTCCGAAGATGCGATATGTTCTTTCATAAGTTCGTTGCCGAGTGAGATAATTCCCGTTCCGGCATCAAGTATAATCAAATGACCGCCTACATTGACTTCAACGCATGATGTATTTCCGCCAAAGTCCAAAAAACTTCTGTGAGGTGTCGGGTAAGACCCTCTTATTCCTCTGAATTTAACAGAAAATTTATTAATACTCTCAGTCATTTGATTAACCTCATCTTAGTTCAATTTTAACGATTTTTTCCTTTTTTGTCCAATAAATTCTGACCTATTTTTTGTTGCATTTGCAATTTCTTTTGCCGCAACCGCATTGGCAGACTTTATTTACTGTTAAGACTGCTTTTTGGTCAGATTCTTTTCCGCAAGTTGACCAAGCGATTTTTGATTTTGCAATTGCTTGAACATCTGTCAAATTTGTTTCTTTGTAATCAAACGTGAAAACGGTTTTGTCAGAACGATTGTCGATTGTTATAAATCTCAAAGCAATCGGGTAACTTGTCAAAGAGGGTGATGCAACTTCAACAATGTTGTCCGTTTGACGGATTTTGTTTGCGTGGAAGTGTCCGCCCAAAACCAAAATCGGGTTGTCGTATTTTTTTACGATTTCATTGAATGCGTATAAATTTACAATATCGTGGTCACGAGAAACCGTCGGATAAACTGTCGGGAAGTGCATAAATATTACGATTACATCATCTCCCGCTTCGCATATTGCTTTGTCTAAAAATTTTAATTGTTCGGGGGGAAGATATCCTCTCGGAGTGCTTTTTTTGTCATAAGCAGCATCTAAGCAAATGAATGTCATATCTTTTTTAGGTTTGAATGTGTAATAAGTTTTGTCGGGGGCAAATCCTTTCGGATTAATTTTATTCAACAATTCAATGTGTTTTTGTTTGTTCAAATCGCCGTTAGCCGCAACATCGTGGTTTCCGAGGCAATAATACCAAGGTGTCGGCAAAACTTTGTTTAAATAGTTATACATAAATTCAAAATCTTTGGCAATCGGTCTGTCTGCCGCATCGCCCGTTACCAATGTGAATTTGACGTTCTTTTCTTCTTTGATTTGCTTTGCAGCATCGTCAAGAACGGGAAGTGCATAGTATTTCATTTTAAAACTTTTTGAATTTTCAGGTCTGGGGGCATCAGGATTGTAGTGAATATCTGAAATTTGAGCAAATTTCAAAGTTGTCGCAATTGCCGATACAGGGGTTGAAAATGCGACAATCAAAAGTAATGCAAAGATTTTTGCCAAAAATTTATTCTTCATAAAAACACTCCTTAATTTTTTTCATTATAGCAAAAAAAATCTGTTACGTTATAATGTGTTAAGAAAGAAAAAGTCATGCAGTTTGGAAATGAAATCGTAATAATTGAATTAATAGGTATAATCGCATTTGCCATATCGGGTGCGATAGTTGCGATTAAGCGTAATTTTGATATTTTCGGAATTATCGTTCTGGGTGTAATCACGGCTGTCGGCGGCGGTGCTATAAGAGATATTATTTTGGGAATTATTCCTCCTACAATGTTTAAACATTCGTTGTATGTATTTGTCGCTTTTATAACGTCCTGTGTCGCATTCGGGCTTGCTGCCGTTATGGCGGTCAAGTTTAAGAAAAATAAAGAATTTTTTATGGACGTCGTAAACTTTTTCGACGCAATCGGTTTGGGGGTTTTTGCCGTAACGGGTACGAATACGGCTGTTGTTGCAGGGTTTGCCAATAATCCCTTTTTGGCGATTTTCGTAGGTGTTATTACGGGTATCGGCGGTGGCATGTTGAGAGATATTTTGGCAGGAAGAGTTCCTTTTGTACTCTACAAGGACATTTACGCTTCTGCCGCTATTGTCGGTGCAAGTTTGTATTATTTTATGTATATTAATGGCGTAAATGCTGCGGTTTCAGTAACTTCGACGATTATAATCACTATTTTGATAAGACTTGCCGCATCTTTTTATCATTTGAGTTTGCCGAGAATTCCAAAACTTAACATAAAAGATGAAGAGGACGAATAGGCTTTTGTTATAAGGCTTTTGCCGTTGTTCCTCTTTGAATTTTACACTGTTTTTTGTTTTTGCTAAAATCATATCAAAATTGTTTTTAAAGGAGAAAAAATGAAAAGATCAATAAGATTAGATAAAATTCCTCCGTACCTTTTTGCGGAAATTGACCGCAAAATCAATGAAGCAAAGGCAAACGGAGTGGATATTTTGAGCCTTGGAATCGGCGACCCCGATACTCCGACACTTGAAGACGTTGTGGCAGAAATGCATGTTGCTATTGATAATCCTAAAAATCATGATTATCCGCCCTACAACGGTACAAAAGAATTTCGTGAAGCGGCATGCGATTGGATGAAAGAACGCTTTGGGGTTGAACTTGACCCTGACAAAGAAATGCTTGCAAATATCGGTTCAAAAGAAGCAATTGCTCACGTTTTCTTTGCTTATGTCGATGAAGGTGATTATACACTCGTTCCCGACCCCGGATATCCCGTTTACAAAAATGCAACTATTTTTGCAGGCGGAACTCCCTATTCTATGCCTCTTTCGGCAGAAAATAATTTCTTGCCCGATTTTGATAAAATTCCTGAAGAAATTGCTAAAAAATCAAAAATTATGTTTTTGAATTACCCGAACAACCCGACAGGTGCGGTTTGTGACCTCGAATTTTTCAAAAAAGCAGTAGATTTTTGTAAAAAATACGATATTCTTCTCTGTCATGACCAAGCATATTGTGAAATGACTTACGACGGATATGTTGCACCGTCTGTTCTTCAAGTTGAGGGTGCAAAAGATATCGCAATCGAATTCTTCTCACACTCAAAATCATACAATATGACAGGTTGGAGAGTCGGCTTTGTTTGCGGTAACGAAGAGGCGATTACGGCACTCGGAACTATCAAAAATAACATTGACTCGGGCGTGTTTAAGGCTATTCAACAGGCTGCTGTTGCGGCGTTTAAAACTCCGAAAGAAAGAATCCAAAAACTCAACAATATGTACAAAGAACGTAAAGAAGTTATGGAGCAAGGCTTGAGAGAATTGGGCTGGGATATTGTTCCGTCAAAAGCAACGTTTTACCTTTGGGTTCCTGTTCCGAAAGGATTTACGTCAGAAGAATTTGTAACAGTAATGCTTGAAAAGGCACACTTGGTTGTTCCACCCGGAAACGGTTACGGCAAGTACGGTGAAGGTTTCTTCCGTATCGCTTTGACAAAACCAGTTGAGGATATCAAAGAAGCATTACGTCGTATGAAAGAAGCAGGAATTTCTTATAATATGACAAAATAGGCTAAAAATGAAGCGGCGATTAAAAAATCGCCGTTTTTATTTTCAAAACAAAAAGGCAGCACTTTGCCGCCTTAGAAATCCTCTCTCTCAAGTTCAATGATTATTTTATTGCTTTAAACAAATTTTTAACCATTGAGAAAAATCCTGTTTTGCGAGGCGTGAAAACGTCTGCCGTTACAAGATTTACGAAATGTTTGTTAAACCCTTTGTGAGCCAAAGGAGTTGCCGTAAATTCTCTTTCCAAAACGAAACTTGTTTCTTCCGCAATTTCTTTTGTTAACATTCAAACCACCCTTTTCGTTATTACAATATCAAATTTTTTAACAATTAAAATCATCTGTTTTATTGAAAATCTGATTAATTTGATTTACGATTTTAGAGAAATTGCCCGAATGTCACATGAAATGGGCGAAAATATTTGGTATCCTTAGTCAAATGAGGTCAAAATGAAGAAAGTTACAAAAATTTCGATTTTTATATTTACATTGCTTGGTTTGGGCTTATCTGCTTATCTTTGCAAGATTTATTACGATGCAAATTTTAACCCCTATGCACTTGCAAGTTTTTGTTCCGTCAGCGATTTTGTCGATTGTGACGGGGTTGCAAAGACTTCCTATTCTCAGTTTTTGGGAATACCTCTTTGTCTTTGGGGAATGTTCTTCTACCTTTTCGTTATGGCAATGCTTTTTGCTGATAAACTCTCTAAATTCAAACTTTTTAAGTTTATGGAAGTTTTCAAAAATCCGCAATCTTATATATTTTGCCTCGGTTTGTTGGCATTTTGTATTTCGATGGGACTTGCGGGAATTTCCCTCTTTGAAATTCACAAAATCTGTGTGCTTTGTATAACGACTTATTTGGTTGATTTGGCTCTTGCTATTATTGCAAAAGATTTTTCAAAATCTTTGTTTTTTGAAATAAAACAATCCATTTCTGATTTTATTGATGCGATAAAAATTAAAAAATACTTTATAGCCTTTGTTGCAGTCGTAGTAGCATTTTCTGGGGTGTTGACTTATACAACATTGAGCAATGTTTTGACTCCGCAGATTAAAAATATGAAAATTAAATTTTCGGGCGAAAAATCTTATCCGACTGACCAAAACGTTATGGGTGAACCGAATGCTAAAGTCACAATTCATGAGTATTTTGACTATAACTGTGCATCTTGTTATATGCTTGGAATTTCACTTGAGAGAATTATGACGGAAC
>CAKVJR010000079.1 GCA_934754855.1 uncultured Candidatus Melainabacteria bacterium
CAGGAACTTTTTCGAACTTGAATGTTCTGTCTTTGTTCAATGCAACGTCACCGGGAGCAACACGGAAGTTTTCTTCTTCGTCTGCTGACATATAGTGAACTTCTTCCGTTACCTTGCCGTCTTTTACCGCAAAGTAAGGAGTTTCAATAAAGCCGTAATCGTTAACTCTTGCGTGTGTAGCAAGTGAACCGATAAGACCTGCGTTCGGACCTTCAGGAGTTTCAATCGGGCAAAGACGTCCGTAGTGTGAAGGGTGAATATCACGAACCGCAAATCCGGCTCTTTCTCTTACCAAACCACCGGGGCCTAATGCCGAAATACGTCTTTTGTGAGTCAATTCGGCAAGCGGGTTTGTTTGGTCCATAAATTGTGACAACTGTGATGAACCGAAGAATTCCTTTAACGCCGCTACGAGCGGTTTAGTGTTCAACAAGTTCAACGGTGTCAATGACTCTGAATTTTGCAAAGTCATTCTTTCTTTAACGATTCTTTCGATACGGCTCAAACCTACTCTGAATTGGTTTTGGAGCAATTCACCGACTGAACGGACACGTCTGTTTCCGAGGTGGTCGATGTCATCGCAACTTCCTTCATCGTAAGTCAAGTTAATCAAATATTCGATTGATGATACCAAATCTTCTGTTGTCAAAGTTCTTTGAGTTGCAGGAATATTCAAATTCAATTTTTTGTTGAGTTTGTAACGACCTACACGACCAACGTCATATTTCTTTTCATCAAAGAATCTTGCATCAAGAATTTGTTTTCCGCCAAGAGGTGACGCAGGGTCGCCCGGACGTAATTTCTTGTAAACTTCAATCAATGCATCATCTTGTGTTTCTGTTGTATCTTTATCCAATGTTTTCTTCAAAAATTCAAAGTGGGTAAAGCGTGATTCCATTTCTGCAACGGATAAACCTAATGCTTTCAACAATGTTGTTGCCAAAATCTTTCTGTTTTTGTCGATTTTGACGTGAACTATATCATTCGCATCAGTTTCAATCTTCAACCATGCCCCTCTGTTAGGAATCAAAGTTGCGTTGTATAAACGTTTACCGGTCGGAGAGATTTCTCTCTTGAAATATACGCCCGGAGAACGTACGATTTGCGAAACGATAACACGTTCCGCACCATTGACGATAAAGGTACCTTTGTCAGTCATCGTCGGGATATCACCGATATACACTTCTTGCTCTTTGATTTCACCGCTGTCACGGTTAACCAAACGAACCATAACTCTCAACTGTTTTGCATAAGTTGCGTCATGAATTCTTGCTTCTTCTATCGTGTATTTCGGATTGTCGAATGTATAATTCGGTAAGAAGTGCAACTCCAAACGACCCGTGTAGTCTTTAATCGGAGAGTATGAAAGGAATTCTTCCTTCAAACCTTCAGTCAAAAACCACTCAAAGGATTTCTTTTGGACTTCAATCAAGTCCGGCAAATAATCCAAACGAGTCTTGGGTATCCCCATCGGCGTTACTCTTTCAGAATAAGTTTTCTTTAACATTTATTCACCTCGCTGCATGTGGCATACTTTTTTATTCAATTTTTTATAAATATGCATTGTACTGTACAAAATTTTTATCTTTTCTTTGATATCAAGGGTTTTAGTCTATTTATCCCGTTCATTAAGGGTAATTTTGACACTATTTACCCGTTTTTAAATGATAACTTGCTGAAAGTTCCTCGTCAAGAAAAATGCTTAACAAAACTAAACTCATGTAAATATTTGTTTACAAAAAATTTTATAATCGTCAAAAAGGCTGTCATTATTGAATTAGACTGTCAAGTGTTGCAAAAAGATGATTTTTGTATCAAAAAATCTATACAATTCTTAACGAGCGAGCAAAAAAAACTCAAAATGATATAATCAAAACATTATGAACAAACAAAATTTAAAGAATTTTTCAGTAGCGGTTTCGACTGTTGTAATAACTGTTTCGGCAGCAATCATAGGCTATTCCGCCGTAAATATTTTTAGCGAATATACAGAAAAACACTTTGCGGAATATGCAAAAAATTCGGCAGAAACGCTTGCATATCAATCATCGGCGATTATTCAAGACACAAATGTCGAGCAGCCGCCTGTATTAAATGCTCTTGCAAAAGCAACTTTGCATAACGACAAAAACATTTCGTTTATTGAGTTTTCAGACACGAACGGAAATATTTTATTCTATGAAAAATCAAATTCTTACAATCCGAAAAACTTTGACGGAATAAAGGTGAATACGCCCGTTAACATTGAGCAAGACGGCAAATTCACAACAGTTGCATATTTAAAAATGGGAGTGACAAAAAAATTCGTCAAAGAACAAACAAAGAAACAAAAAGAGGGAATTGTCGGACTAATTTCGTTCTTATGGCTTATCGTGATGATTTCTTGGGCAATTTCAAGATATTTGACGAGAAGAGAAATCAACCTTTTGTGCTATGGTTTAAAACACATATCTGACGGTCATTTCGGCACAAAAATAAAACTTGAAGGACGAAAAGAAACGAAAGAGTTAATTGATATATTCAACAATCTTTCAACGAAATTAAAAAATTACGAAGAACAAAATGTCGGCAGCATTTTGCTTGAAAGAAACAAACTCGAGGCTGTCTTGATGAGCATTGTAAACGGCGTAGTTGTTTGCAATAACGAAGATGAGATTGTTTTGATAAATCTTGCGGCAGAAAAAATGCTCTCTGTTTCCGGAGAAAACGTTAAGGGAGTTCAAATCCAATGTTATTCGGACACTCAAGGCGAACATTGTTTCAGAGATAAAATCGAAGAATTTAAAGACACACCGCTTGATACAATTTTAAAAAATCCGCCGGAATTTACGGTTGAAATTGACAAAAAGATAATCAAATGCACAATTTCGCCGATGTTTATGCAAAATGACGATTACGTCGGCTATATCATCGTAATGCTTGATGTAACAAAGGAAACAGAGGTAAACAACCTCAAAAATCAATTCATTTCAAATGTTTCTCACGAACTCAGAACGCCCGTAACCGTTTTAAGAACGTACATTGACACATTATACACAATGGGCGATGAGTTGGACGAAGAAACGAGAAAAGAATTTACGGAAACCGCAAACAAAGAAGTTACAAGGCTTCACAGAATGGTTAACGACATTTTAGACGTTTCAAGATTGGAATCACCCGATGTTGAACTTGAAAAGGAAATGGCAGATATAACGCCTGTTTTGACAGATACTATTACCTCAATGCAAGTTCTTGCCGATGAGAAAAATGTAAAAATTAACCTTGAAAAGCCTGATGGTGAAACCGTTTTACCGATTAATGTCGCAAATATGGAACGTGTTTTCAACAATTTGCTTTCAAATGCGATAAAATACTCGCCCGAGGGAAGTTCGATAGAAGTTGTGTTGAAAAAAGAGGGCGAATATGCTGATATCTCTGTCACAGACCACGGTTGCGGTATTGCAGAAGAAAATTTGCCAAAACTTTTTGAAAGATTTTACAGGGTTGAAAATTCGGTTCATACAGTAAAAGGCACGGGATTAGGGCTATATCTTGTAAAAACAACTGTTGAGAAACATCATCACGGACAAGTTTATGTAAAATCAAAAGTTGGTGAAGGCTCAACTTTTGGAATAAAATTACCCCTTTCTTTATAAAATCTTAATTTTGAGGGGGCAATTAAAAATATGTTTCACTTATAATATAAATATAAAATGAATAGTAAATGGAGAAAAAAGATGACTAAACGTAACGTAGCGGTTATCGGATGCGGACTTTGGGGCAAAAATATCGTAAGAAATTTTTACAACCTTGATGCCTTAAACACGGTTTGCGATTTAGATACCGAAAACCTTAAAAAATTGGCTATGGAGTACGAAAACGTACATTTCACAACCGATTTTAACGAAGTATTAAACAACCCCGAAATTGAAGCGGTTGCGGTTGTAACCCCGAGCCATACGCACTTTAAGGTTGTAAGTGCCGTATTGAACGCAGGCAAACACGTTTACGTTGAAAAACCGATTTCAACCGTTGCGGACGAAGCAAAAAAATTGATGGAACTTGCAGATGAAAAAGGTTTGACGCTTATGGTCGGACACCTTTTGCTTTACCACCCGGCAGTCAACAGATTAAAGCAAATCATCAACGAAGGTATGCTCGGTGAAATCACCTATATCCAAAGCGACAGACTTAATATCAACTATTTCAAAAACGACAGAAGTGTTATGTGGGACTTGGCACCGCACGATGTTTCAATGACAGCATACGTTTTGGGCAAAGAACCCGTTAGAGTCATCAGTGCAGTCGGTGTTTCTTCAGACAAAAACGACATTATGGACATAACACACGTCACCATTGAATATGAAGGCGGCGTTGTAGGACAAATTTCAGACAGTTGGATTCACCCCGTAAAACGTGTAAATATGCTCGTTAGAGGTACAAAAGCAACTGCAATCTTTGATGACACATTACCGACAAACAAACTTGTCATTATTGACCATACAACCCCCGGTGCTGCAAAGCCCGAACCACTTGATTTCATTGAAATTGAACCGTTGAAACTTGAATGTCAACACTTCCTCAATTGTTTCAAAACAGGCACAAAACCGAGAAGTGACGGTTTAAACGGATATCAAGTCGTCAGCATTCTTGAAGAAGCAGAAAAAATTATGCTTGGCGAAAGACGTGCAAGACTTGATAAAGTAAACTTCAAATCATCAAGAAGTAAAAAGAAATAATGGAGAAAAAATGGCAAATTTAATTTCACTTTTCAGAGTAATTCTTGCATTTTATCTACTTTTAATGCTTGATTGTCAAAGCCAAAACCCCACATTTTATTGGGTTGCAGTCGGTTTGACACTTGCCGTAATTATTCTCGACGCACTTGACGGTTGGGTTGCAAGAAAATTCAACGAAGCATCGAAAATCGGCTCGATTATTGATATTTTAGGCGACAGAATCGTCGAAAATGCTTATTGGATTGTATTTGCGTTCTACGGCTGGATTGGCGTATGGGTGCCGCTTATTGTAATGACGAGAAGTTTCGTCTGCGACACATTAAGAGGATTGGCTTTCGCAGAAGGCTGCACGGCATTCGGCTCAGACAGCATGGTTCAAAGCAAATTAGGCAGATTTTTAACCGCATCAAGATTTTCAAGAGCAGTTTACGGCGGAGCAAAAGTTTTCGCATTTATGGCGGTAATCGCTTGCCATGTTCCGAATTGGGAACCTGCAAACTGGTTTGTAATTTTAACTGATGTTTGCGTATGGCTTGCGGTCATTTTCTGCGTACTCAGAGGATTACCCGTTGTTGTTGCAGGTAAAAAATATTTTGTAGCCAAACAAGTCGATTAATTATGGAAAATACAAATTTCAACATAGTTTTAGTGGAACCCGAAATTCCACAAAATACAGGAAACATAATCAGAACCTGTGCTTGCACAGGCTCTGAATTGTTTTTGGTCGGCAGATTGGGCTTTATTTTGGACGATAAACATTTGAAACGCTGCGGACTTGACTATCACGATGCCGTAAATATCAGACGTTACAACGAAATAGACGATTTGCTAAAAGAATATCCGAACTCGAATTTTTACTATTTCACAACCAAAAGCGATAAAACTTATACAAAAGTTAACTTCAAAAAAGGCGATTTTCTCGTTTTCGGACGAGAAACAAAAGGTTTACCAGAGGATTTTCTTCACGCACATTGGGACAATGCAGTCACAATTCCGATGAAAGAGGGACAAAGAAGTTTAAACCTCTCAAATTCAGTCGCCATAGCCGTTTATGAGGCAATAAGACAATGCGAAGTATTGCTCTGAATGAAGTTTTAAAACACTTTCCAAAACGCCCGCAAGACTCTCATAAAGGAACTTTCGGGCATATTTTAAATATCTCGGGGTCAAAAGCCTACACAGGTGCGGCAATTTTATCATCACTTTCCGCTCTAAAAATCGGAGCAGGCTACGTAACCCTTGCCACAGTAGAAGATGCGGCAAATATCATACATTCGTTTTCTCCAGATATCCCGACTATCGAATTAAAACAAACCAAAAACGGAACAATATCGAGTGATAACACTAATAGTGTCATTGAGTTATCAAAGAATTTTGATGTAATTTCAATCGGCTCAGGATTAGGCAGAAACGAAGAAACGGCAAGGTTTGCGACCGAGTTTATAAAAGAAAATCAAAAACCAATTGTAATTGATGCAGACGGATTAAATTCTTTATCTGAAATCGGAATTGAAAAAATCGGCGGAAACTCAGTCATAACTCCACACCCGAAAGAACTTTCGAGGTTAATTGATGTCCCTGTTGAAATTATACTAAGCGACAGAAAATATTATGCGGTTGAAACGGCGAAAAGCCTTGAAACCATTGTAGTTTTAAAAGGTCACAATACTGTTGTAACGGACGGAAAATCAGTTTACATCAATGAAAGCGGCTGCTCGGCACTTGCAAAAGCAGGCAGCGGCGATGTTTTAACGGGAATGATAACAGGATTAATGTCCCAAAACACAAATCCGCTATTTGCAGCGATTTTGGGAGTATATCTCCACGGATTGACAGGCGATATTGCAGCGGAAAGTCATACGGAATACAGCGTTTTGGCATCTGATTTATTAAATTTTATCCCGAATGCAATTAAAAAAATTCTTTGAAAAAAGAACCAAAAAAGGTACAATTAAAATATGAACGATAGAATTGACGAATTAAGACAAATTATTCACGACGATCCGACAAATTTTCAGGCAATGCGAGAACTTGCCTGCGAATTGATGGACATTGGCGAAAACGAAAACGCAATGAAAGCGTTGGAATATCTCGTCAAAATTTTCCCTGATGAAGCAAATTTATACTACAATATGGGAATCGTTTATGAGAAATTGAGAAACGACGACAAAGCAATAGAATGCTATCAAACCGCAATGCGGCTTGAACCCGACGATGCAAACTATATGTACAATCTCGCCTGTGCTTATGTCACTAAAAAAGAATATGAAAATGCAAAAGTCCTTTTCCAAAAAGTCTTAAATATCGACACGGAAGACTCAAACTTGATGTTTCATCTAGGAATGATAAATTCAAGACAAGGCAACTCGGCAGAAGCAATAAAATTTCTCGAAAATACAATCGAAATTAATCCCGAAGATACCATTGCAAGATTTTATCTCGCTTATGAATATAAGCGAACAGGCAGACGAGATGACGCTCTTTCCGAATATCAAAAAGTCATTGAGCAAGCCCCGGATTACAGTTGGGCTTACTTTAACATGGCATCAATTTATTGGGAAGAAGAAGATATCGTCAATGCAATCGAAAACTTGGACAAAACAGTTGAACTTAATCCCCACGATACCAAGGCTTTTGAATTGTTCATAAAAATTTTAATGAAAACAAACACAGACCAAGGTGCTATCGCCGTCGCAAAAAAAGCCCTGAAAGAAAATCCCGACTGCGGCGACCTTTTCTACACAACTGCACAGGTTTACAAAAAACTCGGGGACACAAAAAACTATGCGGAATACCTTAAATCTGCCATTGCAAACCAAGCATCACTATCTTTCCCCGTGAAAGAAGTTCGGCAAGAATTAAACGCAATTAAATAACACTAATAGTGTTTTCAATTGCGACATACGCCTTTTAGCAATCAGCACAAATAGTGTTATTAATAAGACAAACAAAATAACACAAATAGTGTTTTCAAAAGTGAACGACAAGTTTTGAGCAACAAAACACTATTTGTTGCAATAAAAAATCAGGACAATTAATTTGCCCTGATTAATGCCGTGCCACTATCTATCGACACAGAAAAAGTCAGTTTCCGCTATATGTACCTCTTTTACCGAACAATCACACCCGTAAAATTCTCCTTAGTGCTGCTGTGTTCCCACCCTGACACGGTTCGAAGGTTTACGCCATGACTGACAATAACGTCAACAGTACATATAACTTCCGCCGAAATCTCCTGAGCCTCACAATAGGCTCTACGCCTCGCATTAACTTCGAGTCGAGGGATTGCAATTCCCCACGGAGCACGGCTCAAT
>CAKVJR010000080.1 GCA_934754855.1 uncultured Candidatus Melainabacteria bacterium
CAAGAAAAAAATCAAGATTGACTAAAGCAGTTAACAAATTGCTCGCTGAATAACCCAACGTTCAGATAGTCAAAGTTCAAAACCCTCAAGTAATTGAGGGTTTTTTGATTTTTGTACTTTACTGTGAAAAACAATCCGGTTCATTTGCTGTCATTCTGAGTAAACTTTGTTTCTTTAAGTTTGTGCTTGTTTGGATTTTTATAATGTTTTCATTCTGAGGAACGAGCGAGTAGAGTGCAAATCCTCTACGCTCCGTATGACGTTGAATTTTTAACGTTTTGCTTTTCAATGTGACTGAAAAGTGATTATTTTTTGATTTTAATAGACATTTTTATATTTTGAAATCCGTCGATAGAGTTTGAAAAATCCTCATCAGTTTTTACGGACAAAATGGTGCAATTGTCGGTAATTACGAGGTTTGCATTATCTTTAAAATCTTCATTATTTAAAATTTTATCAATTCTGCCTGTGATTTTTGTCGATGAATTTTTTAATTTTATAGTAACAGGTTGGTCAGGTTCAATTTTTGCAAATTTTGCCTGTTTTTTAGGAACGACGATGACGAGGCGGTTTGCGTTAATTGATAAAACTAATCTGTCTTTGTAAATATTTTCTCCATTTTTGATGAAAATGCTTGTGACGGTTCCGCTTTCAGGTGAGGTAATTTTGGTGTTGTCCAAATCAATTTTTGCCTGTTCTGCTTGTGCTTTTAAAATTTCGAGTTTATTTTCCGCATCTTCTTTATCTTTTTTTGCCGCAAGATAAGACAGATTGGCATTTTTCATCTCGTTGACGCTTCTGTCGAAATCCTGTTTTGTTGTAATATTTTCGTCAAACATCGACTGATTTCTGTCGCAATCTTTTTTAGCGATATCGAGTTCATCGGTTCTTTTTTTCAAAACATTTTTGAAGTCGGCATATTCTTTTGCTGCCTGAATTTTAGAACTTTCAATTTCTTTTAATCTTATTTCATATTTTGCGGGAAAAATTTTGACGAGCAAATCCCCTTTGTTGACGGTATCGCCTTCTTTTATCGGCATTTCGCAAACATTTCCGTCGATTTTTGAGAAAATATTTTCGTGCGTTGAAATAATTGTTCCGTCATCAATATTTATTTTGCCGTAATTATGCACAAATAGTGCGATTGCTGTGATTAACGCCAATACAAAAATCGTTATGGTTATCTTGTTGAGAAAAATATTTTTTGCTGAAAAGTTTGTCAAAATATCTCATTTCTTTTGGCTATATGTTTTATTTGCCCGTAAATAGGGATTTTTAACATTTGAATTCTTTAACCAATTTTCCGCTTTTGTCTTTGACGGTTTTGGGGTTATACATCAAATCACGGCGTTTTTGGACATTTTCGTCTTTAATGTAATCTTCGTATTTCATTTGATAATTAAAATATCCGTTCGGAGAAACCTCGATGATTCTTGTTGCAACGGTATTTATGAATTGATAATCCTGCGAGGTGAAAAGAACCGTTCCTGAAAAATCAATGAGGGCGTTGTTTAGAGCCGTAATTGATTCCAAATCGAGGTGGTTTGTCGGTTCGTCCATGATTAAAACGTTTGTTTCGGCAACTATCATTTTTGCGAACATACAACGGACTTTTTCGCCGCCCGAGAGGACTCTTGCTGATTTTTCCGCTTCTTCGCCCGAGAATAACATTCTTCCCAAATAGCCTCTCAAGTAACTCGTGTGTTGGTCGGGAGAGTACTGAGCAAGCCATTCTATAAGGTTTTTGTCTGTTTCAAAATATTTTGTGTTATCTTTCGGAAAGTAACTGTGAGTAGCGGTTACGCCCCATTTGATTTCGCCTGAATCAGGTTCTTCAAGACCTTCAAGCATGTTAAAAAGTGAGGTCAAAATCAGAGGATCTTTAGCGATAAATGCGATTTTTTCGCCTTGCGTAACGTCGAAAGACAGCGTTCTGATTAAGGTTTCACCTTCGTGCGTTTTCTTTAAATCTTTGACGGACAAAACATCACGTCCGGGAATTTTTACGTAATTAAAATAAATTCTCGGATATTGACGGCTTGAGGGGACAATTTCTTCAAGCGAAAGTTTGTTCAACATGTTCTTTCTCGAGGTTGCCTGACTTGCTTTTGAGGCATTTGCAGAAAATCGGGCGATAAATGTTTTCAACTCTTCCATTTTTTCTTCGATTTTCTTGTTCTTTTCTTCACGTTGTTTTTTGATTAACTGAGTTGCCTGTTGCCAAAAACTGTAATTACCCGTGTAAATTCTGATGTTTCTGAAATCGATGTCCGCTATGTGAGTGCAGACTTTGTCGAGAAAATTTCTGTCGTGAGATACGACTATGACTGTGTTTTGAAAATTTATCAAAAATTCTTCCAGCCAACCGATTGTCTTGATGTCAAGGTGGTTGGTAGGTTCATCGAGAAGCAAGATGTCGGGGTTGCCGAAAAGTGCCTGTGCAAGCAATACACGGACTTTTTCGCTACCTGAAAGTTCTGACATTTTTTCATAATGAAGTTCGTTCGGAATACCGAGTTCACTGAGTAATGACGCTGCTGATGACTCTGCCTGCCAACCGTCAAGTTCTGCAAATTCCGCCTCAAGATTGGCAACTTTTATGCCGTCTTCGTCCGAAAAATCAGGCTTCATATAAAGGGCATCTTTTTCTTTCATGATGTCGTAAAGGTGCTTATGACCCATAATTACGGTGTCAATGACCGTGTATTCATCAAATTCAAAGTGGTTTTGCTTTAACACCGCAATCCGTTGATTTTTCTGAATATGAACCTCTCCTGTCGTCGGCTCGAGTTCGCCCGACAATATTTTTAAAAGGGTACTTTTTCCTGAACCGTTTGCCCCGATAAGCCCGTAGCAGTTGCCTGTTGTGAACTTTAAGTTAACATTTTCAAATAACGGTTCCGTTCCAAATCTGACGGATAAATTTTCTAAAGTAATCATAATAAGCCTCTTGAGTGTGTTTATTCAAAATTATTATAAACAGTTCCTCAAGTCAAATCAGGAAAGTTTATCGTATTCTCTTCGTATTTCCTGAATGTCTTGCCACATCAGCCATTTCGGGCTGCCCTTTGTTCGGGCATCGTTTCTCAAAAGGTATGACGGGTGAAAAATCGGCATCATTTTAGAACCGTAAGGTCCATCGAACCATTTGCCTCTTGCTCTTGTTATACCTCTCTCTTCAGGCAACATTGTGTTAAGTGCAACATTTCCGCAAACCAATATGATTTTGGGTTTTAAAATTTCAATTTGTCCCTTTAAATAATCAAAACACGCCTCTTTTTCTTCAGGCAAAGGGTTTCTGTTTTCGGGCGGGCGGCATTTTATTGTGTTGCAAATATATATGTCGTTTCTCGAAAATCCTACTGACGCAAGGATTTTGTCCAAAAGTTGACCAGCCTTGCCAACAAACGGTAATCCTTTTTGATCTTCCCAATATCCCGGAGCCTCTCCGATAAGCATAATTTTATGATTGGGTACTCCGTCTGAAAACACAACGTTTGTGCGGCTTTTCGCTAATTCGCACTTTCGGCAAGTCAAACATTTTTCTTTGATTAAATCTAACTCTTCTTCCACTGAAATTCCTTTCGATAATCAGATTTTAACACAAATTACACGAATAACGAAAAAAATGCTTTGTAAATTAATAGAAACAATCACCGAATTTTGCCTGAAATTATGCTAAAATCAGTCAAAGAGGTGTTTGATGATTCAGGATAAAAAATGGCAAATTTTATTTTTTGTGACACTGCTGATTTGGTGCTTTGCCCTGGCTTATCCGATAAATCCCGATTATGACCTGTTTGCAAGGCTTATAGCGGGAAAATCAGTCGTTGAAAACGGCATTGTTTTGAAACATGATTTTTATTCCTACGCACCGACTCACCTTTGGCTTGACCACGAATGGGGTGCAAGTGTCATAATCTATTGGTTTTCAACCTTATCCGATTTGTTCGGAAAATCTGTTTTGACGACATTATCAGCCCTGAAATCATTATTGACGTTTGGGATTTTTGCAATTGCAACTATTTGTGTTAATTTAAAATCTCATAAATATTCAGCATTTAATATTTTATATTTTGCTTTGGTGGTATTTGCTGCAAATATTGTGTTTGCTTCAACTGTCAGATGTCACATGTTCTCGTTTTTATTTTTCGCTCTATTTGTGTTAATCCTTGAAACATATAGATTACAAGGCAAAAATTGGTTGCTTTTCTTGTTGCCGATATTAATGCTGTTTTGGGGAAATATCCACGGCGGCTGTCTTAGCGGGCTTGGTTTGATTTTAATTTATGCGGTAGGTGAATTTTTTAATAAGAAAAATTATCTCCCTTATTTGATGACACTAATAGTGTCATTACTTGTCCTATTCGTAAATCCGTATGGTGTTGAATATGTTAAATTCTTGTTTTTTGCAGGAACGATGAATAGAGAATGGATTTCTGAGTGGGCATCTCCATTTTCGATACCGTTTTTTGCATTAAAATTTAAAATCTATTTTGTATTTATGCTCATAATCGGTTTGTTAAAATCATTTGAGAATAAATTTACCCTCAAAAACGTTGATATGACTAAATTGCTACTATTAGTGTCAACGGGTTATCTTGCAGTTATGCACACAAAATTATTGCCGTTTTTTGTAATTTCGAGTGCGATTTTTATGTATGAAGATGTTTTTTCGATTTTGTGTAAATTTTTTCCTTTGAAAACTTTGACAGATTATAAAAATAAACATATTTACGCAATTATTTTACTGATTTCTTTATGCTCCTTAAACTCTTCTATTTTAAGCGAAAACACTATTAGTGTTAATCGAAAATATTTACCGTACAAAGCGATTAAGTTTTTGAAAGAGAATAATATCAAGGGAAATTTGTTGCTTGATATGACTTTTGGAAGTTATGCGGCTTATAAACTTTTTCCCGATAATAAAATTTTTATGGACGGTCGATATGAGGAAGTTTATTCTCCTGATTTGCTGCTTGAAATGAAGGATTTTTTCAGAATGGACGGCGAGAATTTTGATAAAATTTTGACAAAATACCCGACAGATATTGTGTTGTTGCAAAAGCCGCAATCTGAAAATCTTTCAAAATTTTTGATCGAAAAAAAATGGAGAGAAATTTATTCAGATGAAAATTTCAACATTCTTGTTAAACCGAATTATCCTGAAATTGAGGTAAAAGAGGTTGTTTTCAATCCTGAAAAATTGTTTGACACATCAATTTCTGCGGAGTTGTTAAAAAAATTAAATGGGAGAAACTTTTTGAAAGTATAAAAGTCTAAATATTCTGATGATGAAAAATTTTTCATTTGTACTATAATGAGTGTCAGGAGAACGAAAGTGAAAAGACTATTATTAAGTTTATTTATATTAGGCGGAATGCTTGTCCCGACGGCAAGTTTGGCGTCTGAGCAGACCATGCTTTATGATCAGGTTTGGAAATTAATCAACTCAAAATACGTTGACCCCGGTAACAACCACCAAAATTGGTACAAATGGAGAAAAAAATACGACGCTCATATTAAAACGAATGAGGACGCATACGTAGCAATTCAGACTATGCTTGCAAGTTTGAACGACCCTTATACAAAATTCCTTGATCCGAAAGAATTTAAGGAAGAAACGAGCAGTATTAAAGGTTCTTTAAAAGGTATCGGTGTTCAAATCGGTGTTAAGGACGGAAAGTTGCTTATTATTGCACCTATGGAAGATACCCCAGGTGAAAAAGCGGGCTTGAAAGCGGAAGATGAAATTCTCGAAATTGATGGAAAATCAACAAAAGGTATTACTGTTGACAAGGCTGCTGATCAAATTCGCGGGGAAGAGGGTACAATCGTAAAACTTTTAATCAAGCGTAAAGATTGTCCGAACAAGATTTATGCCGTTCCGAGAGCAAAAATCGAAATCAAAGCGGTTTCTACAAAATTGCCTTTGACCTCGACAAAACTCGACCCGAGAGTCGGTTACATCAGATTAAGTTCGTTTATCAGTCAAAACGCTGCTGACGAGTTTAAAAAAGCCTTGACAGGTTATTCGACGAAAAAAGGTATCATTATTGACCTTCGCTCAAATCCCGGTGGACTTTTGACGAACGCAATCACTCTTTCCGATATGTTTCTTGACGGCGGTGTAATCGTTAGTACGGTTGACCGTGGCAGATACAAAGATACAATCAGAGCAAGCAGAAACTATATTTGTGATAAGCCTGTTGTCATCTTGATTAACGGCGGAAGTGCATCAGCGAGCGAAATTTTCTCGGGTGCAATGAAAGACAACAACAGAGCATTGATTGTCGGCGAAAAATCTTTCGGCAAAGGACTTGTTCAGGAAATTAACAAACTTCCCGAAGGTTCGGGTTGCAATATTACAATCCAAAGATATTTGACCCCGAGTGGCTCCGATATTCACAAAAAAGGTATCAAACCTGATGTGGTTGTTAAATTTACGGACACTGATATTCAGTCAAAACGTGACGTTCAACTTGAGAAAGCAAACCAACTCTTGGTCAAAATGATTACTTATCAACCGAAGAAGGGCTAACAATCTTCCGGTTTGAGTTTATCTCGAATAATTTGAACGGCTTTTAATAAAGGGTCGATAGCAGTTGAAAACGGCGGTGCATAGGGCAAATCAATCCCCATGAAATCGTCGATTTTCACTGCACTCATAATTGCGAAAGATGCCGTGGATACTCTTTTTTCGGCATCACCCGTTCCGATTCCCTGTACGCCTAAAATTTCTCTTGAATTTTCATCAACGATTAATTTTAGCGTAATCATTGCCGCTTCGGGCATATAGCCCGCACGGTCTTCGTTTGTGACGGTTGTTGTCAAAACGTCGTAGCCGATTTTCTTTGCCTCTCGCTCCGTTATTCCCGCCATTGAAACCGTATAGTCAAAATATCGGCTTACAACAGCCCCGACAACTCCTTTGAAGTCACAATTATCATTTGCAATGTTTATTGCTGCACAACGCCCCTCTTTGTTCGCTGTTGAGCCGAGCGGAAGCCAGCAGTGTTTTTTTGTGACGATGTGGAATTTTTCGCAGCAGTCGCCGACGGCGTATATCCCGGGAATTGACGTTTTTAAGTGCGAATTGACCCAAATACTTTTGTTTAAGCCAATTTTTAATCCTGCATCTATCGCAATTTCACTGTTTGGAACGATTCCCGCTGAAATAACCGCAAAATCCGTTTCTATACGTTTGCCTTTATTCGTTATGACGGCTGAAATTTTCCCGTTTTTGTCCTCAAATTTTTCAGCCTCTTGGTTGTTAAAAATTTTGATTTTTTTGCCGTCACGTTCGATTATGTGTTTTTGAATTTCTTGTGAAATATCATCGTCGAACATGCCCATAATATGCGGGTTTTTGTCGATTATGTTTACGTTAAGTCCGTTTTTTATAAAAGCTTCAGCAAGTTCGAGTCCGATGAGTCCAAAGCCAATAATTGTGACCGTTTCGGACTTGTTCATCGCTTCTTTTATTGCAAGCCCGTCCTCTAATTTCCGCAAAGTGAAGACATTTTCGATATTAATATTTTCGATTTTGGGTATGTAAGGTCTTGCCCCTGTTGCGATTACGAGAATGTCGTAATAAACTTCAAACTCTTCATCGGTTTTTAAATTTTTGAACAAAACAGATTTTTTTTCAGGAAATATTTTTATTGCTTTTTTTTGCAAAAATACTTTAATTCCGTGCTTTTCAAAGTCTTTCGGTGTCCTGACGAGAAGTTCGTCAATGTCAGGAATTATATCTGCAATAAAATACGGAAGCCCGCATGCCGAGTAGGAAATATTAACTTCGTCAGTATAAATTTCAATAATCGTATCGGGGTCTTCTCTTCTGAGTTTTGCGGCTGTTTTCGGGCCCGCCGCACCTCCGCCTATAATTACAACTTTTTTTCCCATTATTTTAAAAAAGGGCTTTATATTTCAAAAGCCCCGCCCTTTCTATTTATACGTCGAATTCCAT
>CAKVJR010000081.1 GCA_934754855.1 uncultured Candidatus Melainabacteria bacterium
CCTGATAATTTCTTGATAAATCTTCCAAAAACTCTTTCGCCCCAACCTTTATCGGGGGAATAAAATTTTTGTCATAATTCCCGACATAGTCATTCAAAACCCCATCTAAATCTATAAGCAATGTTTTTCTCATATAATCCTTTCTATTATCACGTTCGTGAAAGCGATAACTCAATATTATCATTACAATCGAAATATGCAAGACAAAAAAGAAATCATATTAAATGTATTGGCAGAGGTTGTAAAAGATTTGCGAGGAAAACGCAGTCAATTTATGTTTGCCAGCGAAAATGACATTTCTACATCAATTATCAGTATGATTGAAAGAGGGTTAAAAGACCCGCAATTAACGACTTTAATGAAATTAGCCGAAGCATTTGATATGAAATTCAGCGATTTTGCAAAATTAATAGAAGAAAAACTACCTGATAATTTTTCTCTGATTGAAAAATAAAAATTTTCTTTAGCAGTGTAGGGTCGACTTTAGTCGACCAAGTCAGTTCTTGTCATTCTGAGCGTAGCGAAGAATCTGTGAAATATCTGTTTTCACAATGCTCATAGATTCTTCGGACTTCGTCCTCAGAGTGACAAGAACCGTAAACTTTCAACCCTTTTCTACAACCGTTCATCAAGGCAACAAAAAACCGCCCTCGATGAGGACGGTTTCTAAACTTTGAGTTTGCAAACTATTTGTTAACAACTTCTTTGAATTTTTTACCAGCTGAGAATACAGGAGCAGTCTTAGCAGGAATGTCGATTGCCTTACCTGTTTGGGGGTTACGACCTGTTCTTGCTGCTCTTTTTCTTGCTTCAAAAGTACCAAAGCCTACCAAAGTAACCTTTTCTCCTTTTGCAACTGTTTTTTGAACGATATCCATAAGTTCGTTAATAACGTTTGCTGCTTCTTTTTGAGTAACTTTTGCTTTTTTAGCAACTTCTTGTACTAATTCTTCTTTGTTCATGAACAATGTTCCTTTCATTTATATCCACGATTTTGATTATATCCGAAGATTTTTTTGAGGGCAAACTCTGAAACATTTGTTAACATTACGTTTCGGAACACCCCGTCGGCGGTATCTCAATAACCGCTTGAATTACTTGTTTCTCATCGTCGGAAACGCAATGACATCACGGATTGTAGGCGAATCGGTCAAGAGCATTACGAGTCTGTCAATACCGATACCCATACCACCTGCGGGCGGCATACCGTATTCGAGTGCGGTGATGAAGTCTTCGTCAATTTCCATTGCTTCTTCGTCGCCATTTGCTTTTGCAAGTGCTTGTGCCTCAAATCTGCTTCTTTGGTCAAGCGGATCGGTCAATTCCGAGAATGCGTTACAAAGTTCCCAACCGTTAATTCTTGTTTCAAATCTTTCGGTCAATTTCGGGTTATCTCTGTGAACTTTTGCGAGCGGTGAGATATCTCTTGGGTAGTCAATGATGTGTGTCGGTTGAATCAAGTGCGGTTCAACTCTTTCTTCAAAGATTTTTTCCAAAACCTTGCCCCAATTGTTGCAATCTTCCACGTCGATACCCAATTCATTTGCTTTTTCGACTGCTTCTTCGTAGTTGACAACGCTTGAGAAATCCATGCCCGTGTATTCGGAAATAGCACCAATCATTGTTTTTCTGTCCCACGGCGGAGTGAGGTCAATTTCCTTACCGCAGTATGTAATTTTCATTGTTCCCAAAACGTCCATTGCGACTGAAGAAACCATGTTTTCAACGAGAGCCATCATTTCGTTGTAATCAACGTATGCTTGGTACATCTCAATCATAGTAAATTCGGGGTTATGTCTTGTGTCGATACCTTCGTTTCTGAAGTTTCTGTTAAGTTCAAAAATCTTTTCCGAAACACCGCCGACCAAAAGTCTTTTAAGGTGAAGTTCGGGGGCAATTCTCAAAACCATATCCATATCGAGGGCGTTATGGTGAGTTACGAACGGTTTAGCGTTTGCACCTGATGCTTTTGTGTGGAGCATAGGTGTTTCAACTTCTAAGAAGCCTTGATTTGTAAGATATTCTCTGATTTTTGTGATAATTTGACTTCTGATTCTGAATGTTTTTCTGACATTTTCGTTCATAATCAAATCAATATATCTTTGTCTGTAACGGGTTTCAAGGTCTGTTAAGCCGTGGAATTTTTCGGGCAATGCTCTCAATGATTTTGTCAAGAGAGTAACTTCGTTGACTTTAAGGCTCAATTCTCCACGGGGAGTTCTTCTGACGGCACCTGTACAACCGATGATGTCGCCGATATCGAGGAGTTTAAGTTCTTTGAATTTGTCAACGCCCATATTTTCTTTGTGGCAGAAAAGTTGGATTTTTCCGCTGTCATCTTGCAAATCCATAAACATACCCGTGTTTCTGATTGCGGTAATTCTACCTGCAACAGCGTACCAATCGTCAGTTTCGACACCTGCTTCGAGGTCTGCATATTTTTCTTGAAGTGCTTGTGCTTTTATATTTTTACCGAATGAATATTTAAAGGGGTTAATGCCTTTATCTGCAATATCGGTGAGTTTTTGAATTCTTGCCTGACGGATATGATCCAAATTTTCTTTTTCTTCCATTGTTCCTCCGTGTAAATCTTGTATGTTTTGATTTTACAACAAAAAAACTTTTTGCGATAATTAATTAGAATAATATGAGGTTAAAATGGCGGACTCTTTCAGTGAAAATGGGTTTATAATTCCCGAAAATATTATGAAAAAAGAAGATGTGGATATCGAATCCGTGGCGGTTGCTTGTGCAAGAATGGCGGAAGATGAGGTTCTTTTTCAGGTGGAATCGCCGTTTCACTCGATTGCGGTTTGCGAAAATTCTATCGGAAGATTTTTAAGATACGGGATAAGTTTTCAGGCGGGAAAAATTAATTCTCCTGTCTATCAGGGAAATATTCCTTACCTTAACTACTTTTTGCTTTTGTATCTGCTCAAAAAAAATGCAAAAAAAATCCTTTTAATCGGTTTTGGCACGGGAATTTTGGTAAAACAGTTCGAGAAAATTTTTGATAACCTCGAAATGTTTGACGTTGTTGACATTGAGGAAAATATTTTGCCGATAGCGAAGAAATATTTTGACTTTGAGGAAAGTGAAAAATTTAATTTTCATCTTCAAGACGCCCTTGTTTATTTGAGAAATAATAAAACAAAATATGACCTCATTATCACTGATGTTGCGGGAAATGAGGGAATTGACGAGAGATTTTTCGAGGACGACTTTTTCAAAAATATTAAACAATCACTCAAAAAAGACGGCATTTTTGCGTTTAATTCCTGTGCAAATACTGACTTTGACGAAGATGAGGGAACTTTTTTCGGATTTACGGTAAAAAAATATCGTGAATTTTTCAAAAACTTTGCGGTATTTAACGGCATGACCTCTGATTTGACTTACTTTAAGGCGTTTTTTGGAATTGATAAACGGGTGCTTGACGTAACGAATGCGATAATTTTTGCCTCGGATAAAGATTTTGAAAATGGCGTGTTTGAAAATATTGACGGCAACGCCTTGGCGAAAATTTCGTCTTTGGGTGTGGATATCTTGCCCTACTCTAAGGATTTGCATAAAATTTATCGGTAATTTTTGTAATATCAAATGTCATTGCGATGACGAACGCAGTGAGGACGTGGCAATCCGGTGTTTACTCCTTCCTTAAAAAAAATAATGCCACGATACTTTATTCGTGGCGTGTTATCAGTGTTTCGCTAAGTTTGAGTTGGCTCACTCAATTCTATTTATCTTTATAAATCAAAATACTATACTAATAATAACTTATAACTCAATATAGTATAACTTATAGCATAATACTCTTTGCAAGTCAATATTTATATACTAATAAACGATGGACAAAAAGAGTTTACTTAAACAGTTTGGGAAAAATGTCAAAATTGAGCGAATAAAACAGGATTTGACGCAAGAGGAACTTGCGGAAAAGATGAATGTTTCCCAAAATTACATTGCAGGGATTGAATGCGGACGGGCAAATATGTCTTTAGGAAAAATTTTAGAGTTATCTAAATTCCTAAATGTCGATATAAATGTTCTCCTAAGGTTTCAAAATAATTCAAAATAATTTTTGACAAGATTTTTTCAAAACAAAATTAAATAATTTCTCAAAAAAAGGCAATTTTTTCAGAGAAAAATACTTATTATAAATGCAGGTTATTATTTGTCTGCAAATTTATCACATGAAAAATACGCAATTTTCTGTAACTCACTCAAAATGTGGGTTTCAGATGCTATGTTAAGTTTTGTTGCGAAGAATATATCAAAAAAGTCAATTCTCATCTTTTGACATACTTAATAAAGGAGTAGAGAGAATTCGGAGAGAGAAATATGGTAGCAGTTAATAATTTATATTCATCAAGAATCAGATTGATTCAACAACAAGAAATCCTTAAATCAGGTAATATTAACGAATCAAATATTTCTCTTTTTTCAAACACTGAAGGACTTACGCAAGGAATGATTGACGGAACTTGCACAGACGGCAAAGACGATGGCAAAATCGGTTTGTGGGAAGGCGTTAAAAGTTTCGCAAAAGGTGCTGTAAAATCAGTTACAAATATGTTCTCAAGCCCGAAAAACTTTGTTAAAACTCTCGCAGTAGGTGCAGCATCGGCAGCATTAATCGCTGTAACAGGCGGTGCAGCAACTCCGTTCCTTATCGCAGGCGGTGCAATCGCAGGCGGTATCCAAGCAGGTAAAGGTATTTACCAAGCAACTCAAGCAGAAACAGACGCTGAAAAAAGAGCCGCTCTTGAAAATGTCGGTGGCGGTGCAGCATCAGTTGCAATGTCAGTTGCAGCAGGCAAAGCATACGCAAAATCAACAACTGTTAACGGAGTTAACCAAAACTTGTTCGGTAAAGGCAGCCTTGAATCTTACAAAAACGCTTACCAATTCTCAAAAGAAAATATGGCTACAAACTTCGGCAAAATGACTTCTTCAGTTAAAACTTCCGCAAAAGGTATCTACAACAACTTAGGCAACGCTAAAGCATCTTTCAAAGCAACTGCTGAAGCATTCAAAAATAACTTCAAAGGCAACTCAGATATCATCGACGGTACTTTCACAGAAGTTGTTGAACCGATGACAACAGAATTGGCAGTTCAAAACCCGACAGTTGATTTCTCATCAATGTCAACAGCAGAAGTTATTGAAGCAACTTCAAAAGGTTACAAAAACGGCTTGGAATTCTTCTCATAATCAATAAACAAAATCTCTTATCTTTTCAAAAACTCCGAAAACCCTCGGAGTTTTTTTGTGGGACTTTTTCAGAAAATCGGATTTTGGATTTGTTTTCCCTCTGCTTGCTCGTTTCTCAGAATGACACGTATAACTTCAAGCGTTCCCTGTCATTGCGAGGACGAACGCAGAAGTAGGGTCGACTTTAGTCGACCAAGACAGTTCTTGTCATTCTGAGATTTTGCAAAAACCGAAAAATCTGCTAAAACATTAATAATTGCTATTAAAAAATTATTTTCCAAACGTCAAAACGGACAATTTGCGGGCTTTTTGCTCTTTTTGTGCATCTCTTAATTCCCAACAATCCAAGCAGCGTGCTTCATAAGTTTCATCGGCACCAATCATAATAAGCGGGGAGTTTTTGTCCGCAGGTTTACCGTCAATCAAGCGTTGCGTTCTGACGGCATATTCGCTGCCGCATTTCATACAAATCGCTGTTAATTTATCAACTTTGTCCGCATAAGCCAAAAGTTGGGGCATAGAGCCGAAAGGTTCGCCTTTGAAATCCAAATCCAAACCGCAACCGATGATTCTTTTTCCTTGTGCAATAAGAGTTTTGACAACTTCTAAAATATATTCGTCGAAAAATTGCATTTCATCAATTGCAACAACATCGTCTGATTTTTCAACAACATCAAGGATTGAGGCAGCGTCTTTAACCTTGCAAGTATCAAGGAACATGCCATTTCTTGACTCAATGATATCGCTTTTTGAACGGGTGTCGATTGCAGGTGAAATAATTTTGACTTTTTTCTTTGCAATAACAAGTCTTTTTACCCGTCTGATTAATTCTTCTGTTTTTCCGCAACTCATCGGTCCGGTTATAAGTTCAAATCTGTAACCCATTCCTTAAATCCCCTTACCACAACGGTTTCTCCGTTAACATGATAATTGTAAAACAAATCCTACCTTAATGTCAAAGCATGCCCACCATACCTGTTATATTTGTTAACCAAGTCCGAAGTATCAGTTTTTTATTTATTGGATAAATTCATAAATACTGGATTGCCACGGGCAAAGCCCTCGCAGTGAAAGAGAACGAAAAAATTAAGCAATAATTGTTATTACGAAAAAGTGATAAACTAACAGAAGTATTTTCGGACAGATTGATATCTGTAAAAATGCAGTATTTATGAGGGAAAGCGAGTATGCTTTCAATCATTGTGTTAAGTTATGTAAATTCATGGAATTAAAATAACAATTATTTGACGTATTTTTATTTTAACTACTTGCATAAATTCCAAAAAAGATTTATAATTGGTAAGAATTGGTTTCGCAAGAAACCCTAAACTATATAATTAGCCCGCAAGGGTGTGTAAATAATAAAAGGAGAATTAAATGAAAAAAGGTTTTACTTTGGCAGAAGTTTTGATTACTCTCGTAATTATCGGTGTAATCGCAGCAATGACAATTCCGACATTGATGAACTCAACTAACAACCAAGAATTCAGAGTTGGTTTGAAGAAAGCAATTTCAGCTTTGAACCAAGCAATGTCATTGAACTATGCACTTGAAGGAACTCAAGTTGGTTCAGATACTTTGGCAACATCAGCAAACGTTGTTAATAACCTCTTCAAGAAAAGAATGAGCGTTATCACAACTGCTACATCAGGTGCAGCATTTGCAGTTGGTGATTCAGGTATCACAGCAACAGATAACCAAAACGTATTCTACACAGCAGATGGTATGAGATTTGCAGTATCATACGCTGCAGGCGAATATGATCCGATTGCAGACCAAATGTATTATGGTTTGATTTTGATCGACGTTAACGGTGAAAAAGCACCTAACACATTGTGTACAAATGCTAACCAACCGACAGATACTTACGTAGCAACTATGTATGGTAACAGAGTTGTTGCTGGTAACGTAAAAGCACCGACAGCTGCATATTCAACAGCTGCTCAACAAGTAGTATTTGATAAGAAATCTTCAAACCAAACATCAGCAAATACTAACCAAAACACCCCTTAGTTTAGTCATATAGTTTGAAAAAAGAAACCGTCCTCATTGGGGGCGGTTTTTTGTTGCTTTGATTACAGTTGTTGAAAAGAGTTGAAGTTATACGGTTCTTGTCACAGCGAAGAACGAGCGAGCAAAATGCATAACTGTCATTCTGAGCGAAGAGAAGAATCTTGGAAAATTTTATTACGTCATTCTGAGGTTTTGCAAAAACCAAAGAATCTATGAAATGCTGATTGAAACAGATATTTCGGGGACAAGCCCCTCAATATGACGAAGAACGTTGAAATTTAATAAGAATTGTCATTGCGAAGAACGAGCGAGCAGAGTCCAAAACCATATAACCTCAAGAGGAGTAGGGTCGACTTCAGTCGACCAATCAGTTCTTGTCAGGGAACGAAGTCCTCAATAAAAAAGCCCTCATAATGAGG
>CAKVJR010000082.1 GCA_934754855.1 uncultured Candidatus Melainabacteria bacterium
GTTCTATCCTTACTATATCAAGGGTTTGCGTGGAGCATCGGAGTTTCGTGGGCGTCTTGTTACTGAAGAAAATTACGAAAAAATTATTTCGATTTTGCAAGAGATTAAAAATGCCTAATCCTTCTGAAAAAAAATATTTTGTATATTTACTGTTAATCGAAAATGGTAGTTATTATTGTGGTTACACTGATGATGTCGAGAAAAGATTTCAAAAGCATTTGTCCGGCAAAGGGGCAAAATATACCCGTGCCAACAAACCGTTGAAAGTCGCTTGGCAAATGGAATTTGACACAAAATCGGAAGCCTTAAAGGCGGAATATAAAATTAAAAATATGACTCACGAACAAAAAATGAAGTTGGTGAATAACGAAAACGCCCTTACTGCAATGCAATAAGGGCATTTTTTAAGGAGTAAAATTTTTATGGACAAAGTGATTCCCAATCGATATCATCTTCATCAGGTTCACCGGGTTCTCGAATGACGCAATCTTCATCAGACAGCATTACCATTAATGTCCAACGAAGTTGAGTTTTGTAATTCGCACGAGCGGCTTCTTGAGTTTTTGCACAGAATGCGAAACTCGGAATTTCTTTGATTTCGATGTAATGATAAGGATTTCCGTTGAAATCGAGGTCTGTTCCTTCGATTAACGTCCAATCCAAATTCATATAATATTCAATATCTTTTTTTTCGTTACTCATCTAATGAATTCTCTTTTAACGGTTGAGATATCGTAAGTCCTTCGCCGCCGACGACGTTAGCCTGTTTGCCGTCCAAGTATAAGTAAACGGGCTTGTCAGAGTTTGCCAAAACGGTTTTGATTAACTGTCTTAAACGTGAATAAAGACTGTCTGAGCCACCGCCGTATGCAAAGGTGCTTGCCATATCAATAATAACTTTTGTGTCATAGGTTGTAATGCTGTTGAGGTGCGAATTTGCGGGAACTTCCGTGTAAACACCCGATGATTTTTCTGCACCGTTAGGACCTGCAATAAGAAGTTTTACTGCATATGTCAATTTGTCTTGACCCGCTTTCAACGGACGTTTTACGGGTTTAAGGAATTGATTTCCGTTTTTGTCGGTTGTCAACATATAAACGTAAATGTATGAATCGGTGTGCTTTTGTGCAACTTCTTCTTTTTCGGTTTTTTCATCTTCTTTTTTAACTTGTTCAGGTTCTTGTTTTTCCTCTTTTTGAGGTTCAGAGGGTTCGATATCGTCGGTCAGATGTTTTGTTTCAAGCCCTTTAATTTCAGGCATAGGAAACTTATCCGACAAAAAATTGTCGTAGCCCCACCAAAGACCCAAGCAAACAACTATGAAAATTACTAATCTCGAAAAATTGTTCATAACATTTCCTTATTTCTTTATAACACAATTTCTGGGAATAAGAAATACACCTTTTACATAAATCTTGTCGCCTTGCATTATAATATGCGTGATTTCCAACTGTGCTTGGGCATCTTCGGCAAGTGCAACCGCTTGTGTAAACGGGTTAAATTTGCTTAAAAATCTGTTAACATTTTTTTGCATTTGGGCATTCAGGTTGCTTGTTGAATTTCCCATCGAGAGTTTTCCGTTTACAATGTTGAAACTTGTTGTGTAAGTAACTTTTGTATCAACAATCGGGGTTATGATTTTGAACATAATTCTTGCTTTTGAATTTTCTGTTTTCCAAGTCAAACCGCTGATTTTCGCTAAAGAAAGTTTGCCCAACGGGAGCGTTAAATATTCAGGATTTTGCTCTTCCATTTTTTTGAACATGTAATTCATATCGTCGTTTGTCAACGTTGCCGAGAACGAAACGGGGATATCGTACGGAAATCCGATGTAGTCTTTTTTCATCAAAAACTTATTGTACGGGCAAAGACTTTTCGCCTCAAAATCAGAAATTGAAACTCCGTCAACCTGAATTTTTTTCGACTTCGCCGTAAATGATTTGAACTCACCGTTTCTTAATGCTCTTGCGTTTGGGGTATCGAGTTTGAAATCGACTTTTGATTTCAATGTAAATCTCAAATATTGTTTGATGATTGCCTCAACGCCTTTTCTTTCGACAAAATCAACGCCCGTAACTTTTTCAATTACGTTACCTTTTGTCGGAACGATGTTTTGGCAAGCGTAGTGAACCTTTGAAATGGCTTGGCTTTGAAGAATAACCAATGCCAACAAAATGTAAAATATCTTTTTCATTGTAAAAACACTTTCTTAATTTTGATTTGGTCGCCTGATTTTTCGCCGTATGCAACGATTTTTTCGTCATATTTTACAAAAATGTTTCCATCATTGCACTTTGCAAAAATCGGGTTGCCGTTTTTAACTTTTTCAAATTCTTTTTCATTCAAATTATAGCACTCGAACGGCAAAATGTTTTCGGGTGAAATAAGATTTTTTTCAATTAATTCGGGATTTTCGATTAAATCGTTCAAATTTGTGCTGTTTTCTTCAATCATTCCGCCTGATTTTGTTCGGATTAATTTGGTCATAACACCGCCGACGCCGAGGTTTTGCCCTAAATCATTTATAATTGAGCGAATATATGTTCCCTTTGAACAATTAATTCTCAAGTTGCCCGTTTGGGTTTCATAGTCAAAATTTTCAAGGGAAATTTCGTTTACGGTTATTGACCTGTCGGGAATTTCAGATGTTTCTCCCTCTCTTGCAATTTCGTATAACTTTCTGCCGCCGACCTTGACAGCACTATAAATAGGCGGTTTTTGAGTAATTTCGCCCTCGAAATTTTTGAGTTCTTCTTTAATTTCTTCTTCTGAAATTTTTTTATCAGAACAAAACTCAAGTTCAGTTTCCGTATCGTAAGATTTTGATGTTACGCCGAATTTGAATGTTGCGAGATATTCTTTTTCGTTTGGCAAAAAATCAATCAGCCTTGTCGCACCCAAAATTGCAACAGGCAAAACCCCCTCTGCCAAAGGGTCTAATGTTCCCGCATGCCCGATTTTTTTGATATGCAAAACTTTCCGCAAACGACTGATAACATCGTGAGAGGTTATTCCCTGTGGTTTATAAACATTAAAAAAGCCGAACACGACTACACTTCACCTTTTGAAATTTTATTGATAAGTTCTGTAACTCTTGCACCACGTTCGATTGAGTTATCCAAAATAAATTTCAATTCGGGGGTTAAACGCAATCTGATTCTTCTGCCGACTTCGTATCTGATTTTAGGGGCGTCATCTTCAATTGCCGCAATCGTTTGTTCTTTAACGTTGTCGGGTGCAAAAACCGAATAATAAACTTTTGCATAAGAGTTATCGTGTGCAAGTTCCAAGTCGGTTATTGACACAACTCCGCCTATTCTCGCATCATTCAATTTCTTTTGAATAATGTCTGCGATTTCTTTCATCAAAGTTTTTCTGATTTTTTCGTTTCTGAATTGGGGCATTTTTACCTCTTATACAAGTTCTTGTCTTTCTACCAATTCAACCGTCGTAACCTTAATAATGTCACCGACTTCGAGGTTGTTGAACTTGGCAAATGAAATACCGCATTCAAAACCTTGGTTAACTTCTTTGACATCGTCTTTGAAACGTTTGAGTTGATCGATTGAGCCTTTGAAAATTTCTTGACCGTTTCTCATAACAATCGCCATTTTATTTCTTGCGACCTTACCTTCGGTTACATAGCAGCCCGCAATCTTAGTCGTTTTGCCGACTGTAAAGATTTGTCGAACTTCAGCCTTACCGATTTCAACGATTTTTTCTTCAGGTTGTAACAAGTGCAACATCGTCTTTTCAAGGTCTTCAAGGATTTGATAAATAATATCAAATTTCTTGATTGTTACGTTATATTTTTCTGCAGCGGCAAGTGCATTTGCATCTTCTTTTACCGTAAAGCCCAAAATCATTGCCTTACCTGCACTTGCGAGCATAACGTCCGCTTCGGAAATATCACCGACACCAACGTGAATAATTTTCGTAACGATTTCTTTCGATTCCATTTGGTTAATGGATTGAGCAACCGCTTCAGCCGCACCGTGTGTATTTGCTTTGATGATGAGGTTGAGGTGTTGAATGTTGTCGTCCTCGCCGATTGCATCGTTTCTGACGTGGGCAGGCATTGTTGCTTCTAGTCTTGATGTACGTTCTTTTTCCTTACGTTCTGCGATGATTTGGTGCATAACTCTTTCGTTATCAACCGCTTCAAATCTGTCGCCTGATTGAGGAACTTCGGAAAGACCCAAAATTTCAACTGGAGTTGACGGACCTGCTTTTTTAATTCTTTCGCCGTTGTCAGCAATCAATGCACGGACTTTACCGCCTACATTGCCGACTACAAAGCAATCGCCCGTGTGCAATGTTCCGTTTTGCACAAGCAATGTTGCAACAGGGCCTTTACCTTTATCAAGGTTTGCTTCAATGATAACACCGGTTGCTTTTGCTGACGGATTAGCCTTATAGCCGTTGACTTCCGCCAAAAGCAAAATATATTCGAGCAAATCTTCAATACCTGTTTTTTGCAAAGCACTGACTTTGATACAAGCAGTATCACCGCCCCATTCTTCGGGAACAAGACCGTATTCGGTTAATTGTTGCAAAATTCTGTCAGGGTTTGCTTCGGGTTTATCGCATTTGTTAACAGCAACAACGATAGGCACTTCCGCTGCTCTTGCGTGGTTAATTGCTTCAATTGTTTGAGGCATGATACCGTCGTCCGCTGCAACAACCAAAATCGCAATATCGGTTGCTTGAGCACCTCTTGCTCTCATTGCGGTGAATGCTTCGTGACCCGGAGTATCGACGAATACAATCTTTTTGCCGTTATGGTGTACCGTGTAAGCACCGATAGATTGTGTGATACCGCCGACTTCGGTCGATGTTATTTTATGACCTGTTTCTCTGATTGAATCGAGCAATGTTGTTTTACCGTGGTCAACGTGACCCAAAATACTTACAACAGGTGCTCTCGGCTTCAATAACGATTCATCAATATCGTTGAGTTCTTTCAATTTTTCTTCTTTTTGAAGTTCCTCTTCGATGTATGCGTCTAAATCTTCTTCTTGAACTTCGATTTCAAAATTTGCACAGACTTTCTTTTGTGTGTCGATATCGATAACTTGGTTTACCGTTGCCAAAATGCCGTTCATCATAAGGAATTTAACGACTTCTGCCGAGGATTTGTTAATTTTTTCGGCAAGTTCACCAACCGTCATAACAGAGTTGATAACGACTGATTTAACTTCTTTTTGGGCTTCTTCGACACGTTCTTTTTTTCTGTGCTTTTGAGCCATAGCCTTTTCAAGGCTGATAAGTTCTTGTTGTTCTTCTTTTGATTTGTAATCTTTTTCTTTTTTATTTACGTCTTTACGTTTTGCGTAACCTGGTTTGTTTTCGTAAATATCTTGAGAAATAAAATGTCTTTTAACGGGTTCACGCTTGTCGCCCGTATTTGCGGGACGTTGCGGTCTTTCGCCGTTGTTATTGTCTTGTCGTCTGTCTTGGCGGAAAGGTCTGTCACCTTTATTGAAAGGCTTTCTTTCGCCTTGCGGTCTTTGTTGTTGATTTTGACGGGCAAGTGCTTTTTTCTTTTCGATTTCCGCTCTTTCCTGTTCACGTTTTTTGCGGTTATTTTCTGCTTGAATTTCAGCACGTCTTTTTTGGCTGTTTTGGTTGTTATATTCAAGCAAGGAACGAATACTTGTTCCTGACGGGGCAATCATTGTGTTTTTGTTTTCTTCCGGTTTCTTTTCGGGAGTTTTTACTTCTTCTTTTTTCTCTTCTTTTACTTCCGGCTTTGTTTCTGCTTTTTCGTGATGGACAACTGTTTTCTTTTCTTCAGGCTTAATTTCTTCGACAGTCACTTGTGTTTTTGTGCTGTCGTTTGTTGATTTAACTTTTTTTACGATAAATGCTTTCGGCTTTTTCGGTGCCGCATTTGTCGGTTTTTTAATCACTTCTTTAAATCTCTCAAATTGAGAGAGTGTCAATGTGCTTGAATGAGATTTAACCTTGACCCCGATTTTGGTTTCAAGTTGCTCAATCATTTCTTTGTTCGTTAAGCCAAGTTCTTTGGCTGCATCATATACTCTTATATTGTCCATTTATTTCTCACTTTAATTGCCTAATATAGTTGTAACACAATCTATTTGTTAAGTAAAACTATAATTTTGTTTTTGAGTTCAATATCGACTTTCGTTTTTAAGATTTTTGAAATTCTATCTTTCTTAAACGCTGTATTTACGCACGTTTCGTCCTTGCAGATGTAACATGAACGACCGTAAATATTGTTTAACGGATTGATGAAAATTTCACCTGATTTACTGTCTTTTGTTATTTTTATAAATTCTGATTTTTCTTTATATTCGCCGCAACCTATGCATTTTCTCAAAAACTTTCTTTCATCAGTCATTTTTGACCTCGCATTCTTTTTCGGTCAAAAAACACAAATTTTCCGACAAATTCTCTCTTGCTCTTGAAAGAGTTTTTGCGGTTTGGGTCAAAATAGCGTTAGAATTGCTTGTGTAAGCGATTTCGAGATTTTCGTCCTCATTTTTTTCTTCTTCAATTTTTTCTGCCACTATTTTGGAAAGAGATGTTTTGTGATAAAAATTTATAAATTTATATTCATCTGAGAGCGAACCACTTGCAGCCGAGAGGAACAAATCATACAAGTCCTCGTTAATTAGCGGCAAAATCGATTGCAAATGCATTTGTTTAAAGAACGGATTGTATTCAATCACGTTATAATTTTCTCCGTCAACGAACAGGTCAATGCCGATAATTCCGCAATACGGGCTGTATCTCGAGGCAATATCGTCAATGACGGGATAGATTGCTTCGTTTAAAACTTTCATCTCAAGTTTGTCGGAAACGTAATAATCGGGCGAGTAAAAACTTTCGGGATATGCAAAATTTCTGTCATCACTTGCACATGTTCCGATGGGAAGTGCCGTATAACCGTCTGTTATGAAATACATAGAAACTTCTTTAGCGTCAATGTAATCCTCAATAATTACCTTGTTTTCGGGGTATGTGAAACCTTTTTCAATCGCTGATTTTGCCTTTGTAAATGTTGCCGCAAAAGTCGGTCTTTCGCCCAAAATGTGGGTGTCATTTTTGATAACAAGTGCTTTTCTGAATGTTGATGCGTATTCTACCGCCTGATTTTCTTTTTCAAAAATTCCGAACTTCATTGTTGGAATTTTTAATCGATACATCATTTTTTTTGCTGATGATTTATAAAGCGAAATCAAGGCAGAATCTGCCGTCGGGGCAAAAATCAATCTTCTTGCATCGGCAAAAACTTCTGCAATATTGTTTTGAATTGCACTGATTGAGGTAACTATCGTTAAAGAAATTTCATTTGCAATCGAAAAATCGAGTAATTCCTCGACGTCGTTTTCCGAAATATCCGTACAC
>CAKVJR010000083.1 GCA_934754855.1 uncultured Candidatus Melainabacteria bacterium
TTCTTCGCCGCCTGCAACCATTACATCAGCATCACCGTATTGGATTGATCTTGCTGCATCACCGATACTGTGGGCACCTGTTGCACAAGCCGAAACAACTGCTTTATTAAGTCCTCTCAAACCAAAGTGCATTGCAATTCTGCCTGAACCCATGTTACAAATCAACATAGGAACTGTAAACGGTGAGCATTTATTGAAACCTTTTTGAAGCATTGCTGCGTGATTTTTTTCAATTGACATAAATCCGCCTGCTCCTGAGCCTGCAATAACACCGATTCTTGTCAAATCTTCTTTTTCCAAGTCAAGACCGGAGTCTTTCATTGCCTCAATAGAGGCAACAACGGCAAATTGAATAAATCTGTCCATTCTCTTGCAATCTTTAGCATCAATAAATTCTTCGGGATGAAAATCGGGAACTTCAGCACCGATTTTTACGATGTGATCATCAGGGTTAACATTTTGAGAAACTCTGACTCCGCTATTTCCCTCAATCAAGTTTTCCCATAACTTATCTACTCCGATACCGAAAGGAGAAACTGCACCCATTCCGGTAACTACAACTCGTCTTTTTGTCATATAAACCGCCTTAAAACTAAAATACGAGGAGTAAAATTGCCCCTCGTATTCATTATAATAACTGAATTTTATTAAGAGTTAGCTTCGATGTAGTTTACAGCATCTTGAACTGTTGCGATTTTTTCTGCTTCTTCATCAGGGATTTCGCAACCGAATTCTTCTTCAAATGCCATTACCAATTCAACTGTATCCAAAGAGTCTGCACCCAAATCAGCTGTGAAACTTGCTTCGGGAGTAACTAAGCTTTCTTCAACGCTTAATTGTTCTACTACAACTTTTTTAACTCTGTCAAAAACTGTGCTCATTTTGTTTTCCTCATTTTTTACTATTAGATTTATTACTTAGTTATATGTATATTATACTTGCTAAATCAAACCATGCAAATATATTTACAAAATTTATTATATCTAAACCACAAGTCCGCCGTCAACACCTATGACTTGTCCTGTGATATATGTTCCGTCAACCGCCAAGAATTTAGCAGTTTTCGCAATATCTTCGGGTTCGCCCAAACGTTTCAACGGGATATGTTCCGCAAATTTTTCAGGATCCAAACCTTTTGTCATGTCCGTATTGATAAATCCGGGAGCGATTGCATTGACACGAATGTTTCTTGAGGCAAGTTCTTTTGCCAAAGATTTTGTCATACCAATCAAACCTGCTTTTGCAGCGGAATAATTTGCCTGACCGGCATTTCCCATTACACCGACGATACTTGACATGTTAATAATGTTGCCTGAACGTTGTTTCATCATCAATTTAACAACAGGTTTTGATACATTATAAACACCTGTCAAATTTGTATTAATTACAGCATTCCAATCCGCAGAATTCATACGCAAGAACAAATTATCTCTTGTAATACCGGCATTATTTACCAAAACATCAATTCTGCCGTATTTTCCAATTATGCTTGCAACACCTGCGTTAACTTCTTCCTCATTTGAAATATCAAACTTAAAAGCGGCAGCGTCTGCACCGAGTGCCTTTAATTCTTCAACCGTCTTATTTGCGGCTTCTTCGTAACCTGCATAAACAATTGCAACATCAAAATCCGCTTTCGCAAATTCTACCGCACATGCCTTGCCGATTCCTCTTGAACCGCCGGTGATTAATGCAACTTTCTTTTCACCCATTTTATTCTCCTTGTTTTAATTCGTTTACTGTTTCTTCAAGCGAAGCAACGTCGTAAACATTATAAGTCTTTACTTCGGCATTAATTTTTTTGTTCAAACCAGCCAAAACTTTTCCTGCACCGAGTTCAACAAATGTTGTAATGCCTTCATTTATCATTCCGTTTATCGTTTCTGTCCAATGAACCGACGAGCGAATTTGAGCGGGAACTCTCTTTTTCAATTCCTCACCGTCAGTTATCGGCATGCCATCAACGTTTTCATAAACAGGAATTTCACCGTTTTTAAAATTATAATCTTTTACAAATTCTTCAAATTTTTCAGACGCAGATGCCATCAATGCCGAGTGGAATGCTCCTGAAACTGCAAGAGGGATAACCCTTTTAGCACCTTTTGTTTTCAAAATTTCAACTGATTTTTCAATCAATTCTTTTTCGCCCGTAATAACGGTTTGAGCAGGCGAATTGTAGTTTGCAACAGAAATTACACCCTCGTTTTGAAGTTCTTTCAATCCGTCTGAAATTTCATCGGGAGTAAGTCCGATAACTGCTGCCATAGAGCCGTTTGTAGCATTTGCAGCATCATTCATCAACTCTGCACGTTTTCCGGTAATCACAATAGCATCGCCCATTTCGAGAACACCTGCCGTATATAAAGCACCGTATTCACCAAGACTGTGTCCTGCTGTCGCAACAGGAACGATGTCAATTTCCGACTTCAATGCCTCGAGGCATGCCAAAGATGTTGTCAAAATTGCAGGTTGCGAATTTTTTGTCATCTTCAATTCTTCATCTGTTCCGTTGAAACAAATTTCCGAAATTTTAAAGCCTAAAACTTCATCAGCGGTATCAAAAACTTTTTTTGCCGCATCATATTTTTCATATAAATCCTTACCCATTCCCGAAACCTGTGAACCTTGTCCGGGGAACAAAAAAGCGATTTTTTTCATTATGCAATTCCCTTTCTTAATTTTACGATTGCATTTCCGCAAGTCATGCCCGCACCGAATCCCGTTAAGAACGCCGTGCAGGGCAATTGAATTTTACCCTCTTGTATTGCTTCCGTCATCGCAATCGGAACGGACGCAGCAGAGGTGTTTCCGTATTTTTGAATATTAACAATTACTCTATCTTTGTTAAAACCGATTCTTTCAGTCAAAGCGTCGGTTATTCTTAAATTTGCCTGATGAGGAATAAAATAATCAATCTCATCGGCAGTCATATTGGCATTTTTCAAAGTTTTATTAATTTTTTCGGGCAAATAAGTCATAACAAACTTATAAACATCACGACCTGCCATGTGAATATGCAAGGGTTTTTCCTCGTTTGGCTCTGCCAACGGACAATTTTTTCCCGAAATTTCAAGCGAAATATAATCGCCTAATTTTCCCATCGCCGTCAAATCAATTTCAACAATATCATCAACGCCGTCAACAGAGGGTTCCAACAACATTGCCCCCGCACCGTCACCGAAAATACAACAAACGCTTCTATCCGACCAATCAACAAATTTTGAATTTGCATCAGTCATAACAAGCAAAACCTTTTTGTACATTCCGCTCGAAATATACGCCTTTGCAATACTCATTGCATAAATCAACCCTGAACATGCCGCCGTTACGTCAAATGCTGCCGCATTATCCGCTCCGATTTGAGCCTGAATTTCACAGGCAACAGACGGATAAGCCTTTGCAGGGATTGAAGTTGCGGAAATAATTAAATCAATATCTAAAGGATTAACCTTGGTGTGCGACAAAACATTGTTTGCCGCATTTACACCAAGAAAAACCGAATTTTCCGCACCGGATACAACACGCCGCTCTTCAATTCCCGTTCTAGTTCGTATCCATTCATCACTCGTTTCAACCAAAGTTGAAATATCATCATTCGTTACTATCGTTTCAGGGACATAAAACCCAACCCCTGAAATCATAACAGGAATGTTATTAGGCATAGTGTGTGTTTCCGCTTTTTGTCTAATTTTCTATCGTGGCTTTGTAAAAAGCATCAATCTTTTTGTTAACTTCTTTTTCAACAGCCTCTTTTGCAACACGAATTGCATTCTTAATCGCATAAGCCGTCGAACGTCCGTGACAAATTACCGTGATACCTTTTACTCCGAGTAATAACTGTCCGCCGAATTCTTCGTAGTTAATACGTTTATAAATTTTCTTCATAAACGGTTTAGCCAACGCTCCGATTACTGATGAAATAATATTTTCAGTAAATTGTTCCTTAATCATAAAGAACAACATCGATGAAGCACCCTCAATCGTTTTGAGTGCAACGTTTCCGACAAAACCGTCGCAAACAATCACATCACAATTTCCAAGGAATACTTCCTTACCTTCAACGTTTCCTACAAAGTTCAACTGTTCTTTCTTTTGTTCAAACATTTGATATGCAACGTTTACAAGTTCGTTACCCTTTCCTCTTTCTTCACCGATGTTTAAAACACCGATACGAGGATTTTCAATTCCCAAAATAGTCTTTGAGTAAATTGAACCCATAATTCCGAATTGGAATAACATCTCAGGCGTCGAACTTGCGTTCGCACCACCATCGATGACAACTACGGGTTTCTTCATTGAGGGCAATGTCAAGCAAATAGCAGGTCTTTCAATACCGGGCAATCTTCCCAAACCAAAAAGACTTGAAGCCATTGCAGCACCAGTCGAACCCGCTGCTACAACCGCATCAGAACTTCCTGTCGCAACTGCTTTTACGGCAAGTACGATTGAAGAATTCTTCTTACGTCTGATTGCTTGTCCGGGGGCTTCACCCATCTCAATTGTTTCACTTGCGTGAGTGATTTTAATATCAAGTTTTTCCGGATTGATTTTAATTCTTCTCGGCTTAAACATGCCACTTCCCGTGAAAACAATACCTTCTTGCTTAATTCTGTCGAGTTCTGCAAGGATTTTGTCTTCACGACCGACTAATTCAATCGGAACATCATATTCATAAGCACCCCATACGGCACCTTCGACAATCGCTCTGGGTGCGTAATCGCCGCCCATTGCATCTACTGCTATTCTTGTCATTCTTCCTCAAATTCCGTTAAATATCTGACTATTCTTCTGTCTTTGCTGCAACTGCTTTCTTACTTGCAACTTGACCTTTGTATTGACCGCATTCGGGGCATACTGTGTGTGTCGGAATTGTTGCACCGCAGTTTGAGCATGTTGTAACTGCAGGAATAGTTGCTTTCCAGTTTGCTCTTCTGTGTCCTTGTGCTGATGCACCTGTTCTCTTCTTAGGAACTGCCATTTTAATTTTCCTTTTCTGTTTTAATTGTCTTAAATACTTCTAATCTCGGGTCTTGAATTTCTGTCGAAATATATTTATTAATTTCTTCATCGCCCATACAATTTATATCACAAACAAGTTTATTTGGTACAGATAATATTAAGGATTGATACATTAAGTCCGTTAAATCTATCTCACCTGCACCGTTTAAGTCGATTGCAAAAAAGTTATCTTTTATCTCCGTTTCTTCCTTGTACTCCTCGTACAACGTACGCTCCGCATAGGTTTCATCTACATCGGCATGCGTTTCGTAAATAAAATTTTTCAGGCAATTATCACAAATTGCGTTTATTTTTGCATCTACATATCCCTTAACATTTATAAATCCGCCGCCAAGCCTTTTCACGACAAAATGTGCTTTTGCAGGCTCTGCCAAATCTATTCCGTCAGGGGTATCTTCAAAATCAAACTCCAACAAGTCGTCTTTTGATTGTTCTAATTCTTCAATAGTTACTTTCATATTAATATTTTATTTTTTATATAATCCTTTTGTCAATTTTTTAAAATTTTGCAAAAAAAAACGACCCCTTAAAGAGTCGTTTTTTAAATATTGTTTTAAAATTAGCCTGCATATTTCGGAGTTGAAGAAGCAACAGCGTTTGCTAAAGATTCGTTTACACCCTGTTCTTCTGCCTCAATTTGAGCAATTTTGGTTTTAATACAAGCCAATCTGATATCTAAACTCTTATCCATTGAAACAAGCATCATTCTTGCAAATTTCAAATATTCAAGATTAGGGACAGGTCCACCGTCTTTCGGCATGTTTTCCGCTTGACTTTTCAAAGCCTCTTCAGCCTTTTGAATATCAGCCAAATTACTTGTGATATCGGATTTTCGGATTTGGAGCATAGCAGTTTCGTAATTCAGTTGGTTTTTTCTTGCCGTATTACTTAAACTTCTCGCAAATAAAAGTGCGTAACCCATTATGACCTACCTTGTTTCGTTTAACGTTCTGCCTTTCAAAAATACGTGCTCGTTATTCTGTGCAATCAATTTTTGCATTTGATCAAGTTTGTATTTTTGATAATTTACACGATACTTCGCCATTTTCATCTTTTTACCGATTGTCAAAAAGTCTTTCAACTGAGCCACAACTGTTGCAGAAAAAGCCTTAATCGGGTTATTTCTGTCTAAATATGCTCTTGAAAACTGTAAAAAGTTTCTGAATCGCTGAAGATATATTGCTATTATCCTTGAACTCATTTGGCGATTGTATCCTTTCTAAAACAACAAATGAAAAATTTTTGTTACCTGTTTCCATTTTTGTTTTAAATTTTTGAACGTCAAGGCTTACCTTAACACTCCACATGCTAATATTGCCCTAATTTTCAATTTTTCATTAGTTATTCATAATTATATTAACATAAGTTTACAAAAATAAAAAGGTACAAACAAAAAATTTGTACCTTTTCTTATCAAAAATTTAAAATTCAGAACGTAAATCCATCTGTTTTGAGTCTTGTAATTACTTCTTTCAAGTTTTCTTCCGTTGTTACGGCAGAAATTCTGAACCAGCCTTCTCCGTATTTACCGAAAGCACTTCCGGGAACGAGGACAACGCCTGATGTTTCCAAAACGGCAGAGGTAAATTCTTCTGAAGATTTATATCTCGGGGGAATCGGCAACCACAAGTAGAATGTGGCTTTCGGGATATTCAGGTTGTCGATATCCCAACCCAATTCTTTAAATCCGTTTGTCAAAATATTTTGTTTTGCCTCAAAACTTTTTGCCGATTCGTCGATATAATCGTCGCCGTCTTTGCTGTTGATAATCTCGGAACAAGCGTATTGCAAGGGTTTAAAAAGACCCGAGTCGATTGTTGATTTAATTTTTCCGAGCATTCCGACGAGTTCTTGATTACCGCATGCCCAACCGACTCTCCAGCCTGTCATTGCGTATGATTTTGAGAAACTAAAAAATTCAATCGTAACATCTTTTGCACCCTCGCAAGTCAATGCACTCACGGGTCTTTCCGTTCCGACAAAGCCCATATCGATATATGCAGCATCACTCATCAAAATGATTTTATGGTTTTTACAAAAATCTACCGCCTTTTGCAAATATTCTTTCGTACAAGTCGCTCCGAGCGGGTTGTTCGGGTAATTCAAAATTACCGCTTTAACTTTTTTCGGATCAAAACCCTCTTTGTCCATATTCGCATAAACCGTTTCCAAATCGGGCATGTAGTTGTTTTCTTTCGTCAAAGGAATCGGGTATGCACGACCGCCTGAAACCTCTATCATTTGAGAATAAGAAGCATACCCTGGGTCGGGA
>CAKVJR010000084.1 GCA_934754855.1 uncultured Candidatus Melainabacteria bacterium
GGGTCAGGCAAATCAACCTTTATGAACCAACTCGGCTGCCTTGACAAGCCGACGTCGGGAAAATATTTTCTCGACGGAATTGACGTCAGCACAATGACTTCGGACGAACTTGCCATTATCAGAAATAAAAAATTGGGCTTTGTTTTTCAAGGATTTAATTTGATTTCAAGAACGACGGCACTTGATAACGTCCAACTTCCGATGATTTATGCGGGAGTAAAGGAAGAAGAGCGAATCGAGCGTGCAAAGGCAGCATTGAAGGTTGTAGGGCTTGAAAAAAGAGAAAATCACATGCCCAATCAAATGTCAGGCGGTCAACAGCAGCGTGTGGCGATAGCCCGTGCCATTGTTAACGATGCACCGATTATCCTTGCCGATGAACCGACAGGAAACCTTGACACAAAAACGAGTATTGAGGTTATGGAATTTTTTGTCAATTTGAACGAAAAGCACGGCAAGACAATCGTTTTAGTCACACACGAACCCGACATCGCAGAATATTGCAAACGGGTTGTGAAGTTCAAAGACGGCAATATTGAAAGTGATATCACAAAGAGGCTCTGATGATTGATTTTAAATCCACTTTTAAAATGGCAACAAATTCTTTGCGAATAAATAAAATGCGTTCGGCATTGACGAGTTTAGGTATCATTATCGGCGTAAGTGCCGTAATTATTATGCTCGGAATAGGTACGGGAGCAAGAAAAAATGTTCAGGCGAATATGGAATCGATGGGGTCAAATATCCTCACAATCCGCTCGTCATCGGCAAAATCAGGCGGTGTACAACAAGGTTTCGGAACCCGTCCGTCTTTGACGATAAAAGATGCACAAGAAATTATGAAAACGGCGGATAACATTGATTCTGTTGCCGTTGCGTCGAATGAATCAAAACAACTTATGTACGGCAATCAAAACTGGGCATCTTCTGTTTATGGCGTTTCAAATTCTTATTTGTACATTAAAAATTACGAAATTGAAAACGGAAGAGGTTTTCAACAGGAAGACAGTCGAAATTACTCAAAAGTAGCGATTATCGGGCATACGGTTGCGGAAGAACTTTTCGGCGACCTTGACCCTATCGGACGGGTAATGAGAGTCGGAAATATTCCGTTCAAAGTCATCGGAACGCTTAAATCCAAAGGTTCTTCAGGACCTATGGATCAGGACGATTTGGTATTTATCCCGATAACGACGGCACAGAGAAAAGTTTTCGGAACGGATTTTCCCGGAAGCGTCAAAATGATTTTGGTCAAAGGGGAAGATGCGGATAAATTGACCGCCCTTGAAAATGAGATACAGACGATTTTGCGGGCAAGACATCACATCGGAAAAAATCAGGAAGATGATTTCAAAATCAGAAATTTTGCGGAATTTCAAGAAAGCATGCAGTCAACAGCCCGTATTTTTTCGATTTTGCTTGCCTTAATTGCCTCGGTATCATTGCTTGTCGGCGGTATCGGAATTATGAATATTATGCTCGTTTCAGTTACAGAAAGGACGAAAGAAATCGGTATCAGAATGGCGATTGGGGCGAATGTTCAGGATATTCGACTGCAATTTTTGCTTGAATCGGTGCTGTTGTCGATGATTGGCGGAATTATCGGAATTATTGTCGGAATTATCGGCTCAGAGTTAATACAACTGTTTTCGGATATGTCCGCAGTAATAACGTTGGGTTCAATAGTTATGTCGCTTTGTTTTTCGGTTCTTGTCGGAATAGGATTTGGCTATTATCCTGCCTATAAGGCGTCATTGTTGAATCCTATCGATGCATTGAGATATGAATAACAGGGTCTGTCATTTTATTTTTTTATGTTAAAATACAAAATGTATTAGACTCGAAACACACAATAAAGGATTAAAAAAATGGAAAGAACTGAGAATCTTCTTTTGTTTATGGATAAAGTCACAAAAGAATACGGAAATAAAAATGCATTAGGAATAAAATCATATATAGGTTGGAGAGAATTGACATTTAAAGGCTTGAGCATTTTGTCGCAAAGACTTGCGGCATATATGGTTCGCCAAGGAATTGACAAGGGCGATAAGGTTGCCATTTTGTCAGAATCTATGCCCGAATGGGGTGCGGCATTGTTCGCATCTGTTTTGGCGGGTGCAACACTTGTTCCGCTCGATATTAAACTTACGGAATATGAATTAAATTCGATTTTGAGCAACAGCCAACCGAGAATGTTGATGTGTTCAAATGCTTATTTGGAAAAAGCAAAAACTCTTATGCAGGAAATCGAATCAATTGAAGAAGTCGTTGTAATTGACGAAGGCTGCACGGATAAAACTTGTCAATGTATTTATAATTTGCCCGACGCAAAAGACTTCAAATGGCGTCACAGAAATCCCCAACAATCGGCATTTATTATCTATACATCAGGTACGACGGGCAAACCGAAAGGTATTGAAATTTCATACAAAAACTCAATGGCTCAGGTAAAATCAATCAGCCAATGTTTTAATTTGACCGTAAATGACCGCCTGTTATCGATTTTGCCGATGAATCACCTTTTTGAACTTTCTGTCGGATTTTTGTCATTCTTGAGTATGGGAACGGCAATTTATTACTCTAAAAGTTTGAAACCGAAAGATTTGTTCCCGATTTTGTCGGAAAAAGAAATCACGTTTATGGTTGTAGTTCCGGCATTTTTGAAACTTTTAAAGGCAAATATCGAATCAACGGTTGCTCAAGGCGGATTTTTCAAAAAAATGATGTTCAATGTGCTTTTTAATATCGCAAAATTAATCCCGTCAGTCAGAGTAAGAAAGCACCTCTTCCCGTCTATTCATAAGCAATTCGGCGGAAAATTCAGAGGCTGCATATCGGGCGGTGCACCGTTAGATATTGAAATTGCAAAATATTTAGAAACATTGGGTATCAAAATTTACGAAGGATACGGCTTGTCTGAAGCATCACCTGTTGTTACATTCAACACCGATGAAGCGTCAAGATTGGGTTCAGTCGGCAGACCGATTCCCGATGTAAAAGTAAAAATTGACGAAGAAACGGGCGAATTGCTCGTAAAAGGCGATAACGTAATGAAAGGTTATTACGGAAACCCCGAATTGACGGCGGAAACAATCGATGCTGACGGCTGGCTCCACTCGGGAGATATTGCCGAAATAGATAAAGACGGCTTTGTCTATATCACAGGCAGAATTAAGAATATGATTGTTTTGAACGGCGGTAAAAAAGTATTTCCCGAAGAAGTTGAAGCAATTTTGGCATTGAGCAACATAATTCAGGAATCTTGCGTTGTCGGCGTAAAACGTGACGGCGGATTGAAAGACGGCACAGAAGAAGTTACTGCGGTAGTTGTTCCGACGGAAGAAATTTCAAACAAATACCCGAACGATGAAGAGTTGACAAAAATTTTAAGAGCAGAAGTTAAAGAATTGTCAACAAAATTGTCCGTATTCAAGCGTCCGACAAACGTGGTATTGAGCAGAAAACCGCTTGAGAGAACGGCTACGAGCAAAATCAAGAGAAAAGAAGCCAAGGCTCTTGCCGAAAAATAATTCATGAAAACTTGTATTTTCACTGAATATTGTGCTACAATCATGGAAAAAACGGAAAAAGCAATGGGTAAAAGATTAATTACATTAGGAATTATAATTTTAGTTTTCTCGATTATCGTAAAAACTGCAATAGTAGGGTTTAAGTCGATTAAAGTTGACGATTTCACTCCAACGTGTGCGATATTTCTTATAGATATATCAGCGTCAAATCAGGAACAATTGTATAAGCAAAAGAACTATATCAGTACTATTTGCAAGACATTAGACCCTGATGATCAAATCAAGATTTTGGTCATTTCGCAAGATGCAAACCTTATTTATGAAGGTTCGCCTCAAAACGGAAGCGGAATCAGAAAATCGTTAAACGAATATACCCAATTAGACGCATCAGCGTGGGGAACTGCATACGGAACGGCAATCAAAAAAGGTATGCAGCACGCTTTGACAATGCAAAGAGAAGGTTATACTCCCGCAATTATTGTAATTGGCGATTTGGAAAACGAAGGTGATATCAAAGGTCAAATTAACTGGGATACATTGCCGAATAACGTCAGAAAAGTTAAGCAATATTGTCCTAAGTTATCAATGTCATTCTTGTATGCTCACCCGTCTAAATTGGATTTCGTAAAAGGAAAATTGGTCCCTGTATTGGGAGAAGAAAAATTAGTAATTGCAACTAATGAAATGATGGACAAGGCAAGCCGTAAGATTATGGCGGCAATGGGAAGATAAGGAAAAAACAGATGCCCGTAACAATAGCAACGAAGAATGGTGAACAAACATTTGATAAACCTGTCGTAACAATAGGAACGCACCCTAATTGTGAAGTGAAAGTACAATGCCCCGTTGATTTTATTCTTATTGTTGAATTAGGAAGAAACGGCGGATTTAGAGTAACAAATAAAACAGCAACCCCCGATATAATGTTCAAAGGGCAACCGATGGGCAATTCACTTATTGTAGAGCGTGGTTGCAAATTGATGGTAAACGGAACAGATGATTTTGTCGGCATTAAGTTGGGAGCAGCAGCGGCACCAAGACCGCAAGCACCGCAGCAACCGCAAAATCCGCAACCTCAAATGCAAGGCAGACCGCAGGGACATCGTCCTCAGCAGCCCATGCCGCAACAAATGCAGCAAGGTATGATGCAAAATCGTCAACCGCAAATGAGAAGACCTATGCCTAACGGCGGCGGCATGCCAATGCCTCCTCAAGGTCACCCTCAAAGAATGCCACAACAACCGCAACAACAACACGTTACATTGACATCAATCGCACAACAGGATTTCAATGAAGAAGATATCAGAGAACTTTACGGTGAAGTTAATGCGGCGACAAAAATCAAATTGGAAAAGAGAAAATCCGATATTGAATCACGTCGTGTAAGTATTTTAAAAGAAATTTCATTTGCACTTGAAGATGCGAAGAAAAGAATTTCAGCAAACGGAAACGCAGAGAGATTTCTCGGATTGGCATTAATTTTCTGTCCGATTATTATGGCATCGGCGGTTTCAGATACTCTCAGAAACTTGTTGGCAGAAAATGTCAGAGGATTTTTCCCGCTCCACATGCGACTTTTGGCAGGTTATGCGGTACTTTTGTTCGTAAACTCTTTGATTTTGAAACAAGGTATTTTCCTTTTGTTCCAAGATAAAGGAAAGGAAAAGAGTACTGTAAATAAAAAGGCTGCTGCGGCAAAGAACTTTATGTTAATGCTTTCGCCGGCAATCTTCCTCACAGTCGGCGGAATTATCGTATCATTCTATCTGAACACGGATACACCGTTAGACCAAGGTTCAACCATTATTTCAATGGTTTGTTTATTCGCTTTGGTTTTGTGTGCCGTTGTCAGCGGTTATTTCAAGAGTATGCTCCAAGAAGCAAACGTTGAATACGATAAATACGAATCAAGAGAAGATTTCAAAGGTGTTATTCAAGACTATCAACAATGGATTGGCTTGTTTATCAACAACTTGAGTTCAGTAAAACTCAGAAATATCAAAAATAAACAGTTCACATTGAAATTAAAATCAGTCGGTGAAATTGCGTTAGGTATTATCACATCACCGTTCTTGGCTTATGCGGTATCAAACACATTGGGAACATGTATTCCTGATGCAGCAGGTTGGATAAGAATTTCGGGCTTGAGAATTTCACCTGTATTCTTGGCTCTTGCAACATTGATGATTATCTTTGCATTCTTCACTTTGGCACAAGCATTTACTATTTCAAGAAGAGTAAACGGCTCGGAAGTTGTCAAGAAAGACGGATTTGCAAACTATATGCACCACGGTGTTGATTTGTTTGGTACAGAAGCGGTTAAGAAATTGAAATCGGACGCATTCCGTTCGTTCTTGATTGCAGGAACAGTTATTTTCATTGAATTTACAATGAACGTTTCATACTTTATGCAAGAAATCGGCGGCGGTGAATGGGGCGGTATTTTAATGAGTGTTATCGCAGCATTCGTACCTACGGCATTGTTGATTGCAGAAACATTTATGTTATCTCATACTCAATATGAAATGCATATTTGCGATGAAATTATTGACAGATTAGACAAAGATATTGACGAATAGCGAAAGAAAAAACTATGTTTAGATGCACAGATTGTAATAAAGAATATGAGGTTAACCCCGGATATTGCGATTGCGGAAACGACCAATTTGAAGAGATTGCAGACAATTTCCAAGACAATCAACAGTATGACGGATATAGCGACGATTACGATGACGGAAGTTACGGAAATGGCTATGACGGTTATAATGACGGATATAACGATGGTTATTCGGATAACGGATACAGCGATTATAACACTCAATATCAACAACCTTATCCGAACCAACAGTATCAACAACAATACCAACAACCTTATCAACAACCGATGAACGGGCATCACAAAGTTAAACAGAAAAAACCGATGTCTATGATGGATAAAGTCGGTATCGGTGTATTTTCACTTTGTATTTTTTTGTCAATTCTTGCATTTATTTTCATCGGAAAAGACAGCGGTAAAGATTCAAATGCAATGATTGGAACAGACTCAAACGGCGGAAGTGCTTTGGTTAAGAATTATTCAATCCCGACAAATATTGATACGATTTGGGATTCGACAGAAGCCCCTGCCGCACCGTCAGCATCAAAGGTTGACCCGAATAAGATTTTGAACACAAAATTAGGCTCAATTGACCAAGAAATGAACGCATTTTTAATCGGTATGGCTCAAGCAATGATTGACAACTGGGATAGAGGCGGCGTAACAGGTAACGGCGTAACTCAAATGGAATTTGTCGTTGACAAGAGCGGTACAATCGTCGGAAAGAAAATTTATAAATACTCAGGTAATAAAACTTTGGACGATTCGGTTAATAAATTAATCAGCACGTTTGGAAAATATCAAATTCCGCCATCATCTTATGACCAAGAAATTATTATTATTTCATTCAGTGCAAAAAATGGCTCAATGAAAGCATATTATCCGAACGTAAAAGTTCACTAATCTGAAAGATTAGAAAATATTTGAAAAGACTAAAGCCCGATTTATTCGGGCTTTTTTAATGAGTTTGTTTTCATAATTTCATACGTAAAATCGTGACAGATTCTTCGCTTACGCTCAGAATGACAGTAAATGAATAACCTCAAACATTCTCCGTCATTCTGAGGAACGAGCGAGCAGAGTGCGAGGCTTGGCGATGAAAAGACAACGTCTTTGATATCGACAACCCGC
>CAKVJR010000085.1 GCA_934754855.1 uncultured Candidatus Melainabacteria bacterium
GAGATGATGTATTTGCGGCACTTTCGGCGGGGGCTGACGGTTATATTATGAAAGGTGCCGACGAGGTACAACTTAAAACTGCTATAACCTCTGTATCAGAGGGCGTTGCGTGGCTTGACCCTGCTATTGCAAAATTGGTTCTTTCAAATATTCAAAAACAAAAATCTGAAGATGTCCGCCCGAATACTCCAAACCCCTTGAAATATAAGGAATATGGACTTACAAAGCGTGAATATGAAGTTCTTTGCCTCATTGCAGAGGGTATGGATAATGATGAAATTGCCGAAAAACTCGTAATTACTATTTCAACGGCAAGAGCCCACGTTCACAATATTTTGGGCAAATTATACGTTGCCGACAAGCATAAGGCAACGGCTAAAGCATACCGAGAAGGTCTTGTTTAATGAAAAAAATAAAAGTCTTTTTTATTCTTTTTATCGCACTGTGTGTGGCTTTTCCGTCGTACAGTTTTGCCTCTGATGAGCAGTCGGAAAATTCTTCCGTGCAGAAAACAAAAAAGAAAAAGAAGAAAGAAAGACCTCACACTCAATTTGACAATACCGAACAAGGTGAGCCTGATGAGGATTTGCCCGATATTTTGCAGCCGATGCCCGAAACAAAAGAGGTTAAAAAATTAAGAAAAAAAGTTGCAAATCAAGAAAAACGCAGAAAGTTCAGACACTCAATTTTTAAGTCAAAAGAAGATTTGTATATCCCGACAAAAGGTGTTAAGAAATACCATTTTGCCCTGGTGGAACGTGACAACAAGGCTCCTAAGACTTGGGCAGAATACATTGCAATGTCAAAAGAAGTTAAGCGTGAGGAAAAAACCGTCCCCGCTCATTCTTACAAGAAAGACGAAAAGTTGAATAATGTTCCTGACCGTGGGGTTCGGGTTGTTAAGTACAATTCTCCTCCGGGGGTGAAAAATTTAGACTTGCGGCTTCTTCTGACAAGGCGGGAACTTGTTACGCCGGCGATTTTGTCGCCCGATAAATCCCGTTTGATTTATTCTGTGATTTATTCGTTTCCGACGGCTGAGCAAGTTGCATCGGAAATGTTTTATATCAAAATTCCCAAAGGCACCTCTATCGAAAGTGCTTTGACTGATTTTCACACGATAGAAGCCGAACGTAAGCCTGTATTGGCGGTCGGAACGAAAGAACTTTTCCAATATGAAAGACGGACTCTTTCGTTGATTGATTGGTCAGAGGACGGACAGAAAATTGCGGTTGCAGAAAAAGTCGGTGCTCAGACAAAAGGTCCTTGGGAAACGCACATTTGGACTTATGATTTTGAAAATGAGAAGGCGTATGAACTCACGGCTTTGCGTGAGGCTATCCGCTATCATTGGAAAAACGAACATAATCTCGATTTGATTGACTATATGTGGGATTTGTACCCGATTGGTTGGGACAAATACAATAAAGACAGAATTATCGTTTATGCGTATGCTTATGGCGAAAATCACGTCGGGGCAAAGTTTTTGGGGGCTTGGAGCATAGATTACAAAAACCAACGCTCGGAATTAATGTCAGAAACTGCCGTCGGATTTGAAGTTTCGACAAATGGATATTGCCTGCAATCCACTATTGGCAGAGGTTTTTAAATATCTCAACACTTTCGACAAGTTCTTTTTTGTCAAAAATCTCGAAAACAATATAGGGATTAAGATTTTCGGATTTGAGAGTGTCAACAATGCCCAAGAAATTTACAGTGCCGTATTTTATGCCGTTGTGGTCGTCATTTGTTTTGAAATTGTTGTGTAAATGCATGTGCTGCAAGCGGTCGCCGTACGTTTTAATCCAATCTTGAGGAGAAATTGTCGAACAAAGATTTGCGTGTCCTGTATCCAAACATACCTTTAAAAACGGCGAATTGACTTCGTCAACAATGGTTTTGATATGTTCATAATCAAAATCTAAAACGTTCTCAAGCACGGCAACCACGCCGTTGTCCTCAAATTGCTTGATATATTCTTTCCAAAATTTTATCGAGGTTTGACAATTTTTTTCGATGGATACACGGTGGTGCATTCCTTTGTGTCCCGAGTGGAAATTGACGTGCTTCGCACCGACAGCCATTGCCGCTTCAAAAGATTGTTGATATCTTTTGTTGACAACTTCTTTTAACGCTTTGTCGCTCACCCCCGGATTGAGTCCCGAAAACAATGCGTGCAAGGTCACAATGCCGTCAAAATCAGAGATTCCGTCTTTCATCTCTGTGATAATCGAGTTGAAATCGTCGTCAATTTTTTCTAAATGAGGAAATCTGCTTATCTCAAGTCCCGTGCCGAGTTCGGTTGCCGTTTTTGCCGCTTCGGCAATGGTTTTCTCGACAGATGATGTTATCAGTAAGTTCATAATATGCTCTCGTCCTCATTTTTATACAAATTTTTTCTGAATTTTTCCGCAACCGTTTGGATAATGTTTTCAACCTTTTCGCTCGTAAATTCTTCTTGAGAAAAAGATAATTCTTCTTTATTCACTTTGAATTTGAAAGTTTCTGAAATCTCAACCCCGATTTGTCTGTCGTTGTTGTATTTCAGTACAATTTCAGATTTGTTGTTTTCTTTTTTTATAATAAATCTGCATTCGTTACTGTTGAAAACCTGCAAAATATCGGTATTAAAGAGTTTTGGTTCATAAATCGCCTGCATTTTGAAAAATGCGGGAGAGATGAGTTTTTCCATTCGTTTTGCAAAATCCCGTTGAAGATATTTCACATTTGCAAGTCCGTTTTTCTGTCTGTCATTCAGTCTGTCAACATTTTCAGGCTTGTTTGGAAGGTTTTTCGGTGCGGTTTCAACAATGTTGATAGCGTTGACGCTTGTTAAAGATTGAATGAGTTTTTTATTCAAACTTTTTTCTGCAACTTTGAAGTTTTCAATTCCAGAAATGCTCATCGCAGCAGCAGAAACAGACGTTTCAAACGGCAAAACATTGTTCAATCTTTGGAAAAACTTTTTTGCTCCTTTTTCGTCTGTTTTGTATAAAAGCAGATAAAATTTTTCATCGGGTGCATGTCCGCAAACATCAGTCTTTCTGAGCGTTTTAGCCAATGTTTCCTCGATAGTTTTATTCGCATTCGGAGATTTGCAGCGAATGTCTGCCGACAAAATCATAAAAATCGTATTATCATATCGTGTCAGGCATTTTTTGTATTCACGCTCGAAAATCATTTGCGTATATGTCTTTTCAAAATAGCCGTTTTTGTCCGTAACTTCGATTAATGTGAGCAAAGAAGATTTTTTATGCGACATATCGGCAAGCAATTTTTTCTTTAAACACCACATTATTCGCATATTTAAGACGGTTTCGTCCGCATTTTCCTCAATAAAATCGTCAATGCCAAAATCAAATGCACGGCACAAAAAATCACTTCCTCTATTATCCGATACCAAAAGAATTGACGCTCTTTTGAGGTTAGAAAAATTTTTGACCGTTTTTATGAAATTTAATTGTTCAATTTCATCGGTATGAATTAAAACCAAATCAGCAGGGTGGTTATTGGCTTTTTGCCCTGCCTTTTTATAATCCATAACTCCGACGGAATCGCTCGAGCGGAGCAACAAAATTTTCGACGCCAAATTCGCCGCAAAATTCTTGTTATCAGATATAATTATGACATTATTTTCTTTCAAAATTTATCTCCGCTACATAATTTTTAAAAGATATATTGTTACTAACGAATAATAGATTGCAATACCCAAAACGTCGATGACAGTTGCAATTACAGGTCCTGATGCAATCGCAGGATCGACTTTCATCTTTTTAAGAATAAACGGCGTAATTGCCCCTAACAACGTTGCTACGGTCATATTTATCATCATTGAAATACCGACAACGATACCTAAATCGATGTTGTGTTTCCATTGCCAAGTGTATGCTGCAACCAAAACTCCGAACATAGCCCCGATTAAGATACCAACTCGAACTTCTCTGAAAATTTGGTGGATTGCAGAACTCATATTGAGTTGTCCCGTTGACAACCCACGGACGATAATCGTAATTGACTGAGTACCGATGTTTCCTCCCAAACCTGCCAACAACGGCATAAATATTGCAATTATCGGAAGTGCATTCAAAGTCGCTTCAAATCTGTTCACAACGCTCGAGGCGATAAATTCCCCAATCAATGTGATGAACAACCACGGAAATCTTGCACGAACAGCCTTAACCGTCGAACCGAAAACAAATTCGTCCTCGTCAATCAAATCGGTCGCAATACCTGATGTCTGCAAGATTTCGTCCGTCGTTTCTTCTTCAACAATATCTTGGGCGTCGTCCCACGTAATCATACCTTTGAGTCGGTTGTATAAATCAACAACAGGCAGTGCCGAATATTGATACTTCATAAAAATGTCCGCAACCGCATCTTGAGGGTCATCGACGTGAAGTTTGACGATATCCTTCGTCATTATCTCCTCAACCTTTGCCTTGTAAGGTTTAGTGAGCAAAGTTCTTAAACTCAATACCCCCAAAAGGTGTTTTTGATTATCCGTTACATATATGTAATAAAGTTCAAATTCATCTTGTTCCGCTTTTGATTTGATGAAAAGCAAAACATCTTCGACACGCATATCTTTATTTACGGTCAAAACGTGCGGTGTCATGATACCGCCGGCTGAATCCTCTTTATATGCGAGAAGTTCTCGGATTTCGGTCGAGAAATTTTCAGGTAATTTTTCGAGATATGATTCTGTTTCGTCATCTTCCATTTCGGCAAAAACGTCGGCGACTTCATCGTGAGGCATTTTTACGATAAGTCTTGCGGCGTGTTCTTCACCGATATTAGAAAGAAGTTCAACCTGAATTTGCGGCGGTAAAAATTCCAAAATCTCTGCCGCTTTATCTTCCTCAATGGCTTTGAATGCTCTAATTCTCTCATCGGGCTTTAATTCTTGTAAAATTTCAGCCAAATCGGCACAGTGATAACTGTCAAGAATCTCTCTGAGAGCCTTGTCATCATCTTCGTTATCAAAGGTTTCCCTTATTCTGTCCGTTATATTTTCAAGATTAAGCATAATCTATACCATTCCTCAAAGATTATAGCCTGAATTTTTTTATTTGTATAGGTTGAAATTACTTATTGCAACAATGATTTGCGATTGCGTCTAATGCCATTATGTAACCGAATTTGCCAAATCCAGTAATTTGACCTACGCAAACTGGTGCCGTAAATGAGTGGTGTCTGAATTCCTCTCGTGTGTGAATGTTTGAAAGATGAATTTCAACGGCAGGCAACTCTACCGCCAAAATAGCATCTCGCAACGCTACGCTCGTATGAGTATATGCTGCGGGATTTATGATAATTCCGTCGTAAATACCTTTCGCTTTTTGAATTGCTGTGACAATTTCGCCCTCAATGTTTGATTGGTAAAAATCAACCTCGACACCTTTTTTCTTTGCGTGTGCTTCAATTTCTTTTTCAATGTCTGCAAGCGTTGTGGTGCCGTACTTTTCGGGTTCTCTCGTTCCCAACATATTCAAATTCGGTCCGTTTATAACTAAAAATTTCATTATTTGCTCCGTTTGGAATATTTGTTTTCAATTAATCGTCTGGTTTCTTCTCTGACCATTTTATCAATTTCAAAAATTTCATCAATGTCAGGATTTGCAACCGATTTGTGGTGTTGAACCATATCAGCTACAATGTCTGAAATTTCACCTAACGAAATTTTGCCGTCTAAAAATGCATAAACGGCTTCTTCATCTGCCGCATTCAAACAAACAGTATATGAACCGCCCTTTTTGCCGCATTCGATTGCAAGTTTCAAAAGCGGAAATTTATTGAAATCAGGTTCTTCAAATGTCATCGTGCCGACTTTTGCAAAGTCAAACGAATCTGTCTTGATACCCTCAATTCTGTCAGGATAACAAATTGCATATTGAATCGGAATGTGCATGCTCGGCAAGCCTAATTGTGCAATAACGCTGCCGTCTTTGTATTCAACTGCACTGTGGACAACGCTTTGCGGGTGAATAACCGTTTTAATGTTATCATAATCAACATTAAACAAATGGTGAGCCTCAATAACTTCCAAGCCTTTATTCATAAGGGTTGCTGAGTCGATTGTGATTTTCTTACCCATATTCCATCTGGGGTGAGCCAAAGCCTGCTCTTGAGTAGCCTTTCTCATTTCCGCAACATGCTTATGCAAAAACGGTCCGCCCGATGCGGTGATTATCAATCTTCTCAAACCTGCTTTATTGTTCAAGCATTGGTGAATTGCGCTGTGTTCGCTGTCAACGGGAAGTATATTAACACCGTTCATAGCCGCTGCTTTCATAACGATATCGCCTGCCATAACAAGAGTTTCTTTATTCGCAAGCGCTATATCAATATGATTTTTTATCGCGGTCAATGTCGGTCTGAGACCGATTTTTCCCGAAACGGCAACCAAAATAATATCGTTGGATTTATCGGAACAAAGTTCGACCAAACCTTCATCGCCGTATACGATTTCCAAATCCTTATATTTTTTCTCCAAAATGCAAGCGCACTCTTGCGAGCCGACGCAAACCTTTTTCGGATGAAACTTTTCAATTTGTTCCGACAAAAGCGGAATGTTGTGTCCTGCGGACAACGCAACTACTTCAAATTTTCCGCCTAACTTTTCCAAAACCTGTAAAGCCTGCGTACCGATTGAACCTGTTGAACCTAAAATTGTAATCTTCTTAGCCATAATATCCATTATAATATCAAACTTATACATAATGCAAAAAAAATTTTTTATTTAAGAATTGTAAAAATGACACTTAAAAACTAACGAAAAAATTTTTGGTCATGTTTTGATATGACCGATGGTAAGAATATAGGTAAGAAAAACACATGCAAATTCAAGGAATTTCAGCGGTAACAAATCCCTTTCAAGTCAAGAGAAATCAACCGCAAGCTCAAGAAAACACACAACAACAGCAACAACCAAAGAGAGAACAACTTCCCGCAGATATGCTCGTAAGAACAGAAGACGGAAGATGGGTATCAAAATCAATTAATCCGCAAACGGGTGACGTTATGGTTAATGTTTCAAAAATTAACTGGAGCGCAACCGGAGTATTGGATTCAACAGATACAATATCTATATCGGAAAAAAATCCGACAGTCGGAACAAGAACCGTTGTCGACTATGAACATAATGCCGTATCAAAAGGCATCGTAACAAATCCGTTGACATACAACGAAACACATAAAGC
>CAKVJR010000086.1 GCA_934754855.1 uncultured Candidatus Melainabacteria bacterium
GCACGGCGACGCTCAATTTGCAGGTTCTTCATCAGTTCCTGCTCACGTAGAAATGATGGGCGTTATCGGTATGGGTAACAACCCGATGGTTGGTGCAACAGTTGCAGTAGCAGTTGCTGTTGAAAACTCACAAAAATAGTTTTTAACTTGAACTTTTTGAACAAAGGCTCTCAGAAATGAGGGCTTTTGTTTTATTTTATGAACTTTAGGCGGGCATGACCGATAAAACCCTTGAAAAATAAATAGTTCTGTGTTAAATTAATTTTGCATAATACTAAAAGCAGAAGGTGGTGAAAATAAATGCCGGAAATCAGAGTAGGTGAAAACGAAAACATCGAAGTAGCTTTGAAAAGATTTAAGAAAAAAGTCCAAAAAGCAGGAATTTTGTCTGAAATCAAAAAACGTGAAAGATACGAAAAACCGAGTATCAAAAGAAAACGTAAATCAGAAGCAGCACGTAAAAGACGTGTTTAATAAATAGGTTTAAAAGTCGCTCGAGAGGGCGACTTTTTTAAAGTTTTTATTATCTTTCCCGTTAACCGAGGAGCGATTTAACTTTGTCGAGGAGTTTTTGCTCGTTGAAGTTTGATTTATTGAGCATAAAATCGACGAAAGTGTCCCCGAACATTTTTTGCGTTTGTTCGATTGGGAGCATTGAGATTGTTATTATGGGAAGATTTTTAAATTTTTCGTCTTGTCGAAGTTTCGAGATGAGTTCGACGCCGTTCATTTCGGGCATTTCGATGTCACTGATGAGAAGATCGCAATTATTTTGTTGAATTTCTTTCAAACCGTCTAACGGATTATTGAATGAAAGTACGTTGTAGCCTGCGTTTTGGAGCAGTGTTGAAAAATAAATTTTTGTTGTTTGCGAATCGTCAATTACAACAATTTTTTTCGCTTTGTCATAATGTTTTTCGGGAATATTGACCGACGTTGAGGAAGTTACCATCGGGATTTCGAGGAGAATTTCCGTTCCTGTACCATCTTCGGTGTTAATTTTAATTTTTCCGCCCAATTCTTTAATTTTTGAATCAACGATATCCAAACCCATTCCTCGACCTGAAATTTCGGTTACTTTGTCTTGGGTTGTAAAGCCTGCTTTAAGGATAAGATTTAAGAGGTCTGATTTTTTAGCGTTGTCAATTTCTTCTTGAGTCAGGAAGTTGTCCGAGAGTGCTTTTTGTTTGATTTTGTCGAAATCAATGCCGCAGCCGTCATCTTTTACGGAAATTGTTAAAGTTTTGCCTGATTTTTTAGCGTTGACGGAGATTAAGCCGGCACGTGGTTTGCCTTTTGTTTCACGTTCGTCGGGGCGTTCTGTTCCGTGGTCAACGGCATTTCTGAGAAGATGAATAATCGGCGTTTTAATTTCGTCGAGAATTTGTTTATCTACGCTGACTTCCGCACCCGTAATTTCGATATCGACTTCTTTTTGCTCGTTTTGGGCAATATCTCTGACCATTCTCGGAAACATGTGCAAAATGACACCGATGGGGAGCATTCTTACGCCCTGAACGGTTTTCGAGATGTTGGAAAGATATTTTTCGACTTTTGAAAAAATTTCAGATTCCTCTTCATTAATTTTTTCGTAATCGCAAAACATTTGTTGAATTTCCGAGAGATTTTGCTGATTTTTCTGAATTTCGTCCGATAATTTTGTGACTAAATTGCCCGAATTATTTTTGTCATTAACGAGTGTTTTCAATTCATTCAGGCTTTTTTCGAGTTCAAACATTTTTGATGAGAACTTTGTTGCAATGTCTGATAAATTTTGGAAATTTTTGTGTGATTTGTTTGCGATGTTGCAAAGATTTCCAACGTTAACGAATAATTTGTCCAACTTGTCAGATTCAATTCTCAATGTGCGGATTGAACCTTGCCCTAAGGTTTTTAAGATGTCGGTGATGTTGTTTGTGGTTGTTTTGGGCTGAGGAATTTTGGGCGGTGCCTGAACGTTAATCATCTGTTCCGCAATGGAGATACGTTGTTTGAGGAAGAATAAATCTTCCGATTTGCTATCGTCGCAGATAACTTTTTTGATAATTTTGAATGTGCTTGACAGGGTGTTGGTTAAATTATTGTCTGTCTTGTCGCAATTTTGCACTTTTTCAAAAATTTTTTCGCAAACTTTTAAAATTTCATCAATTTCGGAATTTTCTGTTTTCAGAGAACTTGTGAGTTTTAAAAGAGCAATTGCGGCACTTTTGTCGGTTTTAAGTGTCGGAATAAGTTTTAAAATTTCGTTAATTTTGTCTTCAAAAGAGCCGTTTTCGTCTAAACTTTTAATTGATTTTGTAATTTCGGCGATAATAATTTTGATTTCGGCAATATTGTCGGCGATTTTTTGTTTTGAAAGTTCACCGTTTTTAATTTCTGAAAGCAAATCTTCCGCCGAGTGAGCAAGTTTTTGAACATTGCTAAGTCCGACAATTCCGGCAGAACCCTTAATAGAATGGGCATCTCGCATTAATCTTGTGATAATTTCAATGTCATTGTTTTTTTCATAAATCGAAAGTTGTCTGATAAAATCCGTTAAAATCGACTTACTTTCTTCCTTAAAAATCACAACAGTTTCTTCGATATCAAAAGAGTTCATTTTGCCCCCGTATGTGATAATTTTACCACAACTATGGTTTATTTTTGTAATTTTTTTGAATAAATTTTAACTCTTCCTGCTTGTTTTTGAGTCCGTTGTTGAGTTTTTCTCTCAAAAGGGCATTTTGAATTTCCGAGAAAATTTTTCCCTCTGAAAATCCCTCCGCTTTCAGGTCAAATCCCGTCGTTTCGATTTTCGTGTCTTTTATTTTAAAATATTTTTTTGAAATTTTTTCATCAATAAAAATTCCGTAAAAAACGGCAGAAAGATAATCTTTGTTCTTAAAATATTCAAAAATTGAGAAATTATCCTCTAAAATCGGTTTGTTATTGAAAAAATCGTGCAAATTTTCGACGATTTTCTTTTCTCGAACCGTCAAATTCAATTTTTCGGGAATATTTGAGTCGCAAAAAATCGGGAGAAAATATAATCGCCAAATGTCATTTTCCTCAATCGAATATTCAAATAACGCACTTTTGAGGTCAAAACCCGTTATTTTCTCCGAAAAATCAATGCCAAAAATTTTATATAATTTTTGCTCGACAAATTTGTCAAAACAAGAAGCAAAATTAAGCGAAAACAGGTCGATTATCTCTTTTTCAACCCTTTTTAAAGGAATATTTTTTAACGGATTTTCAAGATATCTGTCCTGAAGTTCTCTCGTTTTTTGTTCAAGTCTAAAACCAAGACGTTGAGAGAATTTCAGCCCTCTAATCATTCTTGACGGGTCGTCAAAAAACGATTTATTGTACAAAATTTTGAGTCTTTTGTTTTTTAAATCGGAAAGCCCGTTTGTCAAATCGATTAATTCAAACAGATTTTCTTTATTTAAGGAAATAATGAGCGAATTTACCGTAAAATCACGTCTTTTGATGTCTTCTTCGAGAGAACAGCCGATTTTGACGATTTTGGGCAAATCGCCGAAATTGTCGTACTTTTCCTGTCTTGTCGAGGCAAAATCAATCTCGACACCGTTTTTGAACACAACTTTTGCAGTCGGCAAAGTTTCATTGAACTTAACGGATTTTGTCGGAACATAGCATTCTAAAATTTCAACAAATTCTTTTGCACTTCCCTCAACCGTGATATCCACGTCGTGCAAGCGTTTTGAGAGCAAAATATCTCTAACGATTCCGCCTACAAGATAAATTTTTATTCCGCTGATTTCGGCAATTTTTATGCACTCAGAAATTGCCTCAAAAACTTCTTTGCTTAATTTTTCCCGTAAATTGACCTTTTTCATTTGATTATTATAACAAAGATGGCTGAAAAAATTTCATTTCCAAAAAAATCATCTTTTTGACCCTTAACATTTCTTAATTATTTGCTAAAGTTTATAAAGAAACTGCCGATATATAACATGTAGGTAAGGATAAATAAAATGCTTGAAAACAACACAACAGGATTTTTTAATAAACCGTTCGGCTTGAATGTTCAAGTCCCGACAAGAACGTTGCAACAAGCAAAAGAAACTGCTGTTAAGACAGTTAATAACCTTTGGAAACCTATGGAAGATTATTTTGAAAAAGCAGACAACGTTTTCAGTGGCGATGTTCAAGCAGAAATCGAAAAATATCACAGAATGGCTTATTCGTTAGGTGCTACAATGCGTCAAGGTCAAGAAAAACGCACATTTAACGTAAAAGTTTAAACAAGAAGTAAAATTGAAAGATGATAGAGAAGATTTAAAAGACTGCATTGTCAGTCTTTTTTTATTTCAGAGTTTTACAAAATTGGCAATTTTGCCCGAATGATATATCATCAATGTATGATAAAAACACTAATGAAATTTATATTAATAATAGTTTGTCTTTGTTTACAGACGGTTTATGCGTCCGTAATCAAGGTTAATGACGTTGTTTTTGACAGTTCGGACAGTGTTATTTTTATATCAACAAGCAACACGTCTGAAAATAGCGTAAAAATAAGAAAAGGCTTTTTGCAAAACCCTGACAGAATGTTTTTCGATATTGAAAATGCGGTTTTGACAAGGCAGCAAGGCTCTTTTGATTTTACATACGGAAAGTTGTCCAACTTAAAAATTTCACAATTTTCGACAAATCCATATACCGTGCGGGTTGTAATGACTTACACTTCAAAATTGAAACCCGAAGATGTAAAAATTATGACTGTCGGCGGAAGTATCATTGTCAAATTGCAGAATTTCAAGCACTCACAGGATTTTATGACTCCTGTTTATCGGGAAGTCCGCTCGGATTCTTATGATTATTTTGAAAAGGTTAAGGTTAATGAGTCAATTGTCGTAAAGCAGCCTGCTGCACCGACAACGACCGAAAACGGTGAAACTGTCGCTCCCAAGAGTGAGCCGGTCAGAATTAATCAGCCGCTTTATGAGTCGAAATTGCGTTCGAGATATTTTATTTCAAACGTATATTCTAAAAATGGTGCGTTATTGCTTGCGGGAACAGGGATTTATAATTTTGAAAAACCGTTCTATCTTTCTCCCGCTGCTGGTTCGACTTATCAGAGAGTGGTTTTTGATATCCCGAATGCCGTTCTTGCTGCGAAGTTAAGAAACAAAGTTTTTCAGTTAAGTCCGAATGAATCCGTTAAGATAGGGCAGTTTGAGCCGACAAAGGTCAGACTTGTTATAACTTCGCCAAATCCAGAGAAATATCTTGCGATTTGCGGAAATGATTTGCAGAATGTATTGATTGCAAGAGAGGATAAACTCGGCGGACTTCATTTGTTCCCCAACACATCGAGCCTTGTTTCGGCAAGTTTGGTTGCAAAAAAGGAAAATCAAAAAGATGTCGATAGATTTACGCTTTCTTTCAGCGACCCGATTGTCTATTCGATAAAGCGTCACAGCAGTTCTGTTGATTTGATTTTGTACAATGTTAATGTTGATAATGTTCCTGCTCTTGCGAAGAAATTTCAGGTAGGACATATTGAAGGTGTTGTTGTTAAAAAAATCAGTGCAATCGGTGTAAAAGTAACCATTCCGTTAAATCAAAAATCTACATTGGATTGTATGGAAAATTTGAATGCCACAAAGTTGGTCTTCACGGTAAAAAGTCCTCAGAAACAAACGGTTGTTGTTGCTCAAACGAAAAACGATTTTCACGGTCGGGTTATTGTTCTTGACCCCGGACATGGCGGTTATGACCCCGGTGCAATGAGAAACAATGTTATGGAAAAGAATATCACCATGAGCATTGCAAAATTAATCGAAAGAAACCTTAAAGCCCAAGGTGCAACCGTTATTATGACAAGAACTGACGACAAGTTCGTTTCTCTCGAGGACAGAGTCGTTATTTCAAATAACAAAAAGCCTGATATTTTTGTCAGCGTCCACATTAATTCAAGTGAAAATGCGTCTGCTCACGGTATTGAAACGCACTATTTCAAAGATGACAGTTTGGAACTTGCAAAGTCTATCCATAAATCGATGGCGACGGAAATTGAGGAAACGGACAGAGGTATTTTGAAATCGAGATTTTATGTTATCAGACATACAAATCAACCGTCCGTATTGCTTGAATTGGGCTTTATTTCAAATGATGATGAACGCAACCTCTTACTGTTGCCTCAACAACAGGAAAAATTCGCAAAAGCGATTGTTGACGGCATAAATAACTATTTTGAAAATAAAAAGAAAACAGGAACAAAGTAAATGGATAATCGTCCAATAGGTGTATATGACTCGGGAATAGGAGGTTTGACCGTATTTTCAAAGTTGGTCAAATTATTGCCTGATGAAAATTATCTCTATTTCGGAGATACGGCTAACATTCCGTATGGAACGAAATCTCGGGAAGAATTGCTCACAATTACGCATAAAATTATGAATTTCTTTAAGGAACAAAATGTCAAAGCGGTCGTTATGGCGTGTAATACAACGTCGGCGGTTGCTTATGATACTTTGAAAGAAGATTATGATTTTACGCTCTATCCCGTCATTCAAACGGCTTGTCGGGTCATTGCGGAGATGGACGTTAAAAAAATCGGTACTCTCTCGACTGAAGCGACTGCAAATTCTCATGCTTACAAAAATCAACTTTTGAAATATAACCCCAATCTTGAGGTTTTTGAGCATGGTTGTTCGGGAAGATGGGTTGAAATGGTGGAAAATCAATCTCAAAGTGCAAAAGAAAATGAGCCGATTTTGAGGAAGCATTTGAATGCCGTGCTTGAAAATAATGTTGATAAAATTATTTTGGGCTGCACTCATTATCCTTATCTCAGAAACATTTTGAGCGATTTTGTCGGAGAGGATATTTTTATTGATCCTGCCGAATATTTTGTAAAATATATTGTTCAAGATTTGAAAAATTGTGATAAAATTGCAAATAAAAAGGATTATGAACCGAAATTCTTTGTAAGTTCAAATCCTGAAAAATTTAAGAATTCTTCAGAAATTTTCTACAAACTTGAAGAATTGCCCACACTGATTAAGCGTTAACAATTCAAAAGGAGTTTTTGATGAAAAAAATATTTTATACAATGGTTTTATTGTTTATGACGGCACTTTCTGTTTGTGCTGAAACGTTTACGGGGATTGCGGTTTTCCCTTTTTCAACGGATAATCCGACAACAACATTTACGGTAAAAATGAACCAACCGATTGTAATTAAC
>CAKVJR010000087.1 GCA_934754855.1 uncultured Candidatus Melainabacteria bacterium
GCAGGATTTGAAGTCAATCTTCAAACTCTACTTTGAACAAGGGGGAGAATCCATTACCTCTCCGACGGGCGAAACCCTTGTATATCACCATAAACAAGGTTTTAATTATGATTTTTCATTGATTAAAGACACTCTTGAAGAAATCGGTGCTCTCGAAAAGGCTGTCAAACTCAATACGGGCTTCATTGACAGGCTCATCAACGGCAGAGGACTTGATGAAGAAACGAGAGATAAATTACGTAATGCAAGAATTGAAATCAGTACGAATAAAAACATTCAAGTTATTAAACCCGACAGACATTAATGCTTGATATGATTGAGTTTTAGACAAAAGGTGCGACTGAAAATCGCACCTTTGTTTTTGCCCTTAGAAAAATTATTCTTCGTTCTCATTTTTGAGTTCATCTTCTTTAACAAGCGGGGACTCAAAAAGTCCGTGAATGTTGCAAAGTTCCCTTGCATCGAAGTGTCTGCAAGTGCAAGACGGGTCCAAAATCGGGTGTTCATGCGGTTCCAAATAAACACGTTTCAAATATTTTTTATCCTTTGAAATTGCCTCAATGAACATAATATAGTGTTCTTTTTCCATCGGGTGCTCAATTTCTCCGACACGAATGATGTAATTTCCGTCATCGTCCTTAATCAAGACGGGATAATGTTTTTCGGAAAATTCGGCAACCTCTTTTTGCGGTTTAACTTTGCTCATTGTCTGAGAGCAGCAAACCAACTCACCGCAAGACGCATGGACGACTTCGACGATATTTCCGCAAACTTCGCATTTATATAATTCATTAATTTTTGTCATAAAAAATTCTCCCTTGTTTTCACAAGAGAGAATATAATTTTTTCGTACAAAAAAGTCATTATCGGTTGAATTAGTCCGATTTTCTATAATTTTTTAATTTCCTCGATTAATCTGTTTTCAAAGATTTTCACTTGTTTTTCGGGGTATGTGAAATTTTGAATTAAGATTGCTACGGCATAAGTTTTTCCACTGTCGGATTTCACGTAACCCGCAAGTCCGCTGATATTAGCCAAAGTGCCTGATTTGAGGAAAACGTAACCTCTGTAATTGAGCAATCTGTTTGAGAATGTTCCTTCTCCGGGTTGGGCGAAGGTGTCTTTGATAAATTCTTCTTGTTTGTTAACGTAAATTTTGTCGAGTGCATTTGTCATAAAATCAACCGTGACGAGGTTATTGCGACTTACACCGCTTGCATCTGCAATGACAATTCCTTTTGTGTCAACGCCGTTTGAGTTCCAATAATCGTAAAACATTTTGGTTTGGTTAGAAACAGAGCCTGTTTCGCCCGATTTTTGACCGCCTGCAATTTTTGTGACTGTTTCTGCACAGTAATTGTCACTGTCCTTGAAAATTCGGTCATAAACAGGACTTACGGGGTTTTTTATTTCTGCGATAATTTTTGCATTTTCGGGAACTTTATCTTCAAGGCAAATCGGTTGTTGCAAGGTGATTTTAGCCTTTTTGATGTTGTTCATAACGATTTGTTGATAATTTCTTTTAACGTTGTTAACGGGAACGCTGACGGTTGTTAACGGCGAATTTATCGAGCCTGAAACCAAGATGACTTCGGGAGAAATCCATTCTTGTCTGATTGCAAAAATGTCGTCTTTGTCACCTGCCGAAATCGTGTTTATGACGGGTAATGCAATGTTCGATTTTGCTGTGACAACGCCGTTTGCGTCTTTTGAAACTTCGATGTTAACGAGGTTGTTGTCGATGTTGTAAGCACTGAATTTTTGCATTCTTTTGTTGGTTGTATCGTCCCACATCCAGCCGATTCCCCATTCCGAGTTATCGATAATGCTGCCGTCGAAAAATACCTTGTTGAAAGAATGATAGCCTTTGCTTTTTATGCTTCTGATTGCATCACGTATTGCTCTTGAGGTCAAAAACGGGTCAGCACCTGCTTTTATGTACAAATTGTTATTAGCCGTGTAAAATGTTGTCGTAAATTCATATTTGTCCCCAAGTTCTTCCATAGCGGGGATTGTCGTGAAAATTTTTAATGTTGATGCCGGGTGCAAAAGTTTTTGTTCGTTATGTTGATACAAAACCTTTCCCGTGTCGGCTTCTTTTACCGAAACGGCAACGACGGACGAGGTGTCGAGCGGTGAAGAATTTACCGTTCTTGCCAACTCCGAATTTGCAAATGCACTCAATCCGCCCAAAAGCGTTACTATTGAAAGGATTGCTCTAAATATATTTTTCATTAAACCTCCAAGGTATAGTTATCTTGCCTGTCAGAGAGCGTTTTCACGGTTTCTCTGAGTTTTTTCATATCGTTTAAGTCAAATTCCGCCCTCAAAACTGCTTCTTCGTATTCCAAAGATGCGATTGTTTCGCCCAAAGGCGACAGTACGACTGAACTTCCGATGTTATAAATTCCGTTTTGAATTTCACCTGTTTGAGAAACGGCAATCATAAATGATTGGTTTTCGATTGCTCTTGCCCGAGTTAGCGTTTCCCAATGAAGTCGTCTTGACAAGGGCCATGCAGCCATATTGACCAAAATATCCGCCCCGCCGTATGCGTAACAGCGGTAAATTTCGGGAAATCTGATGTCGTAGCAAATCGAAATTCCGATTTTACCGACGTCTGTCGTTGCAATGACAGGTTTTTCGCCCCTTACGGAGTTTAAATTTTCTGTATCGCCAAGGTATGAATAAAGGTGCATTTTGTCGTAAAATGCAATCATTTCACCGTTTCTGTCAAAAACAGGACATGTGTTTTTAATTTCACCTTTTTCATCATGTCTTGCAAAAGAACCGCCAATTACGTTGGCATTAAAGCGTTTTGCTATGTTTGCCAAAAAATCTGTAATTTTTGAATTTCCGAAACTTTCCGCTACTTTGTCGTAAATATCGCAAAACCAGCCTGTTGCGAACAATTCGGGCAAAATTATCAGGTCGGGCTTGTAGTCTTCCTGACCCTTTAAAAGTTTTTCGACTTTATTGAAATTAGCCTGTTTGTCCCCCAAAACGGATTGCATTTGAACAATCAGAACTTTTACCATTTTTTCTCCGAAATTATCTATTATTCTCCAATTTTAGCCCTAAAATCACTATTTGTCAGAAAAATAACAAAACTTAAATATTTCATCATTTCGGGGTTGCCGAAACAAATTTTGGCAAAAAATCAGGGTGCGAAAATTCGCACCCGTCTAACCAAAATTCCTTTTTAATGGGGGAATAGTTATTAGTAGTTTTCGGCTTTAACATCAAAAAATGCTTGCGGGTGGTTGCAAACAGGGCAAACCTGCGGGGCTTTTTTGCCGACGTGAACGTGACCGCAATTTTCGCAAACCCAAACAACTTCGTCTTCTTTCTCGAAAACTTTGCCGTTTACGATGTTGTCGTATAATTTTCTGTATCTTTCTTCGTGAGTTTTTTCAATTTTTGCAACTTCAGAGAACAAATATGCAATTTGGTCAAACCCCTCTTCTTTAGCCTCTTTAGCAAATTTTTGGTACATATCTGTCCACTCGTAATTTTCTCCTTCGGCTGCTGCTTTGAGGTTATCTAATGTTTCGCCGATTTCGCCGCCATGCAAGAGTTTGAACCAAAGTTTTGCGTGTTCCTTTTCGTTGTTTGCAGTTTCTTCAAAAATCTTTTGAATTTGTACGTAACCGTCTTTTTTTGCTTTGCTCGCAAAATATGTGTATTTGTTTCTTGCTTGCGATTCTCCGGCAAATGCTTCCTGTAAGTTTTTTTCTGTCTTTGAACCTTTTAAATCCATTATTTTTCTCCTTCTTTTTGGCACTCGGCACAAAGTCCCTCTGCCACAATTTCATAATTTATCGTCTTAAAGCCTTTGTCATTGATATTTTGAACAACTTGTCCGGCTATTTCCGACGGTAAATCAAAAACCTTTCCGCATTTTTTGCAACGAAAATGATGGTGCGGGCTAATCGTTCCGTCAAATCGTTCGTGCTTTTCAAAGGTCTGGAACCGCTTAATCACGCCCGCTTCGGCAAGATAATTCAAATTTCTGTAAACCGTCGCAAGCCCGATTTTCTTCCCGTCTTCTACCAACTTTCGGTAAAGTTGCTCCGCCGACGGGTGAACTCTGTATTCCAATAACTTATTTAAAATAATTTCTCTTTGTTTTGAATATTTCATTTGCTTCTTCTTTTTAACTGATAATGATAATGAGAATTATTATAATAATATAGCATAAAATAACTTATGTCAAGCGTTTAATATTTTTTAACGAATTAAGTAGAAAAATATGATACTTGATGCGAAGGTGATGAGATTTGCGAACAGGGTGAACGCCAAAAGTCGCATGCTTTCTTTAAATTTGGGTTTTAAGAAAGCGTAATATGCGAAAAATTCGACCAAAACGACGGCTAATTCTCCGAGCAGAACGTAGTTTTTAACTTTTGGAAGATAAGACAGAGAAACGTTCAAAACGACGTTAGTGACGATGTTTACGGCAAAAACGAACGGGAGAAAGCCTTTCTTTTTGTAGCCTAAGAGCCAAAAGAAAAAAGTTTCGATAACTGCCGTTGCGAGGGCAGTTGCGGCGAAAGAGCCGATATAGTCTAAAGTTAGCGGTATATAGTAGTGAATAAATTTTTCCATTATTTCATATATTCTTCTATTGTTTTGTAGTCGAGTTCAGGGTTTGAAAGCCTGTATTCCCAAGCCTTTAAGTACTCTCGAATTGTATCCGAGCAGGTAAAGCAAGGAATTTTGTAAGTGACGGATAATTTTCTCAGTTTAAAGTCGGGAGCGTTAGTGTTGCCGTCTTTTTCGGGCAAATTGAATACCATTTTTATTTCGCCTGATTTAATTTGGCGGGCGATTTCTTCCGAGTTTGATTTGTTGATTAATTCGACGTTTATGCCTGATTTTTCAAAGAATTGTCGGTTGCATTCGCCTGCAATTACTGTAAATCCGAGGGATTGCAACTTTTGAATAATCGGTATATTTTCTTCCAAATCTTTTTTGCGAATTGAAACGAGGACTTTTCCTTTTTCGACGAAAGGTGTTCCTGACGCCAAAAATGCTTTAATCAGGGCTTTTTCGTAACAATTGTCAATGCCCAAAACTTCCCCTGTCGATTTCATTTCGGCGTTCAGAGCGATATCGACGTCCGTGAGTTTTTGGAAAGAGAAAACGGGGGCTTTGACGGCGACAAGATTTGATTTCGGGAGCAAGCCGCAGCCGTAGCCTTGAGATTTCAAACTTTTTGAAAACATAATATTTATGGCAAGTTTGACCATCGGAATTTTTGTGATTTTGCTCATCATCGGAACGGTTCTTGATGCTCTCGGATTGACTTCAATCACATAAACCTCGTCGTCTTTGGCGATAAATTGGATATTCATCAAACCGATGACTTGCAAGGCACGAGCGATTTTTTTTGAAATATCGAGGGCTTTGTTAATTACCGTTTCCGAAAGGGTTTGCGGCGGATAGACGCAAAAACTGTCGCCCGAGTGAATGCCCGAACGCTCGATATGCTCCATAATTCCGGGGATAAGAATATCTTTTTTGTCGCAAACAACATCGACTTCAAATTCTTTTCCCTCAATGTATTGGTCAACTGCGACGGGGTATTCGGGGGAAATTTGGACGGCTTCCTGCATATATTCGATTAATTCTTTGTCGTTGAAAACGACCTTCATTGCCCGTCCGCCCGTGACGTAAGACGGTCTTAGAAGTACGGGGTAGCCGATTTTTGATGCTGCCTTTAAAGCCTCTTCAATTTTAGTAACGGCGGTACTTTTCGGCTGTTTTATTTTTAATTCCGAAAGCAACATCTCAAAACGTTTTCTGTCTTCTGCAACGTTGATTGAAGCGACGGACGTTCCCAAAATCGGAATGCCGTGCTTTGAAAGTTTCGGTGCAAGATTGAGTGCTGTTTGCCCGCCAAATTGCAGGATTACGCCCTTTGGCAACTCTTGCCTCAACACATTGTTGACGTCCTCGATAAATAAAGGTTCAAAATATAACTTATCGGCGATATCGAAGTCAGTGCTTACAGTTTCGGGGTTGTTGTTGATGATAATTGATTCGCAATTGTTTTCTTTGATGCCTTGAATTGCGTGTACCGAACAGTAGTCAAACTCAATGCCCTGACCTATTCTGACGGGGCCTGAGCCGATTACGACAACTTTTTCGTCGTTCGATACGATATTTTCGTCATCTTCCTCGTAAGTTGAGTAATAGTAAGGCGTTTGGGCTTCAAATTCCGCAGCACAAGTGTCAACAATTTTGTGAACGGGATAGATGTTGTGAGCCCGTCTTAGCGTGTCGATGATAAATTTCGGTTTACCTGTCAGCGAACTGATTTCTTCGTCCGTAAAACCCATTGATTCCGCACGTTTCAGCAGGTCAACGGAAAATTCTTCCGTGTGGAGTTCCCGCTCTGTTTTGATGATATTTTGAAATTTATACAAAAACCATTTGTCGATTTGAGTCAAATTGTGGAGTTCTTCGACTGAAAAATCTTTTCTCAAAGCGGCTGAAATTGCGTAAATTCGACCATCATCGGCAACTTTTAATTTTTCAGTAAGTTGTTCACGGCTCATTTTTTCGTGTTTTTCGCTTCTGAAGCCGATAACGGTTTCCTCAAGGCAAACGAGGGCTTTTAAAAATGCACTTTCAAACGAACGGTCAATCGCCATAACTTCGCCCGTGGCTTTCATTTGCGTGCCTAATTTTCTGTCGGCGTAACCGAATTTGTCAAACGGCCACTTCGGAATTTTTACGACGACATAATCGAGTGTCGGCTCAAAAGAGGCTTTCGTTTTGCCCGTGACGTAGTTCAAAATTTCGTGCAATTGCAAGCCTATTGCGATTTTTGCCGTAACTTTTGCAATCGGGTAGCCTGCTGCTTTCGAGGCAAGTGCGGAAGAACGGCTGACTCTCGGATTTACCTCAATGACAACGTACTTGCGGGTTTTGGGGTTGAGAGAAAATTGAACGTTACAACCGCCTTCGATTTTTAATGCTCGAATAATTTTCAATGATGCCGAGCGAAGTTTTTGATAATCGTGATCGGTCAAAGTTTGTGCGGGGGCAACGACAATGCTGTCACCCGTGTGAATGCCCACAGGGTCTATGTTTTCCAT
>CAKVJR010000088.1 GCA_934754855.1 uncultured Candidatus Melainabacteria bacterium
ATCTCGTTGTAAAGGCCGCTATGAAAGCAATTCCGACTATGAAAACTCCGCTTTCTTCTGTAAATTTAAAAACAAAACAGGCGATAGATGCTCATTTTGAGCGTTCTGATACCTGTGCGGTATCTGCTTGCGGAATTGTTGCTGATGCAATGGTTGCAACGGTTTTGGTCAATGCTTTTATGGAAAAGTTTGGTCAGGATAACCTTGAGCAAATGAAAAGAAATTATGTGGCTTACGAAGAAATGTTGAGGGAACGATTTGAATAAAAATATTGTTTTGGTCGGTCTTTCTGGAAGCGGTAAAACCACTATCGGCAACATCTTGAGTGATTTGTCAGGTTATGATTTTATTGATACTGATGCGATTATTGTCAAATTGCAAAATCGTTCTATTAATAATATTTTTGCGACAAACGGTGAAGGTTTTTTTCGTGACCTCGAAACGCAAGTGACGAAAAAGGTTTCTCAATTCGGAAGTCAGATAATTTCAACAGGCGGCGGAATTATTTTGAGAGATGAAAATTTGAAAAATCTTGATAAAAACGGTATCATTTTCTATCTCAAAACGTCTGTAAATACGCTTTTAAAAAGGCTTGAGGGCGATAATACAAGACCGCTTTTAAAAACTGATGATGTTAAGAAAAAACTTGAAAATATGCTTGAAATCAGAGGAAAATTGTACGAAAAGGCTGATGTGACGGTCGAAACGGACAATTTATCTCCGATTGAAACAGCAAAAGAAATTTTGAGGATTTATAATGAAAGAAGTTAATGTAGGTATAAACGCTACGGCTGCAAGCGATTATCCGATTTATATCGGTGAAAATTTACTCGAGCAAGCAAATGAGTTGATAAAAAAAACTTGCAAAGCAACAAAATATTTGATTATCACGAACGAGAAAATTGACGGACTTTGGGGTGATAAACTCAACATTGAAAACGCCGAAAAGTTCATTATTCCTGACGGAGAGAAGTATAAAAATTTTGAAACATTGATATCAATTTTGAACAAAGCATCGGAGTTGAGATTGGACAGAAAATGTGCGTTTGTTGCGTTTGGCGGTGGCGTAATCGGTGATATGACAGGGTTTGCGGCATCAATATATCGTCGTGGTGTCGATTTTATTCAAATCCCGACGACTTTGTTGGCACAGGTGGATTCTTCTGTTGGCGGAAAAACCGCTGTTAACAATGAATTTGGCAAGAATTTAATCGGAACATTTTATCAACCGAAATTGGTTATTGCGGATACGAAAACGCTTACAACGCTTGATGAAAGGCAGTTGAAAACAGGCTTGGCGGAAGTTGTTAAATATGCTTTCATTGAAAAATCTTGCGGTGAGGATTTTAATTTCTTTGAATTTTTAGAGAAAAATGTTGAAGAAATTAAAAAATTGAACTTGCAATTTGTTGATGAAATGGTTGAAATTTGTTGCAAACTCAAGGCTTCCGTTGTTCACAAGGACGAAAAAGAAAACGGTTTGCGTGCGATTTTAAATCTTGGACACACTTATGGTCATGCACTTGAAAAATGTTCAAATTACTCTGTCTTCACGCATGGAGAGGCTGTTGCCGTCGGGTTGCAGGTTTGTTTTGATTTAAGTTTTGCGATGAACTTAATTGACGATGAATATTATGACAGAGCAACGAATTTGATTAATAATTTCGATTTCAGTTTACCTGAACATGAATATTTTGAGCCTCAAAAATTGATTGATGCGATGAAATTTGACAAAAAAGTTGAGGCGGGAAAGGTCAGATTTGTGCTTCCGGCAGGAATCGGAGAGGTGCAAATTTTTGACAATGTTGACCGTGAAATTCTGTCTGAAATATTAAAATAAATCAATAATTTGAAGTATAAATACTTTCTGTGTTACAAGTATAATAGTAAATACCCTGTAAGTAGCAAAGGAGAATTTATGAAAATTTTAATGTCAAACGATGACGGAATGTATGCTGTCGGTATTTCAGTGTTGGCAAGAGCGTTGAGCAATGCCGGTCATGAGGTTTATATTGTCGCACCTGACCAAGAAAGAAGTGCAGCAGGTCACTCTTTGACATTGCACACTCCTTTGCGTGTAACTGAAATCGAACCTCGTTACGGTGCAAAACGTTGTTGGAAAACAAACGGCACCCCGGGTGATTGCGTAAAAATTGCAATTAACGCTATTTTAGACGAAAATGAACTTCCTGATATGGTAATTTCAGGCATCAACCACGGTCCGAATTTAGGTTCTGATATTATGTACTCAGGTACCGTAAGTTGTGCTATGGAAGGTGCGGTAATGGGTTATCCGAGCCTTGCGGTTTCATATTGCGGAAACGATTTTGTTCCTCACAATTTTGAATACACTGCAAACTTGATTGTGAAATTTTTACCGAAATTATCAGAAATTAATTTCCCGAAACGAACGATTATGAACATCAATGTTCCGGGTTGCAAGGAAGAAGACATCAATGGTGTTGTTATCACAACTTTGGGTGCAAAAACTTACTCAAACGAATACGAAAAACGTATCGACCCTCGTGGAAAAGAATATTATTGGATGGCAGGCGAATTGGTAACTGACGGAAAGAATGACAGAACAGACATTAACGCAATTCGTTGGAACAAAGTTTCTATCACTCCTGTAACGTTTGAAATGACGCACAGAAGCATTATTCCCGCTTTAGAAAAAGCATTTTGTCCTGACGGCAAATGTGATTGGCTCGAATAGTTTTTACAAAAATATTAAAACCGCCCCGAAAGAGGCGGTTTTTAGTTTATTTTTTCGGTTCGATTTTAAGTATATGATAATAACGTGCCTGAATCAGGCTCAAATCATATTTTTCGCTATATTTTTATCAAAGTAAAATTCTTTGTCCAAATGGTACATAGACGGTACATTGATAAGAAACACGCTGTTTTTGCCCGTATAAAACATTTCAACAAAATATTGCAGGTTTGTTTTATTCGGAAGGTAATCTTGCATGAAACTGTATATATCGTCGTTCACCCAAAGTGCATTTTTGTTATAGGGGAAAAATTGTGAAAATTTATTGTTGAAAACATAAACCATTTTATGTCTTTTTGCTTCTTCTGAAATGATGGAGCCTAACTCACGATAAGTCAATAAGGAATAAAATGATGTATTAAAACTTTGTGTTGAAATGACGTATAAAATCAGTATCCACGAAAAGAATTTGTATTTCATTTCAGCAAAAATCGATATGAAAATTATTTCAAATCCGTAAATAAAATAAAAATATTGTGCGGATAAAATATCTTTCCAACCTGCAATAACAAATGCGGTTACGTAAAAACTTATGAAAAAGTTTTATCTTTTTTGAGGGCAATGTAATATATTCCGTAAAGGAAATTTACAAAAAGGAAAATAATGCAGTACAAATGGGTGTTAATGAGTAATATTCCAAATACCGCCATTCCGATATAATCGGTTATTTTTTTTGTTTCCAATGCTCTGAACATAAAAAACACAAAAACAGGTGCCAAAACAAATGCCACGTTGTAACTGCGGCAGATTTGCGAAAACGATATCGCATAAATCGAAACTGTCGTGACAAGTGAGGAGATAAGTCCGACTTTTTTTGAAATTCTGTCTTTTGCAAGCAAGTAAACGGAGAAAATTCCTAAAGAACCGATTATTGTAAAAATTGTTCTGAAAAATTCTCCATCATAACTGAATCTTGAAAATATTTTGTATAAAATATTGATTAACGGCGGATTGCCCATATCATCAAGGACGCCAAAATATTTGTCATAATAATTTCCGCCTGCTTTAAAAAAGAGAACCAACTCATCAAACCATAGCGGATATTGAGCAGATTCGTTCAGTCTGAGAATTGCTCCGAGCAGAAAAATAATTCCAACTGTCACATAACAACTGATTTTTATTCGTGAACGAGGCAAAATAATAATGCCTAAAAACACCAGTATCCAAGGGAAAATGTATTTGTCCCAACAGTAGATTGACGATAAAAAATCCACGACAAATCCGTTAATATGCCCCTTGTATTGGCTTTCACACAAGTTCGGGAGCGTCAAATAAGTTGAATTTTTATCAGAAGTCTTTTCAAAAGTTTGTATATTTTTGTTGTCAAAAATATACATCTTTTCCCCGACAAAAACGATAGCCGACCCGATATTATTTATGACTTTTTCGGCTTCTTTTTTATCTCCGTTAATTTTGATTTTCAGGCTTTTTACGGGAAAAAAATACTCTGTTTGCAAGGAATTAAGATTGTCCGTTTTATGGAAAAATCGATTTTCTTCCCAATAGATACACTCATTTTGGCTCATATCCGAGTCGTTGACCAAAAGAGAAACTTTGTTTTTTAAATTTTTCGGCAATTCAATATTCAGACAAACTTTTTTATATTTTGAGTGGAAGTGTTGAACATAGAGAAAATCGTTATTTACAGCCGAAAAGCAGAAAATTGTTGCCGCAATTATAATCAAAAGAGAAGAAATATATAATCTTATTTTTTCAATTTTCGACATTAATTTCCCTTTTAAACCTAAAATCTTTACGTTAGTTGATGCAAATGTTTTTTAAATGTTCGATTTTCGGATTTTCAATTCCGATTACGGCAATCCCATCAATTCGGAACTTTTTAAGATTATTTTTCTGAATGTAGGTTAACGCACCCGTTATAATTTTTTCGAGTTTATGTTTGTTAATTGCTTCAAATGGGTGTCCGAAGTTGAGCGTTTTTCTCGTTTTAACTTCGACAAAAACGACAGTATCTCTATCTTTTGCGATAATATCGATTTCGCAATTCCTTGAAAAATGAACATTCCTCTCGATTATCTTGTAGCCGATTTTGGTAAGATAATCTGCGGCAATGTCTTCTCCTTTTTGCCCGACGATTTTTGTTTGAATGCTAATTTTGAACTCCTATTCTGCGAACGGGTCCCCTTCAGAGAGTGACTTTAATGCTCTTTCAGCATATTCTTTAATGATTTTGTCGTTTGTATTTGCAGCCTTGCTGAAAATTACCGATAAATCCTGTTCAAATTCTGGTCTGTTCAAAAGTGCCAATGCACCGAGAGCCGCCCCTCTGATATTTTCGTCTTGATTTGTTTGTGAAACTTTTATTAAGCGTTGAACAATCGGCAAATCCGTAACTTTGGGTTGAAGTCCCGTGCGTTCTTCAATTTGATTGCACAATTCGCTTTGAATTTTTGCAACGAGATAAAGTGAATAAGCCTTGTTGCGTTCTGCAATTTCCTTGTCTGAAAGTTCAACAGCGATGTCGATTTTTTCTTTCGGCAAGCGTTTATTTTCTTTAAGTTGCTTTCTGTAACGAATTTGTTGTTTTGTCGGTCCTTTTAACTTAGATGTATCTTGGTTAATAACGAAGAAAAGTGCGTCCGTAAGACCGGAATCCAAAAATTGCGCAGAACCTTTTTTCTTGTTTAAACCTTGTAAAATCGCAACTAATGCACGTTTTTGTTCTTGCGGAGTACCTTGTTTTAATTTTTCCGAAAGATAAATTACCGCAGGCGAAATAGATGTTGTTTTAGGTTGAACAATTTTCGGTTTTTTTTGTTCGTATTTGTATGTATAAGTCGAATTTGACGGCGAAAGATTATAATTTCTGTCAAGTTCTGCAATTCTTTGCTCTTGTGCTTGAACCTCAACAGGCATGTCAAAAACCATTACATCTTGCATTTGAATCATAATCTTTTCCTCTGTTTCTATTCCGTAATATTTATTTTACTATGATTTTGCCAAAATTTCTCTATTATTAAGAAATATTGTTTATAATTAATTATTTGTTGAAAATTTTTTTATGGAAAATAAATTTTTTTTCGGATAATATGAAAATGTTAAATGAGGTTGATGTGTCACAGACAGAAAATGTTGTGAGAAAATTCAATATTGCAGATTACAAAGAACTTATTGAAACTTTGGCAAAGGTTGAATATAAGAGAATGTCTGCTCAGCATTTGGCGGAATATGACGAGATTGTCAATATCGCAACTCAAGTCATTCATAAATTGTGTTCGTCCGCCCCGCCTGAAAAATATAACAGATCATACCTTTCAACGGCTGTAAAATGGGCTGTCAGAAATGAGGTGCGTCGTCGCTATAAATGGTATGTTTTGAAAAGTAAACAGCAGGAAAATATGTTTGCAAATCAAGACCCTGCAAACGTCCGTGCTGCGGTTTATACAACAATTTTGTCCGTCGATGAACTCACCGATAATGATAATCCCACTCAAATTAAGGACACTCATGAAACACCCGAAGAACAGGTCGTTTTCGGAGAAATGAGCAAGGCGATAAAAGAAGCAATGAAACTTTTGCCCCCAAGAGAAAAAGAATTTATTGAGGCAAAATTCTTTGATGAAAAAAAACTCCGTGAAATGGCGGAAGAATACAATCTTTCCCCCTCTCGAATTTCTCGGATAATTCAATCGGGATTGAATAAAATTAAAAAAGAATTAGTCAGACGAAAACTGGCTTAGATTGAGGATTTATGGCAAATTTTAATATATTTTCTATGTTTTCTAAGAAAAGAAATGACGTTTTTTACGAATATTTCCAAGAAAGTGCAGAAACCTGTAAACATGCGGCCGCATTGTTCTTGAGAATACTTGAAAACGGCGTTACGGACGATGAAATGATTTCAGCCCGTCAGTACAAACACAAAAGTAATAAAATTTTCAGAAAAGTTTTGAAAGTTTTAAACCAATCAAAATATACCCCGATTGACCGTGACGACATTCAAAGAATTTCGTCCATGCTTAACAAAATTACTAAAAAAATCGTAAAAGCATGTATGAATTACAGAGTTTATAGAATTGCCGAAGCAACCGACCATATGAAAATGCAGGCTCATACATTGATTTCTTCGACAGAAGAACTCGGCTATATTATGACAAATTTCAAGCGTAATACCTCTGCATCTGAAATTACCGATAGAAATTTGAAAATGAAAGAAATCGAAACCCGTGGCGATGAAATTCATTATATGGCTCTCGATGCACTGTTTTCGGGACAATATGACGCTCTTACGGTCAT
>CAKVJR010000089.1 GCA_934754855.1 uncultured Candidatus Melainabacteria bacterium
GAACCGAAATTCCTTCGGGAGGAAGAACTGCTGTGATTGCATTTGATGCAACTTTTTCGTCTTTAACAAGCAATTCTAAACCGATTGCCTTAACGCCTGCTCTTATTGCTGATGCGATTCTTGCGTGTCTTTTCCAAATGTTGTCAAGACCTTCTTCTTTCATCATTTGAAGTGCTGTATCAAGTGCAACAAAAAGGTTTACGGCAGGTGTCCACGCAGTTGAAGCGTCGAGAACCGATTTTCTGTTTTGTTTCCAATTGAAATAGAAACTCGGATTTGCACATTCTTCGCTTACTTTGATTGCTTTTTCGCTTGCAGCCAAGAATGAAAGTCCCGGGGGAATCATAAAGCCTTTTTGTGAACCGGAAATGAGAACATCAATGCCCCATTCGTCCATTTTGCAAGGCAAAGCACCCAAACTTGTTACACCGTCAACAACTGACAATGCACCGTGTTCTTTGATGATTTTAACGATTGATTCAACATCGTTTGTTACGCCTGTTGCTGTTTCGTTGTGAGTCAAAGTTACGATTTTATATTCTTTATTAACGTCGGCATCTAAGATTTTCTTAACTTCTGCGGGGTCGATTGCACAACCGGGGTCAACAGTGTATCTTGTTACAACTGCACCTTTCATTTCTGAAATTTTTGCCCATCTTTCGCCAAAGTTGCCGATTACCAAAGATAAAACTTTATCACCGGGGTTTACGAGGTTGAAGATTGCTGATTCCATTGCACCTGTTCCGCTTGCGGTAAATACTAAAACGTCGTTTTTTGTTTGGAACAAGAGTTTCATATCTTCATAAACTCTTTTTAATACTGCTGAAAATTCTGTGCTTCTGTGTCCGATAGGGTGCTTAGCCATTGCAAGCAATACGCTTTCGGGTACAGGAGTCGGTCCCGGAATCATTAAAAATGTTTTATCTTTCATGTTAGAGTTCTCCCTTATTATTCTATGAAACTATTGTCGCATAAACATAAGAGAGTAACTCAAGGTATTACATTATGTTAATTTTATTTATAAAATCATTGCCAATATCATCAGCAAAATCATTCCTGCCTGCAATCCGCCCGACAAATATCGGTCAAATTTATTTTCGTGATATCCCACGCCTGTTTTTTGTGCATGGGCTGCACTTACTACTCTATCAAGTCTTGAGAGGCTATCATCCGAAAAAGTTTTCTTAAAAACTTTCTTCTCCATTTTTGATAATCTCTCATCTTCCGTCGCATTCGGATTTGTTCGTCCTAAAATCATATTTTCGGCAGAGGACAATGCCTGTTCAAAATCGTTGTGATATGATGCTGCTCCGCCTGTCGGGTATGATGAATATCCGTTTGAACTTTTTGAATTGCTGCCGTAACTGTACGGATTATTTGAACTTCCCGTTTTGAAGCCCCCCATTGTCGTGCCTGCAAAAGAGAAATTTCTCTCTTGCGGAGTGTAATAATTTTGAGGAGATTGTCTGTAAAATTCCTCAGGTGTGGTAGGTTGCGGTTCGGAGTTGTTGGCAAGCATGCTCTCATTTGCGTTAATCGCAAGAACAGACGCTTTGAGTTTGTCGGTTCTGTCAGAGAGTTCGCCTTGTGAAATTTTGCCGAAAGTCTTTTGCTCCAAGCGTTCTACACGCTTGTAAACATTTTCGCCCTGATATGTTTTTTTGAAAACCTTTTCTTCCATCATATCAATGACGGGATAGGTGACGTTTTTATCCTCGGGCATAAATTCCGCCTCTGCAATCCGTTTTTCGTTTTCGGTCTTTTTCGGTTCTGTCGAAAGTCCGCTTGCATCTGTAATTTTTTTAATTCTTTCCGAATTTGTGCCTGATTTTTTTTCACCGAACAAATATTCTTCAATTCGGTTTAATCTCGTTGGGGTTTGCTCTTCTTTGTATTCCACCCCGAACAAATCTTTTTCGATTGCTGAAATGTCATTGATTTCTGCACAGTAAACTTGGCAGGACAACGCTGTCAGCATTGCCGCCGCTAAAATAAATTTCTTCATAACCGTATCCCCTTATACGGTATAAATATAACCTATGTTGAAACAAGTTCCTATAAGCCAAATAAAAGCAAATCCGATTGCGATTGTCGGGATAAAAACAAGCATAATTGATGATGATTTTGACAAATTGTACGTATTTGCAAGTGATTTCGTGTATAAAATTATTACCCAAACGAGTAACAAAATCTCAAGTTTTGTTCCCAAAAAATAGCCAATTTTCGATGAATTTTTCAAAATTTCAAACGGTGCCATAAAAATATAAGGCAAAAGTGTATATGCCGATAAATTCAATAAATGTCTGATTTTTCCGCCATTGCCGAAAATTTTCGCAATGAAATCAAAAAATATTGCTGAAATTGCCCAAACGAACAAAATTCCAATCAGGTAAATTCCTATTCCGCCGAGATACAAAATATCTTCATTTAATCCGCTCGGAATCGTGTGATTGGGCAAATATAAAAATAATGATGTCCAAATTAATGTCAGCATTCCTTTGTAAATCGGACTTTCTTTGGAAACTTCCGAAAAATCAAATTCAAATAGGATTTTATATAAATTTTCGACGTATTTTTCCATTTTTACTCCCAAAGATAAAGCGGTTTGCGTGCGTATTTGACACTTGCTGGCATAAGTCCGTCAATTACCGATGTCTTTTGGTTCAAGCCCAATGATGAGAGGAAATTGTTGCTCTTTCCGTAATCGACAAAATCAATAATATCCTTTGTAAATCCTTTCTTTTCAAGGATTTTAATCATCATTTCTTTTGCTTCTCTGTTACCGCCTGTTGAGTCAACAAAGCCCAAATTCTTCGCCTGTCTGCCCGTAAAAATTCGTCCGTCGGCGTATTTATTGAGATTTTGGGTTGTCAAATTTGTCTTTGCAACTTCGTATTTATCGTTACGTTTAATTCTTCCGTTTGTGATGGCGGATTTGAATTGTTGGTATGAATCGTTGACCATTTCTTGAAGAAGTTGACGTTCTTCTTTTGTCATAGCACGGGTTGAAGAGCCTATATCCTTGTATTTTCCGCTTTTTATGACGTTTTGAGAAATTCCCAATTTGTTTGTCAAAAGTTCGTGAGCGTCGGTTGTGGACATAATTACGCCGATACTGCCCGTCATTGTCCCTTCAAGGGCTACAATTCTGTCGGCTGCACTTGCCACGTAATATCCACCGCTTGCCGCAATGTCGTCAAGCACTGCAATAACAGGCTTTTTCTCTCTGACGTGCATCACTGCCGAGTACAATCTTTGGGACATTCCGACCGTTCCGCCGGGTGAGTTAATTCTTAAAATAACACCTTTTACCGTATCGTCGTTTTCAGCATCGTTCAAGGCTTTAAGAGCCACAAGCGAGGAATTTTCTTCGACAAATATATTATTTTCGGGGGTTGAATTTATAACACCGTTCAACCCGATAACTGCAACCTTGTTCGGACTCATAATTTTAGAAAAGTTTGTCTTAGGTTTTGCGTTTTTTTGTTTTTCGCTGTTATCAAATTTGTTGAAAACAGGTGCCAAAAAGCCCATCAACATTGAAATAATACATAATGTCAAAACTACGATAAAAAGTTTATTTTTCGTCATTTTATGCCTTCATTTCCTTGCAAATTCTTTCTAATTCGTCAAGCATTGCCTTTTTGTATTGATTGCAAACTTCTTCGTTTCTTCCCTCAAATCTGAGTGTGAAAACGGGTTCGGTGTTGCTTTGTCTTATCATCGCAAATCCGCCGTCAAATACAATCCTCAAGCCGTCTAATCTTATTATATCTTTTATTTCATCACCGAAAAATTCGGGATTTTTGCCGATTTCTTCATCAATTTTAGCAAGAACGGGCTTTTTCATTTCGTCTTTGCAGGGGAAACGAACTTCCTCAGACGTATAAACAGCATTAAACGGTTCAAGAAGTTGTGTTAATTTAAAGTTTTTGTCTTCTTTTTTCTTTTTGTTAACGAGCGCCGCAATTCTTGATGCCGCATAAACCGCATCGTCAAAGCCGTACCAATTTTCTTTGAAGAACATGTGACCTGACATTTCGCCTGCTGCAATTGCGTCTGTTTCTTTCATTTTAGCCTTAATGTATCCGTGTCCCGTTTTGCACATAACCGCTTCCGCACCCAACTTGTTGAGGCTGTCGAACAAAACTTGTGAACATTTTACTTCTGATACGATTACAGGCTTTTTATCCTCATTTTTAAATCTAGGAATGATGTCTGTCGAGTAGATGTAGAGCAACTTGTCGCCTGTTAAGTAGTTTCCGTCGCAATCAATAACACCAATTCTGTCCGCATCACCGTCAAATGCAACCCCTATGTCTGCTCCTGTTTCAACTACGGTCTTTTTGAGGGTGTCCAAAGTGCTTTCGATGCTTGGGTTTGGGTGGTGGTTAGGAAATCTTCCGTCGGGTTCTGTGAAAAGTTCGACGACTTCATATCCGCATTTTTTAAGCATTTGCGGAGCAACCACGCCTGCTGCGGCATTTGCACAATCTGTTACGATTTTTACGTCTTTTTTATCCGTTCCGAAAAGTTCAATTTGTTTTTCAATGTATTTATCTACCATGTTAAATTCGTGGTATTCACCTTTGTTTTGGGCGTCTTGGTACTCACCATCGATAACTTTTTGTGTAATATTTTTTACATATTTGATTTGTTCTTCGTGGAGAGATTGTTTTTCGCAAGTCATCTTCAAACCGTTGTATTCAGGGGGATTGTGGCTTGCCGTAATAATCAACGCACCGTCAACAGTTCCGAACGGAGTTTCGATAAATTCTGAATAATATCCGAAAGGTGTCGGTCCCATTCCGAGGTCAATTACGTCGCCACCTGCGGCTAAAACGCCGTCAATGATTGATTTTGCAAGCGGAAGTGAGTGCAATCTTGCATCTCGAACGACTGAAAGAGTTACTTTTTCTTTTCCTAAACGTTCTTTGACGTAATAAACATAGGCTCTTCCGACTTTTTTAAATAATTCTTCAGTGACTGTTTCTCCATAAACGCCTCTTATATCGTTTTTTCCGAATGCTTTTAACGTAATCATGTAAACTCCTTGTATTGTTGACGTAATAATTATAATATAAATAATAACTCAAACATGGAAAAACTTATGAATAAAGGCAAAAATTTTCCCGACAATAAAATTTCTTTTCTGTTCCTGCTCCCTTGCGTGGCAGGTTGCCTTATTTTTATTATAATTCCTGTTTTTTGCTCATTTGGGCTGAGTTTTTTTGATTGGGATTTGTTATCGACTCCGAAATTTGTCGGTTTTGATAATTATTTTGAACTTTTCAAAGAGCCTGAATTTTTCAGAGTTTTTAATAATACTGTCATTTATGCCGTATTTACAACGCTATTTGCTGTTTTAATCCCGTTATTTTTGGCTGATATTTTGAATAAAAAATTCAAATTCTCTGATTTGTTTAAAACTATTTATTTCATTCCGTTTATCACCCCAATGCTTGTAGTTGCGTTGGTTTGGGCGTGGATTTTTGACCCGAATATCGGATTAATGAATTATATTTTAAGAATAAATATTCAATGGCTTTATAACCCCGATACGGCTATGTTTGCGGTCATTTTGGTTTCTGTTGTTAAGTTAATCGGCTACAACACGGTTATGTTAATCGGAGGTTATGCGGGGATAAATTCTTCTCTTCCCGAGGCGGCTAAAATTGACGGAGCGAATGCCTTTCAGACATTTTTCAAGGTTACTTTACCGCTTTTGAGTCCCGTAATATTTTTCGTTTTAATTATCACAACGATTTCCTCGTTTCAGGTTTTTGATTTGATTTATTTGATGACACAAGGCGGACCTGACGGTGCGACGGATGTTTTGGTCTATTGGCTTTATAAAAATTCTTTTGAATATTTTGTAATAGGCAGAGCATCGGCGACGGCTTACGTTTTGTTTGTCATAATCGCAATTTTATCCATGATTCAATGGTTTGCACGTAAAAATTGGGTTTATGGGGAATAATTTAATGTTGATTTTTTCAGATACTTCGGCTTCCACCTCAATGACAAAGAACTCTAAATTGTCATTCTGAGCGTAAGCGAAGAATCTGTTTACATTGATAATATATAGATTCTTCGGTCTTTTCAAGACCTCAGAATGACGATAATTTTGTAACGATAACAATGTATAAATTAAAAAAGCGGTCATTTCTGACCGCCTTATAACCTTATAAAATTGTGTTTGAGCGACTAAATGTCCATTGCTCTTAAAATATCTGTTATGTCTGAACTTGTCTTTTTAACGTCAGCAAGTGCATATTTAATTGCGTTATCAGGGTCTTTCAAGCCGTTACCCGTTAAGATACAAACAATTTTTGAGCCTTCTTTAACTGCTTTTGCTTTGTTTGATTTAATCAAGCCTGCAACAGATGCTGCTGATGCGGGTTCGCAGAGGATACCTTCTGTTGATGCAATCATTTTGTATGCTTCAACGATTTCATCATCTGTAACGCTATCGATTGTTCCGCCTGACAAATCTCTTGCTCTTTCTGCTTTTTCCCAACTTGCGGGGTTGCCTATTCTGATTGCAGTTGCAAGGGTTTCGGGGTGCATAATTCTTTCACCTCTGACAATTGCCGCTGCCCCTTCTGCTTCAAAGCCCATCATTTTTGGCAAGTGAGTTGATTTGTTGATTGTGAGCCATTCTTCGTAACCTTTGAAGTAAGCGGTGATGTTGCCTGCATTTCCGACAGGGATAAAGTGATAGTCGGGGGCGTCGCCCAAAGCTTCTATAATTTCAAATGCACCTGATTTTTGACCCTCAATTCTATACGGATTGAGTGAGTTTACCATTGTAATCGGGTAATTTTTTGAAATGTCGATAACTCTTTCCAATGCTTCGTCGAAGTTACCGTTAATTGCGATGATATTTGCACCGTACATCATTGCTTGAGAAAGTTTGCCGAGTGCAATGTATCCGTCAGGGATAAGAACGAAGGTTT
>CAKVJR010000090.1 GCA_934754855.1 uncultured Candidatus Melainabacteria bacterium
ATTTTTACCTAAATTTTATTATAAAAATAATCATTTTGCTACTAAAGAATTTTTGCTCTTCTTTTTAGTAATGAAACTTTTGGTGAAGTACCTGTTTCTGTTGCGAAAATAGATTCTTCGCTCCGCTCAGAATGACGGGGAGTGAGATTGGACGAGAAAGTGGCGAAATCCTGCATTTTAGTCATACTGAGGCTTTAGCCGAAGTATCTCTTTGGGGCGTTAAAATAGATTCTTCGCTCCGCTCAGAATGACGGGGAGTGAGATTGCTCGGAATAAATTTTGTTCCTCTTAGAATAATGGTAGTTGTACAGTGGCAAAACTTATTGCAATTTTTTTCTGATAGAGAGTCTGAGTTCTTTTGTTCGCAATTCTTCGTGGGTATATTTTTTGCTCGCAATTTCGTAAAATTCGTTCTCGTCAGAGTAGTCCAAAACTTTCTTCGTTCCGTAAAAAAGCCCGTCAACTTCATTTAAAATATCCAAAATTTTCGAGAATGAAAGACGGTTTATTTCATCGGAATTAAAGATGAAATCGGCAATTTTATCGGCGTCATTTTCGCTAAAACCTTTATCAAACAAGGAATTTTTTAAATCCGACTGATTTTCAAATGCAAGGTGCTGCCACGGAGAAATTTTCATTTTTTCTTCGCCTGTTTGCAAAAATCCCGAGTCGAGTTCAGCCGTGCAGTTATGCCCTTCGTCGCTTGTCCACAATGGTCTGCCTTGCAAGCAAATAACCCCGTTATCAGCCACAAGATTTTTCAAAGTTTCAAAAAATTTCTTCAAATCTTTAACGTGTTCAAGTACCTCTATGCCGTAAATAATATCAAATTTGCCCCGCAAATTCTCGATATCTTGCCATTTTTGGTTTGTGCATTTGACGTTCGTTCCGCAACGAAGTTCATAGCCCGAATAATATGCCCCCAAGGACACAATTTCTTTTGCCCGCAATGCTTCCAAACCCTCTGTTATTGCGTAATTGCAATATTGCGGAGAGATGCTCAAAACCCGCTTGTCGGGCAATTTATATTTCAAATTTATATCGGAAACGTTGAGTTCATAATTTTTATCAAGATTTAACTCGTCAAGCCACAACAAATTCGGGATATCTGATGTAATAATCAATCTTTCGACGTTCAAATCATCTTCGTTATATTCCTCTAAAGCCTTTTTATAATGCTCGTTTTCAGGGTAATAACGGTAAATTCTTCTGACATCAACCGTCAAATTTTTAGAAAGTTCTTCTTCAATTTCTGTCGGTGTCATTTTCAAAATCGGTTCATCTTTGAAATATCTGAAAATAATTTCTTCAATCTCTTCATCGGCGATATTATGCCGTTTCAGAGCATTTCTGAAATCCTCTTCCGTCTTTAATGACAAGTGTTCCCAATGGTCGAGAGGATTTGTTTCATCAAAGAAATTATGATTTTTTGAGCAGAAAGAATGTCCGCAAGCCGAGGTGTATGGCGTGTATCCGTCGATATGAATTCCTGTTGCCAAGTTTGAATAGCGGTTTAATTTGATACAGAATTTTTCAAAATCGTTTATGTTTTGAATGACGTCAAAGCCAATGATAATGTCGAATTTTTCTATTTCTCCGTCAAAATCTTCAAATTTTCGACAAACATTTTCTATTCCCTCAATCTCCTCGATTTTTTCGTTTTTCAGCATCTGTGAAACACCTGTAACCGCTTTGGCACCGTGCTTTTTGAGAAGTTTTGAATAAAAATTGTTATCGTAATAAGAAATATTTAAAACATTTGCATCTTTTAAACTGTATTTTTTGAAAAATTGCTCAAAAACAACCCGTCTGAAATAAGGAAGTTCGGGAAATTCAATCTCCTCTTTCGCTTGGCATGCCCGTTTCTTTGAGATTGTCAAAACACATTCTTCCGTTTTCAAGTCCTCTTCCGAATATTTTGAAAGTGCCTGCTCAAAATATTTATTAGGCTTTTCATCTGTCATAATCCGTTTGAAATTATATGAAAAATCATCAGTTTTATAAGTTTCGACAGTACCGTTTTTATTGATTTTATGCCCGAATTTTTCAGCATCGTAAGGTATTTTTGTTACATCAACAAACATTTCGCTCGGAGATAGACAGTTGATTTCTTCTTCGCCGAAAATCCAATCAGCGACTAATTTTCCGTCCTCTTTGGTATATCCTTTGTTAACCATTGTGTCAATTGCATCTTGAGCATTTTTGAACGTCAAATGCTCCCAAGGCGCCAAAGGATTTGTGTCATTGTTGAAAATAAACTTATCTTCAACCCAAAGATGATGTCCGAATTTGCTTGTCCACACGGGAAAACCTTGCAAAATCGCACTTCCGCCGTCTTTCAAAATCCGCTTTACTTCGTCAATAAATCCTCGAATGTAATAAATATGTTCAAGAACTTCCAATCCGATAATCAAATCTATCGATTTATCGTCAATTTTTTTCAAATGGTCGATATCAGAGAGGTTGAGGAGTGTTATGTTTTCGTTTTCTAATTTTTGAAATTCAAGGTCATAACTCATAAACCAGACATTTTTTGCTCCGAATTTTTCAATAACCCTTGCATTGTCAAGGTCAGCCGCTCCGTACAAAAACAAAACATTTTTACCGTTAAAAGAATAATTTAACGAAATGTTTTTCAAAAAATGATAAATGTAGTTCTGAACTTGTACGCCTTGAATTTCCATATTTCTCCAATTAGTCGGTAAACTTAAATCTGATAAGTGCGATAACGGCATGGATACCGTCAATCATCGAAACTTTTTTGCCTTCTTCAAAAGTTCTTCCCTGATATGAAATCGGTGCTTCTTTTATTCTCGCTTTTTTCTTGAACATTTTTGCCGTAATTTCAGGCTCGAAATCAAATCTGTCGGATTTAATCGTAATTCCTTTGATAAACTCTGTTTTGAATGCTTTGTAGCAGGTTTCCATATCTGTTAATTTTGAACCGAAAAGGATATTTGTCATCAAGGTGAGCATTTTGTTTGCCAAAAAGTTAATTTTGACAACGGTTTTGCTTTGTGTTAAGTCCAAAAATCTTGAACCGTAAGCAACATCGGCTTCGTCATTCAAAATCAATTGCAAAACGCCGTCGTAATCTTTCGGGTCATATTCCAAGTCTGCATCTTGAATTACCGCAATATCGCCCGTTACAGCAGAAAATCCCGTTCTTAAAGCAGCACCTTTACCTTGATTTACATCGTGATATAAAACTTTATATTTATTTTCAAAGTTCTTTAAAATGTCTTTTGTTCCGTCTGTTGAACAGTCATCAACCAAAATTATTTCCTTTTCAAGTCCTGCAAACGGTGCCTCTTCAACCTTTTCCAACAACTTTTCAAGTGTTTGTTTTTCATTATAAACAGGTATCAAAATGCTGACTTTTTTCATAAATTCCCTTTCTGTGTGTAACATTGTCGTTGCGACAGTTGCCGTCTTTTCTTAAATTATTGTATAATCATATTGTACCAAAAATAAGGTTCTTTTGTATGACAATTTTAATAAACAGTTCTGATTTGGATTTAGATGAGAAGTTAAGACAGGCTGACAGTTTGTTTGAAGAAGCAATGGTTGCCTACGAAAACGGGGAATACAAGGAATGTTCCGACAAAGTTAACATTGCTCATAAAATTTATTTAAAAGCGAACAGAACCGAAAAAATTTCAATTTGCTTAACATTTATCGGGTTGATGAAGTACTATTGTGACCCCGAAACTTACAAAAGCAGTCTTTTATTGCTTGAAGATGCAAGATTTTTGGCACAGGATTCTTTCGGAGAAAATGCGTGGGGTATCAGCAAATGGGCATTTGCTCAAATTGCAATTCACGAACATAACTACTCGGAAGCCTTAATGTATTTGAACCGTGCAGCATATATGGTTACTGAATATCCGTATATTTTGATGAGAATTTATGAGGCACTCGCTTTTTGCAATCTTAAAGTTAAAAATTACGAACGTGCTTATGAATGCACGGCAAAGGCAAAAGAACTTGCGGAAACGGGCGGTTATAATCAGGCTTTTGCAAGAATTACGGGTATTGATAAAGATTTGAACGAATCAAGTGAGGCGGTTTTCAATGATTCATTGAAGAAAATTCAACGCCCGAAAGATTCTGATATTCCGAGCGATCCTTTGATTGCTCTTCTTAAAATTGCACGTACAATCAGTGCTGAAATCGATTTGGACAGATTGCTCAAAACTATTGCCGAACAAACAAAATTTGCTCTTAAAGCCGACAGATGTACGGTATTTCTTATTGACAGAGAGAAAAAAGAACTTTGGTCAAAAGTTGCTTTGGGTATGGAACATAAGGAAATTCGTTTTCCGATGGAAAAAGGTTTGGCAGGGCATGTTGCAATGACGGGCAAAACCGTTAATATCCAAAATGCGTACAACGATGAGCGTTTTAACCAAGAAATCGACGTTCAGACAGGATACAGAACTCAAAGTATTTTGTGTATGCCGATTAGAAACCTCAAATACGAGGTTATCGGTGTATTTCAGGTTATTAACAAATTTGACGGAAGTTTTACGGAAACTGATGAGGATTTGCTTATAACAATCGGAGCAAGTGCGGGTATTGCACTTGAAAACAACAGATTGTTTGAAACTCAACAAAAAATGTTGATTGAGCAAAAGAGATTGTTTAACGGATTTATTGATACGCTTGCGGCGTCTATTGATGCACGTGATAAAATCACAGCAGGTCATTCAATGAGAGTTACTCAATATTCATCGCTTTTGTGCCAAAAAGTCGGTATGGATAAGGAAAAATCGGAAGTTATTGCTCAAGCGGCAATGCTCCACGATATCGGCAAAATCGGTATTCGAGATTCTGTTTTGCAGAAAAAAGGTAAGTTGACCGATGAAGAATATCATCATATCCAAGACCACGTAAGAATTACGCACGATATTTTGAGCAAAATTGCAGACAAATCCGAATCGTTTAAAGATGTTGTTGAAATTGCATCTTCTCACCACGAAAAATTCAACGGACAAGGTTATTTCAGACACAAAGGAGGTACGGAAATTCCTTTGGGCGGAAGAATTCTTGCGGTTGCCGATGTTTTTGATGCAATAACTTCGATTAGACACTATCGTGACAGAATGCCTATTCAAGATGCAATAAAAATAATCAGAGAGGGTGCGGGAACTCATTTCGACGAGCGGATTACCGATTTATTCCTTTCTATTACCTGCGACAGAATTATTGATATTATTTTGTCGGACAGCGATTGTGCTTTAGATGCAAATTCGAGAAAAATTCTTGAACAACATCAACTTTTTGAACTTGAAATTATGATTAATAAAGAGGTCAAAACGGCGGAAGAACAAGAGTTTATCGATTTATTCAACCATTATTATATTCACAAATCTGTAAAGGATAACAATTGAAAATCAGAGCAATATTATTCGTAATATTATTCTTTTTGGCATTATTCTCTACGAATTGTGTGGCGATGTCCGCTGATTTGTCGGAAATTCAGACTAAACAAAAAGAACTTTCTTATTTACGACATTCTGATTTGAAAGAATTGGTGTTCTTTTCGGGATATGATGTTTATTATGACAGAAATCTTCAATATAATCCTAAAATCAGGCAATTGATTAATGAATTTGATGTTGCGGTGAAACATGCCGAGCAGTCTAATGTTTCGGTTGCGTATTATGAATTTCGGAATATTTTGAACAAAATGGAGCCGAATGATTTTTATTATATGACGGCGGCTTATAAACTTTCTCAACTCGGATTTTTCTCGCTTGCCCACCTTGCGATGTCAAAAGTGCAAAATCGTGAAATTTGGGGCGAACATATTAATGCTATAAGAAAACTCTATTTCCCCGATATATTCTTGAAAACGCAGGAAGAGGTTTTCTTGGCGGGATTATATACCGATATTGTTTATAACAATTTGACAGATGAAAGTCTTGAGAAACTTGAAAAAAGCGGAAATGCCATTGTTAAATCCGATTACGCAAATTATTTGCGGGCGAGAGCATATTATGAACAGAAAAATTATAAAGATGCTTTATCCGAGATTAACAGAGCGATTTCGGCAAATTCAGATAATTTGAATTACAAAAGATTTAAGACGGAAATTTTGACGGCGGACGGAAAAACGAAAGAGGCGTCTTCTCTTTTGAAGCAACTTTTGTCCGAGGAAATTCCGTTTGTTATGCTTGTCAAAGAGATTGATAAGATTAAATATTATTCGCTTTCCGAAAGTACGAAAGATGAACTTTTGCAAAAATATTATCTTGCGCATTATTTTTATTTGAACAGAGATTATGCACGTGCGATAAGCGAGTTGAATATGTTGCTTTTGAAAGGGGAATATAAAAATTCGCCGAAATTGCTCGGAAAGATTTATTTTTTGACAGGTGATTTCAAAAGTGCCAAAAAACTTTATGAAAAGGTTATTTCCAACGACAAAAAGGCTTATTATGCTCATAAAGGTTTGGGCGATATTTTGCTTTATGAAGACAGATATCAAGATGCACTCGCCGAGTATAAAATTGCCGAAAAAGGTATGGGGCGTGACGTGGAAACTCTCGTGGCTCTTTGCGTTACATCTTTTAAGACAAAAGATTATAAACAGGCATACAAATATCTTTTTAAGGCTCAAAAACTTGACGACAACAACTATAAGGTCCTTTATTTGTCCTCTCAAATTCAAAAAGACTTTGGTAAACAAAACCTGTTGAAATCATTGTCAAAGAATGTTTTTTATCCCGAGGGCTGGCTTGATATGTCAAGAGATGCCTTGGATTTGAACGATACAAAGTCAGCGGAAGAATACATCAATGCGGCTGCGTATATTACGAAAAAATCCCCGAGATATTTTTATTATAAAAGTTTGTTAAATACTGCAAATAAGAACTACGGTAC
>CAKVJR010000091.1 GCA_934754855.1 uncultured Candidatus Melainabacteria bacterium
ATCTTGCTTTGACCCCGTAAGACGTGAAATTGCAAAAACAGCATTGGAAAAATTAATTCTCGACGGACGTATTCACCCCGTCAGAATTGAAGAAACCGTTGAACGTGCAAAAACAGAAATCGAACAAAAGATTTTCCACGAAGGTGAAAATGCCGCAATGGATATGGGCATTATGAATTTGCACAAAGAGTTAATCAAAACTTTAGGTCGCCTCTATTACAGAACAAGTTACGGTCAAAATGTTTTGAAACACTCTCTCGAAGTCGGTCACATCGCAGGAATGATTGCAGCCGAAATCGGTGCGGACGTTGCTATTACAAAACGTGCGGGTTTGCTCCACGATATCGGAAAAGCAGTTGACCAAACTCAAGAAGGTACCCACATCGAATTGGGCGTCGAACTTGCAAGAAAATACGGCGAAAAAGAAACCGTAATCCACGCAATCGAAGCACACCACGATGACGTTACCGCAAAAACAATCGAAGCGGTTTTGGTTAAACTTGCCGATGCAATCTCAGCAGGTCGCCCCGGTTCAAGACGTGACACCCTCGAAATTTACATCAAACGTTTGCAAAAACTTGAAGAAATCGCAACAAGTTACGAAGGTATTAAGCAATCGTTTGCAGTCCAAGCAGGACGTGAAGTTCGAGTTATCGTTCAACCTGAAAAATTCGACGACACAACGAGTGCAAAATTGGCAAGAGATATTGCAAAACGTATCGAAGACGAACTTGATTACCCCGGACAAATCAGAGTTACCGTTGTAAGAGAAGTTCGTGTTACGGAAGTTGCAAAATAGAAAAACAGTACAAGAAAGCGGTATTTCGTGCCGCTTTCTTGTTATTTTTGAGAGCGGATTATGACAAAAGATACAAAATTAAAAATTGTGTTTTTCGGAGATATGGTCGGAAAGGCTGGCAGATATGCCGTTAGAGATTTTTTGGCAGAAAAATCTTCCGAGTTTGATTTTGTTATCGCAAACGTTGAAAACGTTTCTCACGGCTTTGGTTTAACCGAAAAAAATTATAATGAATTATCCGAATACGGCATCGATTGCATGACATCGGGCAATCATATTTGGGATAAAAAAGATATTTTTGACTACATTGAAAATGCCGAAAAGTTAATCAGACCGGCAAATTACCCCGAACCTATCGGAAAGGGTTACAAAATTTTTGACACGCCGAAAGGAAAAATAGGCGTAATTAATTTATTGGGCAGAACATTTATGCCGACGTTCGATTCCCCGAGATACGCAGCAGAAAAGGCTATCGAAGAAATTAAAAAAGAAACGAACGTAATTTTTGTAGATTTTCACGCAGAAGCGACAGCGGAAAAAATGTGTTATGCAAAATACCTGTCAGATTTTGGCGTAAGTGCTTTTGTCGGCACGCATACGCACGTACAAACGGCAGATGAAACAATTATGAGCGGAAGAACCGCATATATTTCAGATGCAGGATTTTGCGGAGATACGGAAAGTATCATCGGAATGGATTATGAATCCTCAATAAAACACATGTTAACAATGCTGCCCTGCCGTTTTGAAGTAGCAAATTCGGGCAATGTGTGCGTCAACGGCGTAGTTATTACGATTGATGCAATCACGGGAATTGCCGAAGATATTGAAAGAATTAATTTTAAAAAGACATTATAAGGAAAATAAGAAAATGAGAGGCTAAAAGTGAAAATCGATTTACACATTCACACCACTTATTCAGACGGTGTATTTTCGCCTGAAAAAGTTGTTGATGCTGCGATTGAAGCGGGATTAGATGCAATTGCCATAACCGATCACGACAACGTTTTGTCCTATCCTGTGGCAAAGGCTTATCTCGACAAAATTCAAGTCGAAAATACCCCAAAACCGCTGATTTTAATACCGGGGATTGAAATTAATACAATTTACAAAGGTTACGAAGTCCACATTTTGGGCTATTTTATGAATTTGGAAGATGAGAATTTGAAAAAAGTTATCAAATTCCAACAAGCCGCAAGAATTAAACAAACAAAGGAGATTTTAAAACTTCTTGCAAAAAAAGAAGGCATAAATATTGATATAGAAGAAATCCAAAAATCTGTTTCAGAAGGCGGCAGCATCGGTCGTCCGCACCTTGCAAAAGCAATCAGCCAAGCAGGCGGAACAGCAAGCGTTGTCGATGCTTACAACAAATATATCAATAGCAAATCGCCCGTTTTTGTCCAAAGAAAAACCGTAACTCCTCACGAAGCGGTCGAAACGATTTACGATGCAGGCGGAATACCCGTATTTGCACACCCTTACGACGTCGAAATTGCGGAAAGTTTAACAAAAGAACTCATAAATTACGGTTTGAGAGGACTTGAAGCATATCACCGCAAACATTCTCCCGCAATGGTAGAATATTTTTCAACTTTGGCAGAAAAATACGGCTTGATTATGACGGGCGGTTCGGACTTCCACGCCCCGCACCCGCAAAACGGAAATATTATTTTAGGCAAAAGTTTTATCCCCGATTGGGTTTACGGCAAACTCATCGAGGAGAAAAAACGCTTGGATATGGCATAATGAAAAAAGGATATTCTCTTGTCGAACTGCTAATGTTTCTTTTCATTGTCGCAATTATTGTTGTGGCTCTGTTTCCGCTGACCGTCATCGAAAAAGACCAAGCCCAAAGAATTGCAGTTTGGAAAGATTTTTATCCCGAATTGGTTTACGTGCAGAATTTGCTCAAACATAAGGAGCCGCAAGTAATTGAGGCATATAAAGATGTTCACTACCTTGATGCGGACGTATATTTTGAAGAATATTCAAAATTTTTACCCGTTCAAAACGGCAAAGTCGTTGATAATAAACGTTACAGATACCGTTATCTCAACGGCAGAAGCGTAAAAAAATCATCAAAATATTATGCAAAAAAATTCGTCGAACTCAAAAACGGTATGATTATCGGATTTACGGGATTCGACAGAGATGCCGATAACGTCAAAAATTCTCCGATTGGAACGATTTTTGTAGATATCGACGGAAAAAATAAACGGCGAAACTTTTTAGGCAGCGACGTTTATGCCGTAAATATTTATGCCGACAAACTCGAACCGCTCGGCTCAAATCTTTCAAGACAAGAAATGAAAGAAGATTGCTCACCTGTCGGAACAGGCTTGAATTGTGCCGCATATTACCTCTACGGCGGAGTATTTTAATTTTAAAGAAAAGGAAATTATATGTTTGAATGGTCTTTGGAAAATTTAATCAGAACTTGCTTATATTTGGCGTGCTTTTTCACCGTCGTCGGATTGGGCAAATTCATAATTTTTTCACTCAAAATACTAAAAATGAAGAAACAAAACAAAAAAATCAAACCGAGTTTTTTGTTTGATGAAGTTTATACATTCCAATCTGTTGCAGCGTTTTTTATCGGATTTGGCTGGCTCGGATATTTTTTGTTGAAACAACACACCCCATCAACAACATATTGTATGATTTCCGCTGTTATTGCGGGGTTTATTTGCCTGCAAATCTCCGTCAAAACAATGTTTAAAATAAAGAAAAATTTGTTTGAAGAAACAGAAAAAGAAATGCGGATTGAAGGAAACTGTCTTGGCTGCCCCGTTGACGAAAAAAACTCGGAAGAGAACAAAGAAGAGGCTAAAGGAGAAGTTAAGGAAGATTTTTCAGACAATCAACCGCAATAACAATGAACCCGTTATGTCATTTTGAGAGGATTGCCCCCGAAATATCTGTTTTCCTAAACATTTCACAGATTCTTCGCATACGCTCAGAATGATGTGACAAAATTATTTTCATTGCGAGGAACGAACGAGCAGAGAGCGAAACCGTATAACCTCAAGCATTTACTGTCATTGCGAGGACGAACGAAGTGAGGACGTGGCAATCCATTGTTTACTCATTTATCAAAAAGTAGGGTCGACTTCAGTCGACCAATACAGAGTTTAACATGATATGCATTCCTCGTCATATTGAGAAATGTACAATCATAGTGCAAAGTAAAAGCAAAAAGAAGTATTTGCCCTAAAAAATCCCCTCACAAGAGTGAAAATTCGAGAGAGGTAAAAAAGACGAAACAAAAATAAAAAAATCCGATATTTAGACTATGAAAACAGATATGTTTATGATAACTTATATTCTATAAATGTTATAGTATTTCATGCTTTTAAAGCATGCCTAAAGGAGAAAAAATATGACTGAAAAAAGAGTATGGCTTTTCAAAGAAGGAAATGCCGACATGCGTGCACTCCTTGGCGGTAAAGGTGCTAACTTGGCAGAAATGACCAACTTAGGCTTGCCGGTACCTCCCGGATTGACAATCACGACAGAAACTTGTATGGACTACATCAACAACGGAAACAAAATGCCCGAAGGTTTGATGGACGAAGTAAAAAAAGCACTCGTTGAAGTCGAAGCACAAGCAGGTAAAAAATTCGGAGATAAAACAAACCCGTTATTGGTTTCAGTACGTTCAGGTGCAAGAGTTTCAATGCCCGGTATGATGGAAACCATCTTGAATTTAGGTTTGAACGATGAAACAGTAGAAGCAATGGTTAAATTAACAAATAACCCGAGATTCTGCTACGATTCATATCGTCGTTTCTTAACAATGTTCGGTTCAGTTGCTTGGGAAATGGACAGACAAAAATACTTTGAATCAGAAGTAGAAAAAGTTAAGGAAAGAGAAGGCGTTAAGTCTGATACTGAAATTTCGGCAGAAGGCTGGATGTCACTTATCCCGATTTACAAAAACGTAATTAAGGAAGTAACAGGAAAAGATTTTCCGCAAGATCCTTATGTGCAACTTCAAGAAGCAATCGAAGCCGTATTCCGTTCTTGGAATATCCCAAGAGCAGTTGCTTACAGAAACATGAACAAAATCGACCATAACTACGGTACAGCAGTAAACGTACAAACAATGGTATTCGGTAACATGGGTAACGACTGTGCAACAGGTGTTTCATTCACAAGAAACCCTGCAACAGGTGAAAACAAATTCTACGGTGAATATTTGGTAAATGCACAAGGTGAAGACGTTGTTGCAGGTATCAGAACACCGAAACAAATCGCAGAACTCGAAACAGATATGCCCGAACTTTACAAGCAATATGTAACAATTGCAAAACAACTTGAAAACGGCTATCACGATGTTCAAGATATGGAATTTACTATTGAAAGAGGAAAACTCTGGATTCTTCAAACAAGAAACGGTAAGAGAACTGCAAAAGCAGCAATCAAAATCGCAGTTGATATGTACGAAGAAGGCATCGTAACAAAAGAACAAGCAATCAAATTGGTTGACCCCTATACAGTTTACCAAGTATTGCTTCCCTGCTTCAACCCCGCAGCAGTAAAACACGCTCACAAAGTTTCAAAAGGTGTAAACGCATCTCCCGGAGCAGCAGTAGGTAAAATCGTATTTGATACGGAAGAAGCAGCAGAACGTGGCGGCAAAGGCGAAAAAGTTATCCTCGTAAGAATTGAAACTTGCCCTGATGATATTCACGGTATGGCAGTTGCACAAGGTGTATTGACACTCAGAGGCGGTGCTACATCTCACGCAGCAGTAGTTGCAAAAGGTATGGGTAAACCGTGCGTTTCAGGTTGTGAAGATTTGGTTATCAACCTTGAAAAAGAAACAATCACTTGCTCAGACGGCACAGTATTCCACAAAGATGATGTTATTTCATTGGACGGTGGTACGGGTGAAGTTATGGAAGGCGCTATCGAACTTGTTGAAGCAGGTATCGACTCAGACTTTGAAAAATTCTTCACTTGGGTTAACGAAATCAAGACAATGAAAGTTGAAGCAAACGCTGATACTCCGAAAGATATCGAAAACGCATTGAAGTTCGGTGCAGAAGGTGTTGGTCTTTGCAGAACAGAACACATGTTCATGGATCCTGACAGACTTCCTTGGGTACAAAAGATGATTATCGCAGGTACTCCCGAAGCAAGAAAAGAAGCACTCGATCACTTGCTCCCGATGCAATACAACGACTTCTATGCAATGTTCAAAGCATTAGGCGACAAACCGTTGACAGTAAGACTTCTCGATCCTCCGCTTCACGAATTCTTGCCTTCAAAAGTTGAACTTATCGAAAAAGTTGCAACAAAGAAAGCATTGAAACAAGATTATGCAGAAGACGAAAAAATGCTCGAAATCGTAGAAGGTTTGTCAGAATCTAACCCGATGATGGGCTTGAGAGGTTGCCGTTTAGGTTTAACATTCCCTGAAATCAACGAAATGCAAGTAAGAGCAATCTTTGAAGCATGCTGTGATTTGAAGAAAGAAGGACACGCAGTTAAACCTTGGGTAATGATTCCGCTCATCGGACACGTTAACGAACTTAAAGTTGCAAAAGAAATTCTCGTAAGAGTTGCAAAAGAAGTTATGGCAGAAAAGGGCGTTGAAGTTGAATACAAATTCGGAACAATGATTGAAATTCCGAGAGCAGCATTAACTGCTGACGAAATTGCAGAATACGCAGAATTCTATTCATTCGGTACAAACGACCTTACTCAAATGACATTCGGCTACTCAAGAGATGACGCTGAAGGTAAGTTCTTGAAGAACTACGTTGAACAAAAAATCTTGCCTTTCAACCCGTTCGTAACATTAGACCAAAAAGGTGTTGGTCAATTAATCGAAATGGCAATGGAAAAAGGAAAAGCAAACAATGCTAACCTCGTTGGCGGTGTTTGCGGCGAACACGGTGGCGACCCTGATTCAGTTAAGTTCTGCCACAAAATCGGCTTGAACTATGTATCTTGCTCACCGTTCAGAGTTCCTCAAGCAAGACTTGCTGCTGCACAAGCAGTTATCGAAAACAAATAGTTTTTG
>CAKVJR010000092.1 GCA_934754855.1 uncultured Candidatus Melainabacteria bacterium
GTGCGAGGGCTTGGCGATTATAAGACAGAGTCTTTGACATCGACAACCCGCAGACACGTTTATTGCGAGCGAAGTGATAAACGACCGAAGTATCTGTTTTTCTTCTATCCTTCACAGATTCTTCGTTTCGCTCAGAATGACGATAAACGTATGACGCAGAGAAGTAGGGTTGACTTTAGTCGAACAAAATTTATCGGATTGCCACGAAAAACAAACTATTTGACAGCGGGCATGTTTATTTTACAATAATAATTGTCAAGAAATCGTAGCGGTGGCATGTCGTTGCGGTTTCCACAATCACCGTAAGGGATTGCAAAAGGGACGTGGAAAGGCGACTTGACAGGGACTTGGCAAAATGTCGGGAACCGAACAACAAGATTCAATCTTGTTTGTAAAAAGGAGCAATCGTCCACAGGTCTTGCACCGGACATTTCGGTAACGAAATAAATGTGTTAAGCGGCTATATCAATAGATTTGATACCCCTTGCAATTTCCGAAACGGTACAAATAAAAGGAAAAGGAGAAAACTATGCCTAAACTCAAAACTCACCGTTCAGGTGCAAAACGTTACAAAGTTACTGCTTCAGGTAAAATTCTCAGAAGAAAAGCAGGTATTGGTCACCTTCTTCAACACAAAGACGGTTCAAGAAAAAGAAAAATCTTCAAAATGTGTGAAATTTCAGGAACTCACTTTAAGTTAGTTTCAAAAGAACTTCCATACAAGAAGTATTCACGTTAATTGAGAAGAAAGGAACAGTATCATGAGAGTTAAACGCGGAAACGTATTAAGAAAAAGACATAAGAAAATCTTGAAGTTAGCAAAAGGCTTCCAAGGTGCAAGAAGCAGAATTTTCAAAGTAGCAAATGCTGCTGTAATGAAAGCATTGAAATACAAATACAGAGACAGACGTAGTCTTAAAAGAAATATGAGAAGACTCTGGATTGTAAGAATCAACGCAGCAACAAGACAATACGGCATGAGCTATTCAAAATTCATGAACGCATTGAAAAAGTCAAACGTTACAGTTAACAGAAAAATGTTGGCTGAAATGGCTGTAAACCAACCGGAAGCATTCTCGGTTATCGTAGAAACAGCAAAGGCTAACGCATAGTTTTTCGGTAAAAACCGAAATTGATAAAGACCGTCACTTGGCGGTCTTTTATTTTTTGTTTGATTTGAATATTTGGCAAAAATGGGGACTTTTTCAGTTTTAGACGACTAATAAGTTCTTGTTCATACTGAGGAACGAGCGAGCAGAGTGCGAGGGCTTGGCGATTATAAGACAGAGTCTTTGACATCGACAACCCGCAGACACATTTATTGCGAGCGAAGTGATAAACGACCGAAGTATCTGTTTTTCTTCAATCCTTCACAGATTCTTCGTTTCGCTCAGAATGACAGCCCAAACTATTTTTGGTGATGAAAAAACTGTTCTGTCATTTGCACTTTTTGCAATGACAAGGAATCAATAAAATCTTTTGATGTCATAGTGAGAATAAAATCAACAAAAAATATCCCCGTCGAAATTGGCGGAGATATTTTTTTCGATTTTTGTTTTAATTATTTTTTAGAGAAAAAGCCCATGATTTTTTCTAAAAATCCTTCATCTTCGCTACTTCCGTTATCTTCGTCGGACATTTTTGAAACTTTATGTTTAATAAGTTCAACTTCCGCACTCATCGGGGCTTTAGCGATATATTTTTCGTAGTATTCTTTTGCGATTTTTTCACGTTTTAATTTTTCAAAACATTTTCCTGCTTTCAAGAAAACTTCAGAAGATTTTGTAATTTCAGCGGCTCTTTCATAAAAATCCGCTGCTCTTGAACATTCACCCAAGTCCATATAAAAATCGCCTGATTTAACCAAGGCACGTTCGTTTTTGGGGTCGATAGCGAGGAGTTTTTCGTAAAATTCTTCCGCTGTATTTTTTTCGCCCATTGTTTCGCAAAGTTTAATGATATCTTCGATTGTTTGAACATTTTTATCGTCAACTTTGTGTGCGAGTAAGTATTCGTGCATTGCGACGTCGTTTTGTTCTTTTGCAAGGTACATTTTCGCTCTGTTAACGTGCGAGCCGTGCATATCGCCCTGTTTTTCGCAAACCAAAGAACGCATTTGAAAAATAAGCGGGTGATTGGGTTCAAACTTAGCGAAATTGTTGATTGCGTCGGCACAAGCGTCCCAATTTTCCTTGTTAAAATGATATTCGGCAAGGAGTTTGTAATAGTCTGCCGTTTGTTTGTTTGAAACATTTTGCAAAAGCCCGAAAGCCTCATCATTTCTGCCTTGCATAAGTTTAATTTTAATTTTTAATAAATCTGAAACGGCGTATTTTTCTGCCTTGTCAACTTCACCTGTTTCAACGTAAAGTCTTGCCAACAAATCTTTAACTCTGTCATCATCGGCATATTCTTCCATTGCCTGTTCGAGGGCATTGATGGCGGAAAATTTATCGTTTTCTTTCATATACAATTCAGCGATTTTGAGGTGGGTATCAGCGTTGTGAATATGTTGAGAAAGTTTGTAATACTCATCAATTGCGGACATTGTTTTGCCGATATATTCGTACGCTCTTGCCATCAAAATCGAAGCGTCATTTTTCAAATCCTGTTCTTGAGTGTTATCGATAGCCTTTTTGTAATCGGGGATTGCCTGACCGATTTGACCGTTCAAAACTTTAACTTTTGCTCTCGTCAAATAATATTTATATCTGTCTGTTTCGTTGTAAATATCTTGAAGTTCGCTGTATGCAACCATACTGTTCGGAGCGATTAAAATCAATTCTTCCCAATATTTTTGTGCATCGTCTTTTTTGTCCAAAGTTTGTGCAGCAAGTGCAATTTTTTCCAAAAATTCGGCATTTTCTTTACATTCATTATATGCAGCCGTCAAAACATTATACGCATCTTCAAATTGTTCATTATCACTCAGAGATTGTGCTCTGCCGAGGATTGCTTCGATTGTTGCCATTTTAACTCCTTGATTTTTTTGTTTTAATTATACAACAAAAAATTTTGGAATACCCCCATCGTAGGATATTCGCAAGATTATATTTTAATTATTCATTGTTTTATATGATTTTATTTCAAAATGTAACGGCTAAAATACAACTATACTCCTTAAGAAATGACAATACACATATCCCTAATTTACAGCCGTGAACTATCACGGCTTTTTATTTTTTAATTATTGTTTTTATTTTGTCAAAATTCTTTTGATTGTCAAAAATATATGCTAAAATTGAAATCGACAGTATTCGTAGGTGAAATTTTGAAAAAAAATCCGTGTTTTTTGAATGAATTTTTCAATGCTTTTTTGTTCAGAAAAAATCCCGTATATTTAATTCATTTTGTAACCGAAAGGTGTAATGCAAGATGTCCGCATTGTTTTGTCGATTTTAAGGACAAAAGCGGAGAACTTTCTCTTGAGCAAATCGAAAAATTAGCATCAACTTCAGGAAACTGCCTTAGAAATGTTGCCCTGACAGGCGGAGAACCGTTTATTCGGGAAGATTTATTTGAAATTGCATACATTTGGTATAAGAACTCAACTACTCAAACCGTTTCTATCACGACAAACGGCAGTATGCCTGACAAAATCGAAGATTTTTGCCAAAAAGCCTCACAGAAAAATATTCCTGTTTTCTTTTTGTTTTCATACGATTTTATAGGGGAAAAACATTCTGAATACAGACGTTTGAAGGATTTGCACATAAACGTTATGAAATCTTATGAAATTGTCAAAAAATTTTCGCCCAAAATGAATGCAATGTTGCAGTTGACCGTGAGTGAAAATAACGCTGACAGTGCAATTGAAACTTATGAGTATATGAAAAAGACTTTGGGCGTCAAAAATATCAATTGTTCAATCGTAAGGGGCGAAAACATTGACAATGCACCTGATGACGTACGTCAAAAAGTCGGCAACACTTACGAAAAATTGCAATCTCAAATTGATAAAGATTTTGATTTGCACGAACTTAGCGGATATACAAATCGTTCTTTGACCTCGACGATTTTGAATGCAAAAAATAAAATTTTGTGGAAATATGTTTTGAAAGATTTTCGGGAAAGAAAATACATTTCTCCGTGTCGTGCGGGCGAATTGCTCGGAATTATTTATTCTAAAGGTGATATTTTTCCTTGCGAAATGTTAAATAAATCATTTGGAAATTTGAAAGATTTTGACTATGATTTATTAAAATGTTGGAACTCCAAAATCGCATCAAACATAAGAAAATCAATTCAAAACGACCAATGCCACTGCACTTATGAATGTGCTTGGCTGTTAAATATTCTCTCAACAGTTCAATATTATCCGGAATTGTTATATTATGTAGTCAGAAATGGTTTAAGGTGATGAATTTAGGATTATCTGTTTCAATAATTATTCCATCAAGAAATGTCGATTATCTTTTGGATAATTGCATCGAAAAAATCAGGGCTTTATATCCTGATGTTAAAATCGTGCTTATCCTTGATGAAATTTTGCCCGATGATTATAAAAAATTCGACACAAATGTCCACCTTTTAAAATCTCAAAAATATACCATGTCCGCAAAACGCAATCAGGGTGTGGATTTTGTTGACACAAAATATGTTGCATTGATTGACAGTGACGCTTTTCCCGATGAAAATTGGCTTGAAACTTCAATTGATTTTTTGGAAAACCATAACGATTATTCCGCCGTCACAGGCTGTCAAATGAATTATCCGAACGATTCGTTCACCCAAAAATGCTTGCGTTTGTTGAGATTTTCCCCACTTTTTTCTCATCAGGAATGGTTCAAAATAATTAATTTGAATACCAAAGAAACCGATTGTTCTGAATTTATGACCTCAAACGTAGTCATAACAAGAGAAACATACAAAAAATTAAACGGAATGTGCGAAGATTTTTATCTTGCAGAAGATAATGAATTTTCTCAAAGAATGTTTGAAAATGGCTATAAAATAAGGTTTATTCCGAATGTCAGAGTTTTTCACCGAGAAGCAAAAACCTATTCTTTTTTGAGAAAATTTTTTGCAATTTCAAATTATTACGCAAAATGTTTTGCGAATGGTATCAAAATCAAAAATAACGCACAAACTTTGTCACAATTTATGCCGTTTGCGGCGATTTGTTTCTATTTGCTGCTGGTGATTTTGCAATTTGCGGTTTTAAAATCTCAGTTCTTGGCAAATTTACTCCTGATTTTGCCGATTGCAAGTTTGCTTTTGCTGATTTACAATGCGGTAATTATCACCAAAAAACTTGAAAATAAAAGACTTCATGGAATTATTTATTTGTTTTTTGTAAGCATTTTATTTTGCATAGTTTGGGTCTGGGGAACCTTTACAGGACTATGTTTTAAAGGTTTTTACGATGTCAAAAACGGTTATAAACACTATTAAACCGATTAATTTTGAAAAAATTTTAAATCTCGTTTGAGGTTAATAAATTTTTTACGTCTGAACTGTACGGAATTGCAGGGATTGCACCTTTTTTTGAAACGCATAGACTTGCAACGGCGTTCCCGAATTTTGCAAACTCGATAAGTTCTTCTTTTTCCAAAATTTCAATATCTTTGTCAGATTTTGAAATTTTGTATAAAAAACCGCCCCAAAAGGAATCGCCGGCACCTGTTGTGTCAACGACACTGCAATGATAAGGGCTTACAAACTCTCCGCCGTTTTTGGCAAAAACATACGCCCCTTTGGCTCCAAGAGTTACAACAACAACTTTGACACCATTGTCATATAAATACTTTGCGGCTTTTTCAACCTCGGAAAATCCCGTCAAAAGTTCGGTTTCTTCGTCTGAAATTTTCATTAAATCAACATGTGGAATGAGGCTCTTCATGTGCTTTTGCGCAACTTTTTTGCTCCGCCATAAACTCGCTCTGTAATTCGGATCATAAGAAATAATCGCACCGTGTTTTTTTGCTGAATTTATAGCGAAAAACGTTGCGGAACGGGCAGGTTCATCGGTTAATGAAAGCGAACCGACATGAAAAATTTTGGCTTGCTTTAATAAATCCGTGTCGATTTCGGATTGCGAAAGTTTTGTGTCCGCACCGGGCTTTCGAGCAAATGAAAAAGACCGTTCGCCGCTTTCTGAAAGACTTACAAACGCAAGCGTCGTAAAGTATTTGTCGTCGATTATTAAATTACTCACAGCAATTTTTTCGTTTTCAAGAACTTGTTTCAAAAATTGACCGTGCATATCGTTTCCGACTTTTCCGATGAAAGCGGTTTTCCCGCCGAGTCGTTGAATTGCAACAAGAACATTTGCAGGAGCACCACCCGCATTTTGAGCAAAAAGTTTTTGCCCTCCCTGATTGTAACCTTGAAACGTGAAATCAATTAAAATTTCGCCTAAAGAAATAACATCGAATTTTTTATTTCGCAACATAAAACATATCCTCGATTTTTTTATCATACATTTTTTTAAATGCTTTGACAATATATTCCCTGCGAAACACACCCTACCTACTTGAATAATTGATTTTGAATAATATACAAAAAGTTCATTTCATCTCCAAACCCACTCATTGACAATAATGACAATAACCGTATGACTTTACTCATTCCCTGTCATTGCGAACGAAGTGAAGCAATCCAGTGTTTATTCGTTCATCAAAAAAGTAGGGTTGACTTCAGTCAACCAAAGCATTTCCCCACTCATAACAAACTTTCCATAAAACACATTCCGCTCTCACAAACTTTCACACACTTACTTACACACACCCGAAAACTCCCTTAAAACAACTTATTTCATTGTTTGTTAAGTTATATTAAGAATAATATATACAAAAAGACAATT
>CAKVJR010000093.1 GCA_934754855.1 uncultured Candidatus Melainabacteria bacterium
GAACCTGTTGAAACTTCAATGCCTTTGAGTTTTGTGCAGCAAGGGTGTCCTTGAAGTTTTGTGCCGAACTTTCTGTATTCGAGCAAGTCTGCTTCAGGGAAGTATCCGCAATGTGCCAAAATTGAGTAAATCGCTGCTGATGCGTGACCTTTTGACAATACAAATCTGTCACGATTTTCAAAATCAGGGTTTTTATCCCAATCAGGATATTGTTTCATAACTTTCGTGTACAAAACTGCCAAAATATCGATTGCAGAAAGGCTTCCACCGGGGTGTCCCGATTGAGCGTTGTGAATCATTCTGACAATGTTCGCACGAAGTTTTTTGGTAATTGATTGAATTTCTTTGATTTCTTCATCGGATAATACTTTTAACATAAATCACCTTTTCTTCTATACTACATACAACATAATAAATTGTTATTTCTTATTTATTATAACCTTAAACAAAAAGAGCGGTAAAGTAGGAAACATTCTGTTAAATCTCGATGGCTCTTTTATCAATCTCCAAAGCCATTCGCAACCTAACTGTCTGAATATTTTTGGTGCTCTTTTTACATTTCCCGACCAAACATCAAAACTTCCGCCTACTCCGACGAAAATTGTGTTCGGAAATTCGTTTTTATATTTTTTGATAAAAATCTCTTGCTTCGGCACTCCGAGTGCAACTAAGACCAATTTCGGATTTTTTGATTTGATTTCATCAACAATCGCTCTTTCGTCATCTTCCTTGAAATAACCGTTTCGAGCATACACGATATTTAGATTTTCATGTTTTTCTTTTAATTTTTGGCAAGAAGATTGCAAAGTTTCTTCTTTTGCCCCGATTAATGCTACAGGGAGAGAATTTTTGGCACAATGTTCAATCAATCTTCCCGCAAATTCAATTCCGGGGATTCTTTCTTGAGAAATTCCGTAAATTTTTAATGCAATTTTTACCCCAACTCCGTCAGGGATAAGCAAATCGGCATTTTTCAAAATTTCTGAAAATTCCTGATTTTTTTTACCCAATTCAATCATCTCGGGATTGAGTGTAATCGTCTGAGTGCTTTGGTTTTCACTCTTTTTGATGATATAATCCATGGCTTGGTCAAAATTGAACAAGTCCACATCGTATCCTAAAATTTTTGTAGTTTGCCTCTCCATACTTCGTATTATTACACAAAAACATTGTTTTTGCCCGTAAAAAAACTATTTTTTACAATATTTTATCTTTATTTGAATTTTAACACGTATTTTATCCTCGAACTCCCGTATTTGCAACGGTTTTGCAAAAATTCTTTAAGATTTTTGTTCGAGGCATGGAACCATGCCTGAAAAATGACAATTTGCCCGAAAAAATCCTCTTTTAACGCTCAAGATATTAAGTTTTTATTAAGAAACGGTAACATTTTAAAAACAACCGAAAAACCATGATATACATGCGTTTTAAGGATTTTTTCTGCTGTAATGTGCGATTTTATTGAGTTTGCTTAATAAAAGTTTAAAAAACATGAAAAACCATGCTATGCATGCGTTTTGGGAAGATTTAACACTATTTGTGGTTTTTTGCCTATGGTAATGAATTTTCGATTGAACTATTATAGAATCATTGGGGACACGCTTTAATATAAGTAGCAATAAGATGACAATAGAGTATTTAAAAAATTCAAAAATATTATTTGATGATAATGTATTAAACATTGATACGGAAAGATATTACAGAGAAGCAGAAGATTATTTCTTCTATTTTGACAGAACCGATAAGGCAATCAAATTGCTTAAAAAGGCGATAAAACTTACACCGTATCATGCTAAAAGTTTGAAATTCTTGGGAGATGTTTATTTTGCAACCGGAAAGATGAAAAAGGCTTTCGATTATTATTCTCAAGCGGCAGCGTTGAAACCTTCCGATGCAACGATTATGTCATCTATGGCGACTGTTTGTGATGCGTTGAACGATTCTAAAAACGCACTTGCATTTCTCGATTTGGCTTTTGAATATTTGACAATCGAGGATATGAGATTGTATGCACAATTCTGCGATTTGAAGTTCTCTTTGCTTGTTAAAATGCAAAAATATGCAGAGGCAAAAAAATTCTTGGATACAGTTAACAAGCGTTTGCCTGTTGAAGAAACGGGACTTGTTGCAAGCGTAAACAGAGATATTTTGAAGAAAAAACTTTCTCTTAAAGAGAGAATGGACAGTTTGAACATAAAAGTAGTTTAATTCGCTTGTGTTTCCTTAAAAAACCTCTATAATAGAGGTATATTTGAGCGTCATTATGAAAAAAAAGAAAAGCAATTTAATCGCATTGGCAATTACGATAATTTTCACGATTATTGTAATTTGGAATGTGAATTTTGGCGAACTTGTGATGCTTTGCGGCTTGATGAATAAGCACTACATTCTGCCTTATATGGTGATTTTTGCGATTGTAATGCTTGCTCGGGCAATCAGGTGGCAATTACTTTTGCCGAAAGTGAAGTGCAAACTTTACGATTTGTACGAAATTTATATGACTTCAAATTTGTTGAATGTATTTCTTCCCGCCCGTGCAGGAGATGTTTTTCGGGGGGTATATTTTGGGCAAAGATATAAACTTTCAAAATTGAGTATGGTTGGAACCGTGCTTGCAGAGCGGATTTTGGACGGTTTGTCCGTAATCTGTCTTTTGTCGCTCGGAATAATTATTCATTATCGTTCGCAATTTGTTCTGAACCTGTTAATGCTTGCTATTGTTATGTTTGTGGGCAGTTTTGTTTTTATGCTTTGGGTTTATAAGTATAAAAAAGTTGATTTTATTTGTGAAAAAATAAAAAATTGCACCTCAAAAATGCCGAGCGAACTTTCGGGGAAAATTTGCGGATTTGTGGATAAATGCAATCCTTTGCTGAATTTGTTTATGAACGGATTTGAAACGTTTGCCGACTTGAAAAAGATGGGAATAGTTGCGATTTTCAGTGCAATTTCTTGGGTAGGCGATTGTTTTATGGTTTGTTTTTTGCTCTCGGCATTCGGAATTGACTCGCATTTTACAATTTCGTTGTTTGTTGTTTCGTTTATTGCCCTTTCGACGATAATTCCGCAATCTTCAATGTATATCGGACTTTATCAGGGAGCGTTTATTCTTGCGGCACAGTTGTTCGGAATAGGCAAAACCATTGCACTCAGCGTTGCTTTGACTCAACAATTGCTTATGATATTTGTTTACAGTATTTTTACTTTGATTTTTGTTTGGAGAAATCAACTTAAATTTTCAGATTTAAAAAGAAATGAGGTCTTAGATGATGGAGAAAGCACCTAAATCTATGCGTTTGCATATCGGAATTTTCGGGAGAAGAAATGTCGGAAAATCGTCGCTTATAAATGCAATTGTGAACCAAAATATTTCTATCGTTTCCGAAGTTGCGGGAACGACGACAGATGCTGTCGAAAAGTCAATGGAAATGCTCCCTTTGGGACCTGTTACGTTGATTGATACGGCAGGAATTGACGATGTCGGTGATTTGGGCGAACAACGTGTTCAAAAATCTCAACAAATCATTGAGAGAACGGACGTTGCGTTAATTGTTTGTGATTTTGATGGTTGGAGCGATTATGAAAAAAATCTCGCAAAAACCTTTAACGATAAGAAAATTCCTATCATTGCAGTGATTAATAAAAATGATATTTCTGAAATTTCGGAGGAAAAATTTGAGGAAATTAAGGCAGAAACGACTTATCAGATAAGACTTTCGGCGAAAAATGATAAAGATATTACGGCGAGAATTAAAGAGGGGTTGATTAGAATTGCTCCCGAGGATTTTATAAATCCGCCTGCAATTTTGGAAAACCTTGTGATTCCTGATGATACGGTAATTTTGGTTACTCCGATTGATAAAGAGGCTCCGAAGGGGAGATTGATTTTGCCGCAGGTGAATGTTTTGCGAGAACTTTTGGATAATCGTTGCGTTGCGGTTGTCGTGACGGAACATAATTTGAAACAGGCAATTGAGTCTTTGAAAAATCCGCCGAAACTTGTCATTACTGACTCTCAGGCTTTTAAGATTGTTTCTGAAATTACGCCTGAAAATGTGCCGTTGACTTCGTTTTCGATTTTGTTTGCAAGATTGAAAGGGGACTTAAAGACTTTCGTTGAGGGCGTTCGGGTGATTGAGAATTTGCGTGACGGAGATAAGGTTTTGATTTGTGAAAGTTGCTCTCATCACGCAATTGAGGACGATATCGGTCGGGTAAAAATTCCGAATTTGATAAAGAAAAAGACAGGAAAATCGCTGATTTTTGAACATGTTGCATCGCACGATATGATAAAAAATATTGAAGATTATGCAATGATAATTCATTGTGGGGGCTGCATGACGAATAGACGGGAAATCCTGTCACGGATTGCAAAATCTAAGGCGGCGGGCGTTCCGATAACGAATTACGGAATAACAATTTCATATTGCCTCGGAATTTTGGATAGAGCAATCGAACCGTTGATGAAATAGGGCTTTTGGTGGCTTGATTTTGGCGGAAACGGTCATCTTTTATGTATTTTTATGACAATTTGTAATCACAAAACTTAATATATTGATACAAAAGGGTTGCAATTCAAATATGTGCGTACGATAATGGGTGTGTAGTTACCGCGGGGTAGAGCAGCCTGGTAGCTCGTCGGGCTCATAACCCGGAGGTCGTGTGGTTCAAATCCCACCCCCGCAACCATTTGAAAAAAAAGAACTTCTGATATCTGCGAAGTTCTTTTTTTTTATGTCTGAAAATTATACCTAGATATGTATGTATTGGAAAGCATGATTTGATTTGTGTATTTGTTTGAGTAGCGTGAGTAGCTCAACTGGTGTGATTATTTTGGGCAATCGGCATTTGGCGTGGGTTTGAGGGGTAGGAAGCAAGCAGACCATTTGACCCAGCAACCGGTCAAATTACTCTTTTGCTGGTCAGGGCAGATGGTGCGATTATTTTGGGCAAATGATTTCAAGACAAGGCTTTTAACCTATTTTTGTACTAGTTCAAATGGTATGATTATTTCGGGCAAAACAAAATATAAAATTAAACATATAAAAAAAATATTAATACGAAAAAGACACAAAGGTCGGAAGTGGTGTTCTAATTTTTTACAATTAGAGTTAATGTGTTTCTGACATGGAAGATAGATATATTAATATAAAAGAAATAGCAAAGATAAAAGGTTTAAGCAGCACACGCTCACTTCGTTTGGAAATAAACAAAACTGAAAGTAAATATATTGCAAGTGATGTTCCAATACATTTAATTCCGAGCTAATGTGTGTCTGCGATGAAAAACAAAGAATATATCTGTTACTAATTTGTAGTTATTATAAAAATTTTATTTTCTATATTATTTTTGTATGAAATTTGTGTTGAAATGCTTTTTATATGCATATTTATACAAAAATTATAAAAAAAATTGTTGCATAATATCTTTATTTTTTATAAATCGTAGATTTTAAAGTGAAAATGTTTAGTAATTTAGGGATAAAACATTAGAAAATAAATAGTTTTTTAGCAAACAAATCAAATATTTAATTTTAGAATTCTGTCACTTATTCCAACCATTTTACCTATTAAATATGCGGAAACTATTGTACCTAAGCCTATTCCGACTATTTTATGTTTTATTATTACCCCTGACAAGCAAGTAAATATAACCAGCATAATATCAAACCTTATTCTTAAATATGAAAATGGTTTATTTAAAACCTTGCATAAAGTTTCTACTATACCATTTCCAGGATCCAATATTAAGTCTGATTTAGTCATTAGATAAACTCCTACTCCTGTTAATGAATTAGATATTAATAAGACTATAAAAGCAATAGCAAAGATTAATTTTGTATGCGGCATTATAATATCGTATATTTCAATAAATATGCTAACTAAAATAGCCATTGGTATTTGTAGGGATAACGTTATATCAAGTTTTTTTAATAAAAAACATTGTACGAGTATAAATATAATATGTAATATAAAAGTTGCTAAACCTAATGACATATTTAATAATATTGAATACGCAAAAGGAACCGAACTAATTGCCGCAACGCCTAGGTCTGTTCTGGTATTAAGCACTATTCCAATGGCCATAATATTCATTCCAAGTATATATAGTAATATTCTTTTTATTAAATTTTTATTCAATAATATATTCATATTTATTTGTAATTTTATGAATATATTATAATACAATAATATATTTTTGTTTATTTATCTTATAATATTAAACGTTACTTTTAAACTCATTATTTTTTAATAAGTTTTATTTTGTATATATTTCAAAAATAACTTATTATCTGGAAAGATTACTATTATTGCAGTCGTAGGTTGTGTTCAACAATATTCATTGAACACGACATTAAAATTTATGTATTTGTCGTGTTGGATGACAATTGTCCAACACGACCTACGACTAATTAATTAAAAAATTTAAATACTTTGTTACCCAAAATAATCAAACCAATTGAACTAAATAATCAAACCATGTGACCCTTTACAATTTGTACGGGGAGATGTTTTTCTTTTATTAATATATTGCATAACAAGACACATAAATTGGGAATGTCTGACACATAAAATGAGAAATTTTAATTTTGTCGTTTTTTATGGGGAAATTTCTCAAACTAAATGTCGGACATTTCTCGTTTTTCTAAACTTATATATCCGACAAACAGTTTTTTTACTTACC
>CAKVJR010000094.1 GCA_934754855.1 uncultured Candidatus Melainabacteria bacterium
AAACAATTTTCCGAAATATTGCTGTTGAATAAGGTTGTAACCTGCGGAACGTGCGTAAACATTGAAGATTGCCCCTTGAATTGCAGGGTTGTTATAAATATTTTTTGTATCCAAATTGTACTTTGACGCCTCAATTGCACCTTGCAAAATGCGTTGAGTTTTTTCAATCGGAACACCTGCATAAGCAAGCACAAACAAGCCTGCATCATCGAAAACACTGTATCTTCCGCCGACATCGTCGTGAATGTACAATTCTTTCAAATATCCGTTATCATAGCCGTTTCTGTCGCCCACCTTGCCACGCAAATTCTTTTCGGTAGCCTTCGCATCGGTACACAACGCAAAATGCTTCTGAGCCTTTTTAATAGCCATATCAACATCAAGCCCTTGTGCCTGATAATAATTAATCAAAGAATTTTCAAATCTTCTGAATGCGTCGCTCGTTTCAAATGTCGTACCCGACTTGGAAACAACGAGGAAATTGAGGTTTTGAACGCCGACACCGACTTGTTTCAAGAAATTTTCATAACTTACAGGGTCAATGTCCGAGTAAAAATAAACGGGACGTTTTCTGTCATAGCCTGTCATATTGAGCAAAAATTCGGCAGTGTGCTTTGAACCGCCAATTCCCAAAACAACCAACGGACGCAATACATCTTCTTTTCTCAAAGCAAGTTCATTCGCCTGAGAATAAATGCTCTCAAGGTGAGAAACGCCCATTTTCTTGTACAATTGGTCCTCGGGAAGAGTAACCCACTTCAAAAACTGACCGTCATTTTTATAACGATATTGAATTTCCGTTACGGCACTTTTCGCATAAGGTTCATAATTCGCCGCAATTTCATTAAAACTGTCATATTTTGACTTGTAATTTGTCGGCAAAACGTACTTGTAAGTAACATTTCCCGTCAATTTGATATCATCAAAAGAACTTTGTCTTTCAATAGAAGTCGGTTCACATTTTAAGCCCGTATTATTCGCCGAAATTAACGTCAAATCGGGTGTAATCATCGCCGATGCAAGCAATTCAAATAACATAATATCCCTTTCAAAACCAAAATTATACAAGATGATTTTATCATGCCTTGTTCTGATTTTAAATAAAATGTTAAGAGATTTTCAGCGAATTTTTATGTTTGTTTATTCTTGAAAATGTTTATCCTATAATAATTTTGAGGAGAATTTATTATGTTGATAATTATGCAGCCGACGGCTGATAAAAAACAAATCGAAAATGTTATAAAATACGTCGAAAAACAAGGCTTTACCGCTCACGTTTCAAACGGTGAATACCAAACCGTCATCGGCTGTGTCGGCGGAAAAACAATCGACAAACGTAATATCGAACTCCTTGACGGCGTTCGGGAAGTCGTCAAAATCACTTCGAGTTACAAACTCGCAAGTCGGACTTTCCAACATCAAGACACAATAATTGAAGTCAAAAACGCCAAATTCGGCGGCAAATACACAGGAATTATGGCAGGTCCCTGCACAGTTGAATCTGAAAAACAAATGGAAGAAGCAGCCGAAAAACTCTCCGCTATCGGCATAAAAACCATTCGTGGCGGTGCTTTCAAGCCAAGAACTTCACCATATTCTTTTCAAGGTATGGGCGAAGAAGGATTGAAAATTCTTCGCAAAGTTGCCGATAAATACGACCTCGCCGTTATTTCGGAAGTTATGGAAATTTCTCAAATTCCTTTGATGCTCAAATACGTTGACATTCTTCAAATCGGTGCAAGAAATATGCAAAACTTTAACCTCTTGAAAGAATTGGGCGAAATTCACAAACCCGTTATGATTAAACGAGGTATGTCCGCAACCATCGAAGAATGGCTTATGGCAGCAGAATACGTCCTCTCGGGCGGCAACAGAGAAGTTCTCCTCTGCGAACGTGGCATAAGAACTTTTGAAACAATTACGAGAAATACCTTAGACCTCTCGGCAATCCCTGTTGTCAAGAAAATTTCTCACTTGCCCGTCATCGTTGACCCAAGCCACGCAACGGGTTTACGTGACAAAGTTGCCCCGATGTCTTTGGCAGCAGTTGCAGCAGGTTGCGACGGACTCGAAATCGAAGTTCACCCGCACCCCGAAGAAGCCGTCTGCGACGGTGCTCAATCGCTTACACCACAAGACTTTGCAGAACTTTTCGACAATATCAAAAAAATCGCTGATGTCGTAGGAAAGGTCATCGCCTAATGTTTCGGCAACTCACCCCCGTATTGCTTTTGCTCATCTCAAACATTTTTATGACATTCGCTTGGTACGGCCATTTAAAATTCAAAGGTCACGCAATTTGGCTCGTAATCCTCGTAAGTTGGGGCATTGCGTTTTTTGAATACTGCTTTCAAGTTCCCGCAAACAGAATCGGTCACGAATATTTTGACGCCGCCCAATTAAAAATTATGCAAGAAACAATAACACTAATAGTGTTTTCGTTCTTTTCCGTGCTATACCTGAAAGAGAACCTCAAATGGAATTACATCGTCGGATTTATTTTGATACTTCTTGCCGTATTTTTCGTTTTCAAAAAATGGTAATTATTTGTTGATAATGAACAAAACAGGGCGACCTAATTCGTCATATTTAATGATTTTGTCGGTTTTTACCCCCATGTAAATGCCCTTATACTTGCCCGAACGCTCATATTCGGCGATATTTCCGTCATTTTTAACTTCGTAATAGCCCTGATAATTGCCTGCCTTGTCGAATTTCATCAAATTTTCGTCCTGAACGACATAGCCGTCGAAGTTTCCAAGAGCATCAAACGTAACGGTATTACCCTTTTTATTTGAAATAAAATATCCCGAAAAACGTCCTAAACTGTCATAAGCCGACATTTGAATTTCATCATCGTGTTCAAAAAAGCCGCATAACTTGCCGACATCGTTATAAATCTCGGTTAATTTTTCGCACTCATCACTGTGTGATACTATATATGGAATGTCATAAAAGGAGTTATCAAGCATAGGTAACCTCTCGATTTTCACAATTATAATACCCTTTTCCAAGAAAAATTAACTCCCAAAATTACTCTATTCGGTTGTTTTATTTAAAAAAATTTCCATTTAAAACAAAAAGAGGTATCTTTCGACACCTCTTTTTAAAAATTTTATTAAAATTATTTTGTTTTTTGTTGAGTTGCACCCGGAACAGATTGCCAGTTTGCAGCCATAATTTTCTTAAATGATTTCAATGCGGTATCTTCGAGTTCGCCCAATTCTTCCGCTTCCATAATCAACTTACGGAGAGGAATCAACGCTCTTTGGTCTTTCAAAATACCGAGTGCTGCTGCTGCACCTGCTCTTACAAGGTCATTTTCTTTTTTGTTTTCCATAACTTCAATAAGAGCCGGAACTGCACATCTGTCGTTCAATTTGCCGAGTGAAGTTACAGCGTAAATACGAACATTAACCCATTCGTCTTTAAGAATTTCAATGATTTTTTCAACTGCTTTGGGGTTTCCGATTTCGCCCAACGCTCTTGTTGCATCACAACGAACATTGATTTTTTCACTGTCCAAAATTTCCATCAAAGCATCTGTTGCAACATCACCGATTTCGATGAGTGCATCAGTTGCAGTAATGCAAACTTGTGAATTTTCATCATTCAATGCTTCAACAAGCGGTTCAACAACAATCTTGCCGCCAAGTCTGCCCAATGCTCTTGCTGCACGAACACGAACGTCAACGTTTCTGTCTTCTCTGAGTGATTCAATCAACGGAACTGTTGCCGCAGGATCACCAAGTTCACCCAACGCTCTTGCCGCATACAAACGAACTGAGCCGTTTTTATCATTTTTCAAGACATCAATAAGCGGTTCAACTGCTTCTGAATCACCCATTTCGCCTAAAATTCTTGCTGCATTATATCTGACTTTTTCTGAATTGCTAGTTTTCAAATCTTTAAGCAATTCGTCAAAATTTTTCTTCGGTTGTTTCTTTCTGGAATTTATGCTAAGAGTCATAACGTACCTCTTTTTTTTTCGTTTTTCTACTTCTTCATCTTACACACATGTTCTTAAAGTTTTTTTTATTAACTGAATTGTCATTTGGGATTATCCATGTTAATTTATATTAAGAATTTTTGCAAAATTAGCGTATATATAACACTTATTTCACGTCTTATATAATAACATTTTTTTCGAGTTTGTAACTACATTATTTCAATTATTTTTCAAAAATTTTTCATCATCTTTGAAAAAGCAATAATCACAAAGAATTACGACAGAAAGTCATGTTTACAAAACGTTATATAAATGATATTGTGAAATCGGAGAAAATCATGAAAATCAGTCCTATATTTTGGTTTGAAGCAGCAAGAGGTTATTCCGTTCCCATGTCAATAATGTCATGGAGCGTTCCGTTTTTGTTTGCCGCAACAGAGGGCGGAAATATTTTTTACGGACTCATTGCTCTTGTCGGAATTGTTTTTGCTCACGCAGGGGTTAATCTCTTTGATGATTTTATCGATTATAATTTAGAGCAAAGAAACATCAAAAAAGGCTTAAAGCAAGACTTTGAGTTGCAAAAAGGGAAATGTGCATATCTTTTGAGCGGAGATGCAACATTGAAAGATTTGTTGCTCATAATCACTTTATGCTTTGGAACGGCACTTGCGTGCGGGGTGTTTTTGGCAGCAAAGACAGGCATTGCAGTAATTTTCATAATGTTAGCCGCTGCCCTCATCGGAATTTTATATCCGTTTCTATCGTTTGTTGCATTGGGCGAAGTTGCCGTCGGAGTAATGTTTGCTCCTCTTTTATACACGGGTGTTTATTACGTTATGACAAAATCTTTCTCAGCAGAATTATTCCCAATCGCAATATCCACAGGGCTTTTGACCATCGGGCTTCTCCACGCACACATGTTTTTGGACATCGATTTTGACAAAAAGAATAAAAAAACAACGCTTTGCTCTCTTGCGGGAAACAAAAATAATGCGGTCAGAAATCAAGTGATAATTATGATTTTGGCATATTTGAACATAGCAATAAATATGTTTTTCGGTTTGCCAAAAATCTATGTTTTAAGTTTTCTCAGCATTCCGACGGCAATTATTTTGTACAAATTAATGAAATGCGATTGCTATAAAAAACGAAAAAGAATAAGAACAAACATTTTCTTCGGTCCGCTCGGAGATATGAAAAAATACAAAAATCTTGACGTTCGGGCTTTTATAATTAAATTTTCCGTAGCGAGAAATGTAATGGTCGAATTTACAACGCTGATTTGTATTGCTAAAATAATTTCGGAGATTTATTAATGTGGATTTTTGAAGTTTTATACAAAATTATCGTCGATTTTATACAAAAAAAATCAAAAAAAGAACTCGAACACATTGAAACAGAAGAATGCGACCACATTTTTCTCCCGATAGACAGTACGAAAAAAATTTTGGCATGCTCAAAATGCGGAATGTTAATTAAAGCCGAAAACCTAAAACCAAAAGTTAAAAACAATGTTTTCGACAACCCGAATTTTTAACAAATAAAAAGGCTCTGTTATCACAAAGCCTTTTTTCATCTTACATTTTTCCCCAATTTCAATTATTCTGCCTGACAGTCGTCAAACTTGCTTACTAACCAAGAAGTTCCTCAAGGATTTCAGCGTTTCTTTGAGCCAAAGCGTTTTCTCTGACTCTTTGTTTATTAATATATGTTCTAAGAGCTTCACGGATTAATTCGCTTCTCGAGCGATTTTCACCTTCTGCAACGCCATCAATCTTATTCAAAAATTCTTCGGGCATTGATATCAAAACTCTTGCCATATTTATATCTCCTTTAATTAATTTCCTCTTGCTCTTATATAAAGTATAATTCTTCAAAAAAATTGCTATATACAGTATATACATTTCATAGCAAAACTCAAAAACAATCCTGAAATAACAAGCATTTTCAAGATTTTTACAAAGATATATTCATCTTTACAATTCGTAATATTTTAAACAAGCAATAAAAAAACGGTGAGCGTTAACTCACCGTTTGAAATAATTACAGATTTGATTAATCTTCATATTTTTTGAAAAGCAAAACTGCGTTGCAACCGCCAAATCCGAACGAATTGTTCATTGCGACTTTAACTTCATGTTTTCTTGCTTTATTCGGGACATAGTCGAGGTTAGCGACTTCCTCGTCTTGATTTTCGAGGTTGATTGTCGGAGGAATAATGCCATCGTTGATAGTTTTGATACAAACGATAGACTCAATACTTCCTGCTGCACCAATCATGTGTCCTGTCATTGATTTTGTAGAACTTACCAAAAGATTTTTGTTGGTATCTTTATCGCCAAAAATTCGTGCGACGGTATTAGATTCCGCAATATCGCCAATGTGTGTGCTTGTGCCGTGCATATTGATGTATTGAACGTCATCAACCGTCAAATTTGCATCTTTAAGTGCATTTCTGACTGCAAGTTCAGCACCTTTTCCTTCCGGATCGGGAGCGACCGCATCATAAGCATCGCAACTTTGACCATAGCCGACGATTTCTGCATAAATTTTTGCACCACGTGCCTTGGCATGTTCAAGTTCTTCCAAAACCAACAAACCTGCACCTTCGCCCATTACAAAGCCGTCACGGTCTTTATCATAAGGTCTTGATGCTCTTTGAGG
>CAKVJR010000095.1 GCA_934754855.1 uncultured Candidatus Melainabacteria bacterium
CACGGCAAATTCCGGGGGCTGTAAGGCTAGCGGCAACCAATTCGACCAAATCGCCTTTTCCTGCCACGTAACCGCCTGCTTCGACAATTCCGCCGCCTGCATTTTTGATTAAAGAACCAGCAATGAGGTCTGCTCCAACATCAAGAGGTTCGAGTTTTTCGACAAATTCACCGTAACAGTTATCAACAAAGCAAATACAATTCGGATTTTGAGATTTTACAACCTCAACAATTTTTTTGATTGTATCGATTGTCAAAGATTTTCTGAGCGAATAACCTCTTGAGCGTTGAATTAAGACCATTGTAGTCGTTTCATCAACCATTTGTTCAAGTTTGTCAAAATCGATATCGACACCGTTTAAAAGAGGAACTTCGTCATACAAAACTCCGTGTCCCATAAGCGATTGCTTGTAATCACCACGTTTTCCGATAACTTCTTCCATTGTGTCGTAAGGCGAACCCGCAACAGATAAAAGTTTGTCCCCGTGGCGTAAACAACCGAACAAACAGCAGGAAAGAGTGTGCGTTCCCGAAACGAAATGCGGTCTTGCCATTGCTTTTTCTGCATGAAAAACGTCCGCAAAGACGTTATCAAGGGCTTCTCGACCTATATCATCGTGACCGTAGCCCGATACGGTATAAAAATGTTGCATACCGACCTGATTTTTGATAAAAGCGTCAAGAACCTTTTCCTGATTGTATTCTTTTATCTCATCGGTAAGTTTAAATTGTTCCGAAACTTTTTTTTCGGCTTTTTGGATTATTTCAATTGTAGTATTTTTCATATTAAAATAAAATCACAAACAACAAACTCTTTCAAATCATAAAATTTTGAGGGGTGTTCTATTTAGAAAATGTTTGGTGTAGAATAGATAAAAAATTATAAATGGTGTAACAGGTCAAATGTCTGAAGAATACAATAATAACTACGAAAACGAGGATTTGAATCCTGAAGAATACGGAAAAACTTTTTCAAAATTTTTGAAAGAGGACGACAAAGATAAACAAAGTCTTTTTAAACCGATAGGGGCAATCATTGCAGTGGCTGCGGTTGCAGCAATGGCTTATGCGGGATTTACTTATTTTACGGGAAACGGCGACCAAATTTCGGAATTTTTCAAAGAACACAATTTCTTTGCACAAAACAATAAACCGAAATTCAGCGAAAAGATATTCAACAGACGCCAAAATATCTTGGTTTTGGGTGTTGATTCAAACGGACAAGACGCAGACCCGTTTAACGGCACACGTTCTGACACAATCGTCGTTGTAAGCGTTGACCCGAAAGCAAAAAGTGTCAATTTCCTTTCTATTCCCCGTGACAGTAAGGTTTACATTGCTCACGGAAAAGGCGTTCAAAAAATCAATGCCGCACACGCTTTAGGCGGAATTGAACTTACAAAAGATACAATTGAAGAAACTTTTGGCATAAAAATCAACAATTACGTTGTGTTCAACACAGAGGGTGTTCGTGAAATTGTCGATGCCATCGGCGGAATACCCGTTTATGTCGAAAAAGATATGAGATACCACGATTATACGGCAGGTTTGCATATCGATTTGACAAAAGGCACACACATGTTGGACGGCAAAACGGCGGAAGGTTTCTTGAGATTCAGAAAAGATGCCTTGGGCGATATCGGCAGAACGGCAAGACAACAGTGGTTTTTGAGAGCATTGGCAGACAGACTCAAATCTCCCGAAGTTATCCCGAAAATCCCTGCCGCATTAAAAGTTGTCGATAAATATGTAAAAAGTGATTTAAGTTTATACCAAATGTCACAATACGCAGCATTTGCAACGTCTTTGGACATGTCAAAAATTGAAACGGCAACTCTTCCGGGTACTCCGAACAAAAGAGGCTACATCAGTTATTGGATTTTGGACCCCGAACAATGCAGCGACGTAATTAACAGAATGGTTTACGGCAAAAAGCATGTTATGGAAGAGGGCGAAAAGTTGCCTGTTGCAGGCATTATGTACACTGCCGACAATGCCGAAAAGGCTGAAAAAATCAAAGCCGAACTTGAAAAAGAGGGATTTACCGTCAATATGTCAAAATACAGACGTTTGCCCCACCCGCAAATTCAAGGTCACACGAATGCAATTTCGAGAGATTTTCTTGACAGCGTTAAGAAAACAGTTCCCGAGATTGAAGATTTCCAATTCGTTTTCGACCCAACCCGAATTTATTGCGTAAACAGTGATTTCACAATTATTTTATCGGAATAGGAGATTGAAATGATTTTAAATGAAATTGCAAAAAGACAATCGGTAAGACAATATTCAGATAAAAAAGTTTCTAAAGAAAATATAGAGGAAATCCTTGAAGCAGGCAGAATTGCACCGTCTTGGATGAATGTTCAGCCGTGGCATTTCATTGTTGTTGACGATGAAGAAACAAAAACACTTTTATCCGTAAGTGCAAAATATCAAAAACAAATCAAGGAAGCATCGCACGTAATTGTTTTGCTTGGTGATTTTGCGGCTTGGAATAACAAAAATTTCGGTAAAATTTTGACAGAAAAAGGAATGCCCGAAGAGAGCGTTCAGCATATTTTGAGCGACAAAGGCTACAATCCTGCCCAAAATACAAGTGCAATTCTTATGGCAAGAACTATGGAACAATGCTCTTATGCTATGGCATTTATGGATTTGCAGGCACAATCATTGGGAATAGATTGCTGCATTATCGGAGCATTTGCAAACGAACTTACTGGCTTTACCCCCGACATTTACGAAACGGTTAAAGAAAAACTCAATATTCCCGACAGTGCAATGATTGCGGGAATGTTGACTTTGGGCTACCGAAAAGACGGCGTTAAAAATCTTCCCAAAAGAAGAAAACTTTTTGAAACAGTCGTTTCATACGGAAAATACGGACAAAAATTTAATTAGAGGTAATTATGGAATATCCTGCACTCGCTGAATTAATTAAAACAATTTCAATTTTGCGTTCGGAAAACGGTTGTTCTTGGGACAGAGAACAAACCCACGCTTCCCTTCGCCACAACATGGCTGAAGAGGCTTATGAAGCAATCGACGCAATAAATTCGGGCGATATGAATCACCTGAAAGAAGAATTGGGTGATGTTCTTTTGCAAGTTGTTTTACACGCTCAAATCGCAAAAGAAGAAGGATTTTTCGATATTGAAGATGTTGCAAAACGCTTGAATGACAAACTTATCCACCGCCACCCCCACGTTTTTGGGAATGTAAAAGTTAACGGAACAGACGATATTTTAGCAAATTGGGATAAGTTGAAAGCAGAAGAAAAACCGCACAGAAAGTCACTTATGGACGGTATTTCAAAATCTCAATCAGCCTTAATGTCCGCCCAAAAAATCAGTTGCAAGGCTGTCAAAGTCGGTTTTGAATGGCAAAGCGACGAACAGTTGAAAGAATGCATTATGTCTGAGTTTAAGGAATTTGACGAAGCACAGACTTACGACGAAAAAGAAGAAGAATTCGGCGATATTTTATTTGCCGTCGTAAACCTTGCAAGACGTCATCAAATCGATGCTGAACAGGCATTAATCCGTTCAAATACAAAATTTATGAAACGTTTTAGAAAAATGGAAGAAATGGCAGAAAAACCATTGACGGATTTGACTTTCGAGGAATGGGACGCATTATGGAAAAAAGCAAAAAAATTAGTTTCAGATGACGTGGCAATAGACGTAAAGGCAGATTAGCGAAAAATGAAAAAATCTTTTTTATTCGGAACATTAATGACTTTAGCGGCAGTGTTTATAATGACATCGTTGATGTTAGGCAGCGATACGAGTTTCGGCTCGATTTATAAAATGAAATTGACCTCGACAACTTTCCGCAACGGAGAAAGAATACCGCAAGAATACGTAAAAGAATCTTGCGGAGGAAAAGATGTTTCGCCCGATTTAGATTGGGGAGAAATCCCTGACGGGACAATGAGTTTCGCCATAATTGCACAAGATATTGATACACATGCGACAGGCGGATTTTATCATTGGATTTTGATTGATATTCCGGCTGACAGAACCTCGATTGCGAAAGGCGAAAACGTCCTCGGTGCAAGGGCTATGAAGAATGATTATCACCAATACGGATATACGGGGCCATGCCCGCAATATGGCGAACACCGTTACAATTTCACGGTTTACGCACTTGATGTTCATAAATTAGACGTATCAGATAACGACTTGCCGAAAGATATTGAGGCGAAAGCGGCATATCACGCCATTGAAACTGCCAAAATCACAGGCATTTACAAAAAATTATGAAAATAGATATTTTCAAAATAGAAGAATTTATGAACGAGTATGAAAGTCGTGCAAAGTATGATATGACAACGACTTGCATAGATTCTTTTTCTTTGAAAAGTTTGTTTGAATTGACGGGAGAAAATCTTTCGGAAATTCTCGAAAAGCCGCTTCATTACGGCGATATCACGGGGTCATTAAGACTTAAAAACGATGTAGCAAATTTATATCAAAACAAAACCGACAAAAATGTTACGGTAACGCTCGGTGCTATCGGCGGAAACTCGCTCGTATTCTTGAGTTTGCTCGAAAGAGGGGACGAAGTCGTATCAATCATTCCAACCTACCAGCAGCATTACTCAATCCCGAAACAGTTGGGAGCAAAGGTTAAATTAATAAAACTGAAACCCGAGTTAAATTGGCACATTGACCTTGACGAACTTGAAAAAACGGTTACAACAAAAACAAAATTAATCACCTTAAACAACCCAAACAACCCGACAGGTGCGGTTTTGAGCGAAGAAGAATTGAAAAAAATCGTCGAAATTGCGAAAAATGCAGGGGCTTATATTTTGTCGGACGAGGTGTACAGATTTTTAAATCACGATAAAAATTCCACGACAACATCAATCGCAGACCTTTATGATAAGGGGATTTCAACCTTTTCAATGTCAAAAACTTTTTCACTTGCGGGCATTCGTGTGGGATTTGTCGTTGCAGATGAAAAAATCATTGAAAACATTAATCGTCAAAGACAGTACAACACAATCAGCATAAGTGCTTTGGACGATTATATTGCTTGTCTTGCACTTGAAAATCGTGAGAAAATTTTGGAGAGAAATTTAAAAATTGTATTAGAGGGCAAAAAAGTTTTGTTAGATTGGGTCAATCGGGAACCGAAAATTTCTATGTCCTCGCTCGAGGGTGGAACGACAGCGTTTGTGGGCTATGACGACCCTAAAAATTCTTATGAATTTGCATTAGATTTGTTTAAAGATACGGGAGTGCTTGTTCTTCCGGGGGACGCAATGGAAATTCCGAAACACTTGAGAATAGGCTATTGTGGCGAGATTAAAAATTTCAAAGAGGGGCTTGAAAAATTCTCCGCTTGGTTGAATAAATAACTTAATTTTACGGAAAGAATTTATTTTCATGTCGAAAAAAAAGAAAATACTAAAAATAATAAGCATTAATTTATTACTTCTCATAACAATTTTTTTGGCGGCAGAAATAAATTGTTTTATTATGGCGTACAGAATACATTTCCCTGAATTTTTGCAGAAAAAAAGCACAATAGATTTTTTGGTTTCAAAATATTTTGAAGATGTAAATAGAGAATGTTACGATGTACCTAACCACAAAATGCGACCGATAGCGGGAAAAAATTTCAAAAAAAATCCGATTATTTTGTTTGGTTGTTCTGTCACATACGGTTATGAATTGGGCGAAAACGAGAATTTTTCGGGAGTTCTTTCAAAACTCACAAAACGCCCTGTATATAATATGAGCGGCGTCGGTTGGACATTTGCACACATGTTAAAAAATCTTCAATCCAATCCGACAATAGAAAACCTTAATCCTGACTATATAATCTATACCTACATCAACGACCAAAGATGCAGAATGTTTTTCATTCAAGGCTGGCCAAGCGACACGGGGCTTTACCTCAGATACAGAATTGACAAAAACAATAATCTTGTTGAGGTTAAAACCGACTATCCGTTTTATTGGCGTTCATATTTGGTCAAAAGTATGCAAGTTCTATCTCAACTTCAAGCATATACAAATTATGAAAAGCAATCCAAACTTATGCTCAGAATTTTGCAGGAAAGTGCCAAAATTATGAAAACACGTTACCCTGATGCAAAATTGATAATGCTTTTATACAATGAAAATAAATGCGAAAAAAGGATTATTCCGACTAATCAATATATTAACGAAGAAGAAGAAAAAGAAATTAAAAAAATGGGCTTTGATATCGTAAATATCGAAGAAGAAATGGGCTACCCGACTTGCACATTTGAATATAAAGTTGATGACTTTCACCCGTCTGCAAAATTTTGGAGCGAATTTACCCCAAAATTAATCAAAAAATATAATATGTAAAATCACGGTCAAATTGAACAGCCATGCTGATTGACTTACTGAGAAGCGGTGAAATATTCTCTGTCATTGCGAAGTAAACAAGATTGGAAATATTATCCAACGAATGCATAAACACCGGATTACTTCGTCACTTCGTTCCTCGTAATGACAGGAAATGCTAAACTTCAAACGTTCCTTGTCATACTGAGGAACGAGCGAGCAGAGTGCGAGGGCTTGGCGATGAAAAGACAGAGTCTTTGACATCGACAACCCGCAGACACGT
>CAKVJR010000096.1 GCA_934754855.1 uncultured Candidatus Melainabacteria bacterium
CGTCTTTCCCATTGAGCTTCATAAACCCACAGCATCTGTTACACCCCTGATTTTTCAAAATAAAAAAGCCGTACTCGACTTTCTGATGTGTTGTTCGGGATTAATCAAAGTTTGAAATTCGTCTTTAATTTTACCGTTTTCCAATCTCAAACCGGCAAATTCAACCATTCTTTCTTTTGTATAATCCAATCCCGTCGTTTCAACGTCTAAAACAATTTCTATAACCTTTTTGGGGGGCATTTTCAAATCTCCAACCGTGTCGTAATTCAATCTTAACATAAACAAAAAATTTTGTTTAAGATATAATAATTCACATAAAATTATAAAGGACAAAAAATGGCTGGGTTTATAGATAAAGTTAAAATCAAATTGTTGTCAGGCAAAGGCGGAAACGGAATGGTTGCGTGGCGACGTGAAAAATATGTTGATAAAGGCGGTCCCGCAGGCGGTGACGGCGGTCGTGGCGGAGATATTTACCTCGTTGCGGACGAAAATATGTCAACACTGATGGATTTTACTTTCCAATCGGTATTTAAGTCTGAAAATGGCGAAAATGGCAGAGGCAAAAGCCAACACGGTGCTTGCGGAAAAGATTTGTATGTCAAAGTTCCGCTCGGAACAGTCGTTAAAGACTTGGACACAAATAAAATCATTGCCGACTTAAAACACCCCGAACAAGCCGTTATGGTGGCAAAAGGCGGTCGTGGCGGTCGTGGCAATACAAGATTTGCGACTGCACAAAAAAGAGCACCTCAATTTTGCGAACCCGGAGAACCGGGGGTTGAAAGAAATCTCGAGTTGGAATTGAAATTGCTTGCCGACATCGGGCTTTTGGGTATGCCGAATGCAGGAAAATCAACCCTCATCAGCGTTATCAGTTCCGCAAAACCGAAAATTGCCGATTATCCTTTCACGACAATCGTTCCGAACCTTGGTGTCGTAAGAAAGCCGACAGGGGACGGTTTTGTCGTTGCTGATATTCCGGGACTCGTCGAGGGTGCATCTGACGGTATCGGTTTGGGACACGAATTTTTGCGTCACGTCGAAAGATGCCGTTTCTTAATTCACCTTGTCGATTTGACGGCAGAAGACCCTGTCAAAAATTATTTAACAATCAATGAAGAATTGGCAAAACACGATGAAAGACTCGCTTCGACTTATCAAATTTTGGTTTTGAACAAAATCGATGCGGTTGAGCCTGAATTTGTCGAAGAAATGAAAGAAAAATTCAGTGAATATTCTGACGATATTTTCACAATTTCAGCGGCAACAAAGCAAAATTTGAAAGAATTTATGAATTTTGTTTACCAAAAAGTAGATGAAATCGAAAAACCCGAAATCGAAATTGAAACAGAAGAGGATTTGGGTGCATTTGATAATGATGACAGTGCTTTTTCGGTTTACAAAACAGGAAAGAACGAGTTTGTTGTTGAGGGCGGAAAGTTGTTCAGATTGGCAAATGTTACCGATTCTCAAAACCTTGAACAAATCAATCGTTTTCAGCACATTATCGCTGATATGGGCGTTTTCGAGGCACTCAAACAGGCAGGTGTCAAAGACGGTGACGAAGTTAAAATCGGACACATTGTTTTCGCATATTACGACTAATTGAAAAGGTGAAGTATGGAACAGATTTTAGCACCGCAAATCGAGTATTTGCTATGGTTACAAAATTTTCGTGAAATGACGGGCGGAGTTTTGGATAACTTCTTTCTGTTCATAACTTCTTGTGGCGAAATCACAATCCCCGCCTTGGTTATGGCTTGTATTTACTGGTGCATTGATTCAAAAATCGGAACATACCTGTTTTTCAATTGGAGCATGGGGACAGTTGCGTGCCAATTTTTGAAAACCCTCGGCTGCATTTATCGCCCATGGATTTTGGACAATCGTATTCACCCGATTGATTCAGCCATAAAAATGGCAAACGGCTATTCTTTCCCGAGCGGACATTCGCAAACCGCTGTTTCGGTTTACGGCGGAATGGCAAAGTCTTTTAATAACAAATTTTTAAAAGCATTTTTGGTCATTTTGGTTCTGCTCATTGCTTTTTCAAGGAATTATATCGGAGTTCATACCCCGCAAGATGTAATCGTCGCTTTGATTTTGGGTCTTGTTTTGTTGCTTTTTATTGACAAGATGATGAAATGGGTCGAAGAGGGCAAAAACAGAGATTTGTGGGTAATTTTGGGCGTTGTTCTTTCGGCTGTCGCTCTTTTGGTTTATGAAGAATTTAAAGTTTATCCGATGGATTATTTGAACGGTGAACTTTTGGTTGACCCGATAAAAATGAGATTGTCTTCATTGCCGAAAATCGGCTTGTACTTTGGCGTTTTTGGCGGTTGGTTTGTCACAAGAAGATTTATTAAATTCAATGCAAAAATCGGAACAGTTAAAGAGAAAATTGTCAGATTTGTAATCGGAGCGGCAATTTTGGGGATAATTTCAGCACAAACGACTCATCTTGTGGGAGCAGAAGGGGCTTTAAAGTATTGTGCCGCCTTTGTTTCATTCGCATCAGGATTTTTCACAATAGCAATTTACCCCGCAATGGTCGTTTTTGTCCGCAAAAATATTTTGAAAAAAGAAATATAACATCGCTTATTAAAATGACTGAAAACTTTATACATTCATCGTCATATTGAGGGGGACAGGAAGCAGTCCTTATCGTGGTCGTTTACAACGCCGATGGCTTGCAAGTACGAGTAAATAATCACTGTTCCGACGTATTTCATTCCCCGTTTTTTCAGGTCTTTTGAAATTTTATCCGAAAGTTCGTTTGAAACAATAATTTTTCCCGTCGTATTAACAACAACTTTATTTTCGGTAAAGCCCCAAATATAGTTTGAAAAACTGCCAAATTCTTTCTGTATTTGAATAAAAATTTTCGCATTCAAAATTGATGCACGGATTTTTTGTTCGCTTCTGATAATGTCTTTATTGGCAAGCATTTCGGCAATTTTATTTTCGTCAAATTCAGCAACTTTTTTAACATCAAATTTTTCATAGGCGATTTTAAAGGCTTCTCGTTTTTTTAGCACTGTCAGCCAAGACAGCCCCGCTTGAAATCCCTCTAAAATCAAGAGTTCAAACAAATCCCTATCGTCAAATTTCGGTTTGCCCCATTCTTCATCATGATATTTTTTATAAATTTCGGACTTTTCGTCCACCCAAAAACATCTTTTCATTCGTCGATTTTTTCAAATTTTTGATAAAACTCATTTTCTTCTCGACAAAACGTCAATTCGCCGTTTGTGTACAAAACCATTCTCTGACCGTCTTGTGCGTTCGTACAATTTATTACGTCTGTTTGCAAAACCTCGTAAACAGTGCCTTTTTTCAAGTTTCTGTATTTCATTTTTTCAAATATTTCTGTAAGATTAATTTTTTTAACGCTCTTGAATGAATTGCGTCGGGTTCGATAGCGATGACTTTATCGAGGTCGTTGACTGCACCTTGGTAGTCTTTGAGTTTCATTTTGACAACTGCGGAATAATAAAGAGCATCGACAAATTTTTCGTCAAGTTCGATTGCTTTTTGCAAATCCGAAAGAGCCTGTTTCAGTCCTTTTTCTTCCAAATTATCAAACAATAAAACGGCGTGAGCCCTGTTGTAGTAAGCATCTACCATTTTCCCGTCGAGTTCGATTGCTCTTGTATAAGACTCGAAAGCCTTTTCGAGTTGTTTCAGATGATGATATGCAATTGCTTTTGAAAAATGAGTCAAAGCCCAATCGGGTAAAAGTTCTTCAGCATTTTCAAAGTCCCTGATTGCACCCTCAAAATCACCGTGATTGGTTTTTTCAATGCCTGAATTTGTATAGTATTTTGCATCTTTTTCCGTCATATTTTCTCCGCATTTGCCCTCATCTTGAACTATGAGAGTTTTTTTCTGATGAAAAGTTTTAATTCTTTCGTTCTCAATTCTTCGTGAGAATATTTTTTATTTGCGATTTTATAAAATTCGTTTTCTTCCGTATAGTGAAGAATTTTTTTGTGTCCGTAGAAAACATTGTCGAATTCGTCCAAAACATTAAGAAAATCAACGAAAGACAACCGATTGATTTTATCGGAGTTGAAAATGTATTCAGAAACCGTTTCCGCATCGTGGATTGTGAATTTCTTTTTCAACATTGCTTCTTTGAGTTCTTCTTTTGTTTCGTAAGCCAAGTGTTCCCAAGGTTCGAGGCATTTATTGCCAAAACCGGTTCTGAGTTTTCCGCAGTCGAGTCCGTCCATAAAGTTATGTCCGTTATCACTCGGCCAAAGCGGTGAACCTTGAATGCAAATTACACCGTTATCATCAACAAGTCTGATGAGATTTGCATAAAATTTTCTCAAATCTTTAACGTGTTCCAAAATGTCCAAGCCGTAGATGATGTCGAATTTTTCATCAAGATTATCCAAATCTTCGATAACTTGATTTACTCTTCTTGCATGCAATCCGCCTTGAAGTTCAAAACCCGAATAATGGCTTGTCATTGCGACGACTTCTTCGACGCCCAACGCTTCTATTCCGTCCGTCAAAATGCCGTTGATAAAAGGCGTAAGGTTTAAAACTTTTTTGCCTTTAAAGTTGTATTTGCGGTTGATATCGGCAAGGTTATTTTGAATATAAGTATCGATATCGAGTTCGTCAAAGTACAATTTTTCGGGAAAATCTGTCGTGAAAATCATTCTCTCGACGTCCAAATCTTCTTTCGGATATTTTTTTGCCGCAATTTCGTAGTATTTATTTTTCGGAACATACTTGTAAATCCGTTGCAAATAAACATCTTTGACCATTGAGAATTTTTCTGCAAGTTCCGTCGGTGAGTATTTTAAAACTTTTGACGGGGTGAAATAAATTTCAGAAATTTCTTCGATTTCATAATCGGGAATATTTTTATCTTTAAGTGCCTGTTCAAATTCTTCCCTTGTTTCGTAAGCCAAATGTTCCCAAGGCTCGAAAACGCTTGTTTCGTCCGAGAATTTGTGTTCGTCCGTGTAAATCAAATGACCTGCATGCGAACTGTAAGGCATATAGCCCATAATGTACATTACGGTGTCATCTTTGACAACTTGTTTGAGATTTTCCAAAAATTTGTCAAAATCTTTAAAATTATACAAAGTATCCATGAAAAAGATTACGTCAAATCTGTAAAATTCCCAAAGATTTACGTCCTCAAAATTCATACAGAACGTTCTTATCGGACCTGCTTTTTGCTTATGTTCGATAAGCGGAGAAACCGCATAAACCAATTTTGCACCTTGTGCCATAAATGCTTGTGAAATAAGTTCATTGTTGTTTAAGCAAAGGTTCAAAACACGCTTGTTCTTCATATCGTGTTTTTTGAAGAAAGGATACAAAACATCGGCAATATGTTGCGGTAACAAAGGCATTTCGTAAACATATTGTCTGCGGGAACAATGAAGTTCGCAATCCTCGTCAGCACGCATTCTCAAAACAACCCGCTGCGTTTTCAAATCTTCTTCCGTATAAAATTCTTTCGCCTTTTCAAAAAATTCGTTCGTTTCCGTTTTGTCATAATATTTTTTGAAAATCATTCTCCAACCGTCAACTTTATAAGATTCAACAACGGCAGAGGAGTAACTTGCTTTGTTCAATTCTTTGCAAGGTTCGTTTTTAATTCCCGATGCAGCCTCGATAATCTCCGTCGGGGTGTGTCGGCTGAGTTCCATCGTGTTGTAAATCCAAGAAACGATTTCCTCACTGTCCTCTTCGGAAATTCCTTTCTCCGTTAAGGCTTTGAGATATTCGTCCTTTGTCCTGTAAACCAAATGTTCCCAAGGCTCGAACGGGTTTGTTTCATCGTAAAAAATATACTTATTTTCTATCCAAAGATGGTGTCCGAAATGTGACGTCCACATCGGATTTCCCTGAAGTTCAATGTTTCCGTTTTCTGCCAAAATTCTTTTAAGTTCGCTAAAAAATTGTTTGAGATTATTGATATGCTCAAGAATTTCAAGCCCGATAATCAAATCGACAGAACCGCTCTCAAGAGATGTAAATTGTTCGGGTTGCGAGTTTAAACAAATGATATCTTCGTCATCAGAAACCGTACTTTCATCGGGATTTACATAGTAAACCTTACTTGCACCAAGGCATTTAACCGCTTTGGCATTATCAATGTCGGGTTGATAAAACAGAAACATTACGGTTTTGTCTTTAAAATCATATAAAGAATTCATTTCGTTGAGAAATGATTTAACATAATCTTGAATATTTAATTCATCTAAACTCATAAGTTCTCCCAAGGTTTATTAAATCTCAATTCTGCCTAATAGTCAATAATTATGTGTGATAAACAGATACTTCGGATTTGCTTGTCACATTCGGCAAAATGTAGGGACGGGTTTGTTGATTTTATCTGATATTTGATAAATTTTTAAACAGCAATTGTCATACTGAGGCTTTAGCCGAAGTATCTGTCGTGCATTCCCTGTCACTGCGAGGGCTTTGCCCGTGGCAGTCCAGTGTTTACAAATTCATCAGATTATTGTGTAGTTAATGGATTGCTTCACTTCGTTCGCAATGACAGCAAATGAGTAAAACCTTACGATTATTGCTTTTCCGCCTACTCAACAAATACGTTACTCTACAAAA
>CAKVJR010000097.1 GCA_934754855.1 uncultured Candidatus Melainabacteria bacterium
ACATTCGAGTGGCGTTCGTTTAAAACAGGGATTGCGATGAAAATTATCGCAAGTGCTAAAAGTCCCAAAAATATTGATAAATGAATGATTTTATTATTCTTTTTCATACTTAAAGTTCTATTTTCCCTTGTCTGAAAATTGTAGTTTGTTTGTCTGTAACCATTGCCACCGTTGACGGTTCGCCTGTTGCTGGGTCAAATTCGTCTTCAATTACTATATCAACGAGGTTTCCGAGTTTTTCAATTGCCTCTTTGTAAGTCATTGCTGGTGTTTCTCCAGAAATGTTTGCACTTGTTGTCGCAAGTACATGCCCCTCAATTATATCGCATAATTTTTGAAAAATCTTATTTTTAGGAACACGAATTCCGACAGTTTCCTTTTTTGATGTGACGAAATAAGGCGTCATCTCTGATTTTTCAAAAACAAGGGTCAATGCTCCTGGAAAAAATTTTTCCATACAATTTTTCGCTTTTTCTCCCACATTTTTGACGTAAGGAAGAAGGTGTTTTACTTCGTTAGACATTAAAATCAAGGGTTTCGAGGTATCTCTATGTTTTAATTTATAAATTTTTTCGGCCCCTTTTTCATTATTGGGCAAACAACCAACGCCCCAAACGGTATCCGTCACATACGCAACAATACCGCCGTTTTTGAGTGTTTCATTTATGATTTTTTTATTTTCTTCTGATAGTTTCATTAATCTTTATTGCAACCTCTTTTATAAATTCGACCTTGAACAAATATGCGAAAATTACATAAATTATGCAACTTAAAATCAGCAAAACGACCGTTTTTATTGCAACTGTAAACCAGTTTGTATAATCCAGCGGAACAAGTTTATAAACAAACAAGCAAATTACATACGTTAACCCAGCTGCCATTGCTGTTTTGAACAGATTTTTAAAATAAATTTTAAATCTCATATCCATTTTTTTTCTGAGCATAAGTCCGAGCAAAGTTGCATTTACGAGCGTAACAAGTGTTGTGGACAGTGTAATACCGCCGATTCCGAAGTTCATTTTGCAAATCAAAACGTAATTCAACAAAAATTTCAACAAAATAGATGAAGTCGCTACCAAAAACGGAGTTTTCGAGTCATTAAAAGCATAATAGATTCTTGTAATACAATCTCTGAATACATACGGAATTATGCCGAAACTCAGATATATCAAGGCGAGTGCAACCATTCGTGTGGCGTCTGATGTGAATTCGCCTCTTTGAAAAACCAAAAATACCGCATCATAAGCAAGTAAAATAATTGCTACAAACATCGGAAATGCAATGAAATTCAACGCTCCGATACCTCTGTTGAAGTAATTTCTTACCTCGTCAATTTCTCCTTTTCCGACTAAACTCGAAAATACGGGGAAAAGCGGAACCAAAAATGCCGTAACCAAAATTCCGACGGGGAATTGGTAAATCCTGTTTGCATAGCCGATTGCCGACCACGCACCGCTTCCGACGTGTGAGGCGAAAAACATATCCGCATAAACGTAAATTTGTCCGACTGTCGAACTCAAAATCGCAGGGAACAAAAGTTCAAGCAATTGTCTGAATTCGGGGTTATTTTTAAATTCAAAATTCGGTTTCAACCTGAATCCGATTTGTCGAACTTTCGGAACTTGCAATCCCAATTGAACAAACGCACCTAATGTCGTAGCTCCCGCCAAAACGTAGCCGTTGGGGTCATTTGTCGCAATCATTACCCCCGCAATGATAACTATACTCAGCATAACGGGTGATAAGTTCGGGAACAAAAATTCTTTGAACGTAACCAAAATTCCGTAATAAACACCGATGACGCCGCCGATTACAAAAACAGGTGACATAATTTTCAGGTGCATTGCTGCAAGATGTACCATTTCGGGCGTTCCGTTGTTAATTATCAATTTCATTATCGGTTCGGCATAAATGAAAATCAAAATGCCGACGATGGCAAACATTATAAACGATGCGGTCAAAAACGTGTTATAGAGCCGATTTGCTCTATCATCCGCCTTATCTGCATCACTCGGTATCATTTTTGCAAAAACGGCAACAATCGCACTGTGAAACGGTCCGCCGACTCCTCCCAAAATAATTATCGCAAGTGCGGGGATTTGATATGCGTAAAAATATGCGTCGGAAACAACTCCCGCTCCGTAATATTTTGCGATTACGACATCTCTCAAAAATCCTACGAATTTCGACACAATCGTAACGAGGGCAACCAATTTCGCCGCATTAAATAAGGATATATTTTTGGTGGACATTTTGTTGTTTTCCTTTAATTCTTACATAAAAAGTTGCGGATTTCGCATCATTGTATTCTGCCGGAATTTCAATCTCGACAGTGTTTTCTCCTGTTTTTAAATATTTTGATATGTCAAAGTTCGTTTTTCTGTTGAAAAATGAACCAAATTCCGTTTTGACATTTTGTCCGTTTACGAACATATTAATTCTTTCAAGCCCCGTAATGTCCGAAAATGCTACTTCTGCGTTCAATCCCGAGGGGAAAAAGAAAGTTTGTTTTGAAATATTTTTTCCGTATTCGGAGGTTAATTTAATGGGAAGCGTGCCGACTGTTGTATCTGAATAATAATGTTCCAAAATATCGACAAATTTGTAGCCTTTTTTGCCCATTTTTCCTGCTCCGAACTGGCTCATTCCGACTCCGTGTCCATAGCCGCCGCCTGTGAATTTGATTTTTGTTATGCCGTTTTCATCAACATAAGAATCGCATACGAAATTTGCACTCGGCAAGGCTTTTCCGTCTTTTTTGAAAAGTCTTCTCAAGACCAATTCTTTTGCAAATGTATATGTTCCGTTTTCGGTCACAATTTCAACGTGCATAACCTTTCCGGACGTTCCACGTTGCTTAATTCTGACTTCTTTGAGGTGGGTAAATTTATCATTTTCGGTGAAATTCGGGCGAGATTTTTGTTCTAACATTGTTTTATTGAGCATTTCAACAAATTCGTCCATTTTCCATTCTCTTGTCCAACGGTACAAAGGCGAGTCGTTGTCGTAAGTTTCGGGTTTTGTTGTATAAAATTCTCTTGCACTGTATTCGTCAGCAAGGCTTTTCATTCCGACGATATCTGGAACTGCTTTGAGGTACGGGTGAGGGTTGCTTGAGAATAAACCGTTCGATTTATCAATAAAAGCGTTTTCGTAACTTTCCGTGTAACCGCCTGCGGTTGAACTGTAAAGGGCGAGAATTAATTTTCCGTTGTAAAGCGAAAATAATCCGTCAGTTTCCTCAACTGCTCTGTTTGAAAGTTCTTTTTCGGTTTTTGCTCCGAAGTAAACCTGACTTGCGACAGAATCGTAAACATCATAGAACGGTGCATATTTTTCTGTTGCTTTCATAACGTAATTTCTTGCCGCAACGCATTGTGCCTTAAGGGCTTCAAGCCCGAATGCCACAGGCATTTCGTTCGGGACGACGCCTTTTAAGTAGTTTTGCAAATTCAAGACGTTAACTATTGCGAACCCTTTGTTTTGAGGGTTTCTGACGAGGTCAATTCTTCCTCTGTATGCGGCGGGTTTGCCTGCCCGTTTCAAATTTGCAATTCCGATAGTACCGTTTTCGGTTGTTCTGATGTTGATAGGACCTGTCGAGCCTGTGATTTTCAGTATTTCGCCGTCAAATATGTCGAAAAGTCCGTTACTGAAATTGACTGAAATTCTGCCGTTTTCGGGGCTGAAGGTTTGTCCTGTTGTTGAATCCGTTACGCTGAGTCCCGTGTCTGAATATAAATCGGTTTGGGAAAAAACATATTTTGAAAAATATGTGTCGCTAATTCCTACTCTGACGTACGTTTCCTTGTCGTAACAAAATGCCGGTGCTGTCATAAAAAATACTAAAAATAAAATTATAAAAAATACTTTTTTACACATAAAAATCCGTTTCCCTTACGATATCAAGTTTAGTACAAATCGCCCGTTCGGGCAATTTTTTAACATCTCAGAGAAACGGATTTAAACTTTTAAATGCTAATTATGCATTTTCTTCTTTTTTAACTAATTTTTGGACTTTTTCAATAAGTTCGTCCCCTTTTTCTTGCAAATTAGCCATAATTTCGTTTGCTTTATCTTGAAGTTCTCCGACTGAATCTTGTGCTTTATCTTTCAAATCTTTTGATTTTTCAGCGATAAGTTCACGAGTTTCTTCTCCTGATTGGGGAGCCAACAAAATACCTGCAACAGCACCGACTGCTGCACCTACTACAAATCCTGCGAAAAATTTTGCTACTGACATTTACTATCTCCTTTTTTTGTTATTTTCTGAAAAATTTGAATCCGGCAGCCATTCCTTTCCAAAAACTGCCTGTTAAACCTTTTAAGCCCGTTAACGCTACCGAACTTGCACCTAAAACTTTTGTTGCAATTCCTTTGAAATTCGCTACATTTTTGTCTGCCTCTTTCATAATGGCATTGACACTTTTTAAAGTTTCTTGCAACTCTTTGACTGTAGGTTCAAGATCACTTTTGATAACGGTCGTTATGTCCGTAATGTTGCTTGTCAACTTCGACAACTCCATTAACCACTTGATTAAGAAAACCGAAATGATTATCAATAATACGGCTGATACCGATAAAAATATCCCAAAATAAGTTTCAAGAGTTTGACTCATTTGTCCGCCTCTCTACACGCCGTAAACTGATTGTTCTTTATCTTTCGCCTTTGCAAGTTGTCTTGCTTTGATTGAGTTTTTTACTCTTTCTATGGCTTTTTCGATTTTGAACTGAACTACGTCAACAGTTTCCAATACTTGTCTTTTTGCTTCATCTGCCGTCGGACAATTATCTGCAAATTCGTTAACTTTTTCTTCTAATTTTTTTCTTGATTCTTCTCCCGATGCCGGTGCTAATAACAATCCTACGATGATACCTGCCGTTACGCCTGCAAGTACACCTATTCCGAACATCAATGAGTTGTCTTCTCTTGACATTGAAACCTCCATTACTTGACTTTGTTTCAAGTTTATCATATTTGACACCGTTCCGCAATATCAACATGACAATTTTTTCGATTTATAGTATAATTTTTTTGTTGTAAGTTTGGGTGAGAAAAAATGAGTTTTGAGTTTAAAAATTTCGCCAAAAGGATAATTTTTGCTCTTTTTTTCTCGGCTATTGCCGTTTCACCTTGTTTTGCAATCGAAGAAATTGAAGATTCCGAAAAAAATTCGCTCGGCGAAATTAAACTCGAAGTTCCTGAAAAACACCCGTTTAAAGAACTTCTCTTTGAAAATCAGGACGAAACTCTTGCCCAAAAAATTCTTCAACCGAAATCTAAATATTGGAATTTGGTTGATGAGAGCGGGCATGAATTTGAAAGCGGACCTGTTAAGAATTTCAAAATCGGTGCTTATGTCAGAATGGACAACGAAATGTCCGTCAAAAACGGCGATTTTTCTGACCTTGTGAATTTTAACTCTGTCGAACTTACGACGGAAACATTGCTCCGTGACGACAAAACGAAATTGAACGTAAGTTATAATTTTGTCCGAAATCTTGATTATGACAATCATTTTTTCCAAAAATTTTCCAACCTGTATGTTGACCACAATTTCACAAAAAATCAGGCGATAAGAGTCGGAAATGCCCGTGTTCCCGTTGGAATTGAGGGTGGTATGTCGTCTTCTAAAATTTTGCTTATCAAGCGTGGTCAAATGTATCGAAACTTCGCTGATGCACGTTCTTTCGGGGTCAGAAACATCGGAAAATATAAATATGCCGAATACGACATCGGTTGGTATGACAGCAGTCGTTTTATGAACAAAATGTTTCAGGGATCGGAATTTGCTGGCAATGTTGCCGTAAAACCGCTTGCGAAATTTGACGGAAAATACGGCGATTTGAAATTAGGCACAAGTATTGATGTCGGAGATGCCCAACACGCTAATCATTACTCGGTTTACACCGCTTATGCTCAATATAAAAAGGACAAATTCTATTGGAATTTTGAATATGCTCACGCTAACGGCTCGGGCGGAAAATATATTGACGATACAGACGGTCAGGGCTTTTTCACAACTGTTGCATATAAAGTTACCCCCAAAATCGAACTTTTGGGCAGATATGATTATTATAAAGATTTCAGCAAGAGTAATCCGTCACAGGAGTTTACGGCGGGCGTAAATTTTTATAACAACCCGCACTGTAAATTGGTGCTGAATTACGTTTATAAAATGGCGGAAAAATCTTCGTCAGATTCACATAAAATCTATATCGGAACGAGATTTAATACAAATTCACTCTTCGGCGACTTCGACTGATTTTATGCTTAAAGTTTTTCATTCACTGTCATTGCGAGAAACGAGCGAGCAGAGTGCGAGGGCTTGGCGATGAAAAGACAGAGTCTTTGACATCGACAACCCGCAGACACGTTTAA
>CAKVJR010000098.1 GCA_934754855.1 uncultured Candidatus Melainabacteria bacterium
ATTTTATATGTACCTTTGTCAAGGTCAACGTTCGTGTATAAGTCGTAATTACTGCTTTGGAAAAGTCTGTCGTCCGTTTTGCCAGCAGACCAAGCAGATGCTTGCCAATCAAGCAATGAGCCTTCATATTCTCTTGTACCTGTTATACTAAATTGAATAGAATCAAGAGATGATTCTCTGTCAACGCCCGTTAGGGACATTGCACTATACATATCTAATTTTCCGTCTGAACCGCCATATACGTTAGCAAGAGCATTTCTTCTTCTGTTCTGAACCTGCCATTCAGTACCTAAAACGCCGCTTTCACCCGATCCTATTGATGTCATAATTAGTACGCTCCTTATACTTACACATGATATGTGTACTATTTTACTCATGTATATAAACGTAATTTCGGGCAAAATCTTGAGTTTTTACCCGAAATTGTTACATAACTTAATGATTTTCTTAATAAATTTAAACAAATTGATTTTTATGTGTTTCGTTAAATTTTACAATCTGTTCAAGTTTGTATGCAAAGTTAAACATTTTTGCTTCTTCCAAAACAGGAGCAAGAATTTGAAGACCGATTGGCATACCTGATTTGTCAACGCCGACGGGTATACTCATTGCGGGGATACCTGCCAAGTTTGCCGTAATTGTTGCAATATCGGTTAAGTACATTGAAAGCGGATCTTCTGTTTTTGAGCCGATTTCAAATGCCGTATCGGGGCAAGTCGGACAAATCAATACATCGACTGATTTGAATGCTTTATCAAAGTCATTTTTAATCAATCTTCTGAGTTGTTGAGCCTTTTTGTAGTAGGCATCGTAGTAACCTGAACTCAATGCGTAAGTTCCGAGCATAATACGACGTTTTACTTCTTCTCCGAAGCCTTCTGCTCTTGTTTTGTTGTACATTTCAATCAACGTATCGGCTTTTTCCGTACGATAGCCGTATCTTACGCCGTCAAAACGTGCAAGGTTTGAACTTGCTTCAGCGGTTGCAACGATATAATAAACACCGATTGAATATTTAATTAAAGGAAGTGAAATCATTGAAATTTCAGCACCCAATTCTTTATATGCCGCAATTGATGCGTCGAGAGATTTTTTTACGTCGGGAGCCAATCCTTCGTCGTAAAGTTCTTTAATTACGCCGATTTTAAGACCTTTGATATCATTATTGATATTTGATGTCATATCGGGAACATCGTAATTTAATGATGTTGAATCGTGTTCATCATAGCCTGCGATTGTTTGAGCGAGCAATGCACAATCTTCAACATTTCTTGCGAAAGGTCCGATTTGGTCTAATGAAGAACCGAATGCGATAAGACCGTATCTTGAAACACGACCGTAAGTCGGCTTCATACCAACAATACCGCAGAATGATGCGGGAAGTCTGATACTTCCGCCTGTGTCAGAGCCGAGAGCCAATGTTGAATGGTATGAAGAAACGGCAGCCGCTGAACCGCCTGAACTTCCTCCGGGGACTCTGTTCAAATCCCAAGGGTTCTTAACGTTGTTAAATGCCGAGTTTTCGTTACTTGAACCCATTGCAAATTCATCGAGGTTTGTTTTTCCGACAATCGGGATTAAATTTTCTTTAAGTTTCTTTGTAACTGTTGCATCGTAAGGTGATACAAAGTTTTCCAAAATTTTGCTTGATGCGGTTGTTTTAGAGCCTTTGAAGTTGATATTATCCTTCAATGCAAGCGGAATACCTGCCAATTTCGGCAATTCTTCGCCTTTTTCGATTTTTTCGTCAACAGCTTTTGCAGTTTCATAAGCCTGTTCTTTTGTAAGTGAGTTGAAGTCGCCGATTTGAGCATCTTCACTTTCAATGTGTTTATACAATGCGTCCAAAATTTCGGTCGCTTTAACTTCTTTATTCAACAATGCCTTTCTTTGTTCCGAGGCACTTTGTTTAATCAATTCTTCGGTTGTCAATGTCTTATCCTCAAAATATTTTTACGAGTTGATTGTACCTCAAACAAGAAACTTTTTAAAGAATTGCCATGCCGAATTTGTTAAAATATTATTAATTTTTTTGAAAATTTTATTTCTTAATGGATAATGTTATTATAAAATTTATTTATTTGTATAAAGGAGAGAAAAATGAGCAATCCTATTTTGAATTCGGCTTTTGAGCAAAGACCATACGAAATTCAATCTGCCCCGATGACGATTAACGGTACGTTGTCAAAGTTGGGCTTAATGGCTGTATTGATGGCTGTTGCAGGCGGTGCAACGTGGTACCAATATGCACTCGGATATTTTGATAAAGTTAACGTTATCACGACAGTCGGTTTAATTGTCGGATTTGTTTTGGCAATGATTATTTGTTTTGCGAGAAAGGCTATGCCGATATTGGTGCCGATTTACGCTTTTGCTGAAGGTGCGGCACTTGCGGGCTTATCTTGTATGTTTGAGTCAATGTGTCCCGGAGTTGTTATCCAAGCGGTCGCTTTGACGTTCGTAACTTTCTTTGCAATGTTATTTTTGTATGCGACGAGAGTTATTCAGGCAACTGAAAAGTTCAAAGGCACAATCATCACTGCAACTTTTGCCGTAATGATTTTCTACATTATTAATTTGGTTTTAAGTTTATTCCACATCAACATTCCGATGATGAGCATTTCAGACGGTTCTATGTTGTCAATCGGCGTATCTGTTGCAATCACTTTGCTTGCGGCATTTAACCTCATTATTGACTTCGACTTCATCGAACAAGGTGCAAGAAACTTCTTCCCGAAAGAATACGAATGGTTCGGTGCTTTCGGCTTGATGGTAACGTTGGTTTGGTTGTATATGGAAGTTTTGAGATTACTTTCAAAATTGAACAGCAGAAGATAATTTTTAAAATCAATATAAAAAGCGGGGCTTAAAAAGTCCCGTTTTTTTGTGTTATAAAATTATTCTTCTTCGTCTTCAAGGACGCTCATGCCTGCAATTCGTGCGGTTGTCCAACAATTTTGCAGGTTAAATCCGCCCGTAAATCCGTCAACATTTATCATTTCTCCCGCAAAATACAGACCTTTGACTAATTTTGATTCCATTGTTTTCGGGTTAATTTCATTTGTATCAACGCCGCCTGCTGTGACAATTCCCGCCCCATTGACCTTATCTGTGACGTGAATTTTCAAAGAAGTCAGATTTTCCAAAATGATATTTTTTTCTTTTTTTGTCATTTGTGCAATCTGCTTGGTCGGATCGATTTGATTATCAATCAAAATCATATCAAACAAACTTTTCGGGCAAAATTCGTTGAAAGAATTTCTGATGGAAGTTCTCGGATTATCCGCTTTGAAATTTTCGACGTAATTTTCAAGGAATTGAAGGCTTTGTTTTGCAACATTTATCTGCAATTCAAGCGGTTTTTCCTTTGAAAAATCATCATAAACGCAAATTGATGAAATTTTAAAAACTACAGGTCCTGAAATTGAATTTCTTGTGAAAAGCATGTCCCCTGCAATGTTGAGGAGTTTTTTGCCCTCAAAGAATACTTTAATCCAAACATCTTTGAGCGAAAGTCCCGAAAGTTCATAATATTGCTTCTCTGCAATTTCCAACGGGGCAAGTGTAAATCTCGGTGAAATAATTTTGTGACCGAATTTTCTTGCAAGTTTAAAGTTTTTTCCGCCTGATGCAAGAATGATTTTGTCAAACTCATAATCGCCGTTTTGTGTTGATAAAATAAACTTTTTACCGTTGTCGAAAATGTTATTTACACGTTCTTTTTTGAATTTTATCCCTAAAATATTTCCTCGTTGGAGTAAAATTTCGGCAGTTGTTTTTGCACTGTCCGATATCGGAAAAATCCTGTTATCGTTTTGAACATAAGATTTTATGCCTATTGCTTCAAAGTAATCGACAGTATCATTCATTCCAAATCTTGTCAAAACGGACAACAAAAACTTTGACCCTCTCGGATAATAACCCGCAAAGGTCTTTACGTCTGTTTCAAAATATGAGAAATTACATCTTCCGCCACCCGTCGGAAACAGTGTCGTTAAAGGTTCTTGCCAATCAAATACAACAACGTCCGAATTATAAAAATCACGGACTGATAGTGCGGCAAAAACTCCTGCCGGTCCTGCACCGACAATTCCGACGCTGCTCATTAGAGTTCATCAAACCTTGTGCCGAATAAAACGATATCTTCGGGATTTTCAATCGCTTCGTGCAATTCAAGAAGTGATTTCTTGAGTTTCGGGTGAACGTAATCAGGCACCAATTCAAGCAAAGGAACGAGTGCAAATGCACGTTCGTGAAGGTGTTTGTGAGGAATTGTCAATTCATCATCTTCATAAATCAAATCATCATAGAGCAAGATATCGATATCGATGGTTCTCGATGACCAATGACGTTCAGTTGAACGTACACGTCCCAATTTCTTTTCTGTGTCCAAACACAATTGCAAAAGTTCTTTAGGTTCCAAACTTGTTTTTACTTCCAAAACAGCATTCAAAAACCAACATTGGTCAGGGTTTCCCCAAGGTTCTGTTTCATACAAAGCAGAACTTCTGACGATGGTAATTTTTCCCGATTCAACGAGCATTTTTCTTGCCATTTGAACATAACCGACTCTGTCGCCGATATTTGAACCTAAACATAAATATGCAATTGCCATATCTTACTCCTTTTGTTTTTATATCGTATTATATTAATTTTACTTTTGCAAGTAAATTTTTAATTATGTTTTGATTTATGTTAAAATATAGGCAGGAAGTTTTATGGCGAACATAACGGTATATCAATTTGATAATTTCAGCGAAAAATACATAGGCGTTTTTGCAGGTGTTTACAATGATTTTCGCCAAAAAGCAGTCTTGGATTATAACTTTGAACTCGAGCCTTTGGGTTATGAGGATTTTGTAAAGTCAGTTAACGATGGTTTAATTAAGTGTATTATTCTGTTTGAACAGGACGTTCCGACGGGATTTTTGACATATACGACTGTTATTTCATATTCCTTGGAACTCAATATTATTCACGTTTTGGGTGATGATAATTCTATGCAAAAACGCTGTTTGCTTTTGCAAAAATTTCTTGAAGAAAATTCAGAATTATTGCCGCAAAAGGTTGTTACTTATGCAGTTTTGGGCAAGCAGGACGAAATTGCGGACGAACTTCCGAAATTCGGTTTTACAATTGTTAATCAGTCCGTTATGAAATTTGATTTTCAAAATGCGGGTTCAACGCTCAGCCAAACTCCGCTTCCTCGCTTAAAGAACGGTTTTAGACTCACGACTTGGAATGACAGGTATTTTAATCAAATTGTCGATATTATTCACAATTCTTTTAAAACTTCAAACGATGCAAGATTTGACCCGAGATTTTTGTCCGTAAACGGTTGTCAGGACATTGTTTTCAAAATTGTCGGCGGAATTTACGGTGAGTTTTTAAAAGATGAAACAAAAATTTTGCTTTATAAGGAAAAACCTGTCGGCATCTGCTTTGCAAACCTTACAAACTCTTCGATTGCCAATGTTCCTTTGGTTGCGGTTAAAGAAAATCTCAGAGGAAAAGCACTCGGCATATATCTTTTGAAATCCGTTGTCACTGATGTTTGGAATTCCGTTTTGAACGGAAAACGAGTTCTCTCAGAACTCAACGCAACCTGCGACAGCAGTTACGCTCCCGCTTACAAAATGTATCAGGCGGTCGGATTTAATGAAGAATATTCTTACAAACAGGCATTTAGGCAATAAAAAAGGAATGAAATTAATCATTCCTTTTTTGTTTAAATTATTTTGTTTCTCCGGGAGGTAAATCGCCGTTTACGACTGCCGCTTCGTCACAATCGAGGTTAAATTCCTTGCAAAGTGTTTTTATTGCTAGTTTTTCGTTTCCTCTTTCAACCAAGCAACTGATTTTGATTTCTGATGTTGCAATCATTTTGATGTTAATGCCGACATCTGCCAATGCACGGAACATTGCTGCTGCAATACCCGGTCTGTCAACCATGCCTGCACCTACGATTGATACTTTTGCAATATCTTCATCAACGTAAACTTCACCTGATTCGTCCAATTCAGGGAGCAAACTTTCGCAAACTTTCAAAGTTTGAGCCTTGTCGTCTTTGTTTACCGTGAAAGCGATATCGTTTGAACCCGAGGTTCTTCCGAAAGATTGAATAATCATATCAACGCTTATGTTATTTTCGGCAAGTTTACCGAAAAGTAAAGCCGCATTGCCGGGGGCATCTTTTACGTGAGTCAAAAGAATTCTGACTTGCGAAGTATCTGCTGCCGTGCCTGCGACGGGTTTATAAATTTCCATTTCATCGACTCCTAATATTAATGTTCCCATGTCTTCCAATTTGAAAGAACTTCTGACCCTCATCAAAACATTGCATTGTTTTGCGGTTTCAACCGAGCGAGGG
>CAKVJR010000099.1 GCA_934754855.1 uncultured Candidatus Melainabacteria bacterium
CTTTTGGTAAATTACACCCAAATTTCAATGAGCCTCTGCATCTGAGGGATTTTGTTCAACCCTTTGACGACAGATTTTTTCGAGCGAATTTAAAATTTCCTCTTTTTCATTGGAATTTTGAAGGGCATAGTTGTAATGTTCCGCCGCAAGTGCATATTGCCCCGATTCTTCATAAGCACGGGCAATTTTTAATCTTAAATCCGTATTATCAGGGTCAACATTCATTGCCGCCTCGTAATATTTTACGGAATCATTGGGTTTACCCAAAATCTTCATCACATCGCCCAAGCCGATGTTCGCAACGACGGCATTTTTCGGGTCGCCTTTTGCTCTGTAAAAATCATAGCCTGCTGCTGCAAATTCCCCTTGAACACGAAGATTTTTTGCCGTTTTAACAAATCCTGATGCGGTAATATCCGCTTTCAGTGCATTTTCAAGCGTATTCAAACTCGTGACAGCAGCCGAATAGGCATCGGAATATTTTCTTCTCGACGTATCGTCAAAACATACGAAATAGAAAAGTGCCGATTTCAAGTCAGCGATTGCCTTTTGGGGCATATTGACAGAATCGTTATAATATTTTGCCCTTGAAATATAAGAGTTGATAATTCCGATTTCCGAGGACGAATCGAGCGGATTTTCCCGAAGAGCCTTTCTGAAAGATTTTATGGCACTTGTATATTGTCCGCCGTTATAAAAATTTTGCCCTTGAGTAAAATAATAACTCGGTGCAACATCGTTGTATGTTTCCGCAAATGCAGGAATTGTCGTCATCATCATTGCCGCAACAGCGACTGTCAATATTCTGTTTTTCTTCATAATATTTTTCCGATTAATCTACAAATCTATTTTATCGTATTTTATGAAAAAATCCACACTCCTGTCGGGGAATTAGCACGCTACCTGAATTTTGAGGATTGTAACGAAACCTCGCTTCGGCTTAATCTTTTGAAATTAAATTTTTAAAATATGATAATATATAGAAAAATATTGAGGTGTTTATGATTTTAGGACTTTTAATTTTATGCGTAATTATTGCGATTTCGGTAATTTTGACAGTTGTTCTCAAAAATCGTTTCAAATCCGATGAAAAATCTTTTTGGAAACCGTTATTTTTGATGACGGGAGCGATATGTTTGCCTGTTATTGTCATAAATTTTTTGTATTATTTTTTAATTATTTTCACAAACAATACCACATTAAAATCGAGCCTCAATTACACACTGATTTTCGGTTTTGCACTAATACCGATTATTTCCGCCATTATATTTTTAGTTTATTTGATTTTTTGGAAATTAAAAAACCGAATATTTATTCTTTCCCTCACGGCAATTTGTTTTTCCGTCATAATAATCACGATAATTACATCACTCGCAACAATTCCGAATGTTTTTGAATATTCGATTAAAAACGAAAAAGTTTTCAACTATTTAAAAAACTACAAAGCCGAAAACGGCGTCTATCCGCAAGATATCGACAATATCGAAATAAAATACGAAAATCTTTACGAAACTTTCAACGACGGACAGGATTTTATGCTACATCTCAACAACAACAGTGTTCTTTGGACATACTGCACGACGGACACAGACAATTGTTTCCCCCAAAAGTGGCTTTTCAACGTAAAAGGGGAACACAAATGGATTGACATTCCCGAACAAGAAAAATACAGAGTCAAATTTTTCCAAAAACGAGGTGATTTCAGCACTTGGACGTTAGAGAGAAAAAAATGATTTTATAGTTGAAGATACATTTTATAAAAATCTTCAACTCCTTGTCGGAACTCAATTTTCGGCTTCCAACCGAGAGAGAATAATCTTGTGCCATCAGTCAATTTTTTGAACACGCCGTTGGGTTTTGTCCTGTCATAAACGATTTCGCCCTCGTAGCCGACGATATTTTTCACCGTTTCAAAGATTTCTTTCACCTGCAAATCCTTGCCTGATGTAATATTGACAAAATCATTGACATCAGAGGCATTGATATTTTCCAAGAAAAACAAACACGCATCGGCAACATCATCGCTCGCCATCAATTCACGGTAAACCGAACCGTCACCCCAAACGGTCACTTTGCCCTTTTCAATACCTATTTTTTTCAAAATTTCATCAAGCGGAACTTTTCCGATTTTCTCGTCCAACTCCCAACCGAGAGGATTTTTTGAAATATCTTTTTTAATACCGTCAAAATCGTTATTATCAAAGAGTTTTGCCAAATGAAAACGTCTTAAAGCCATAGGCAATAAATGAGCCGTTTGCATATTGAAATTATCGTTTTGACCGTACAAATTAGGCGGCATCAGAGAGATAAAATTCGTGCCGTATTCTTTATTATAAAACTCGCAAGTCTTTAGTGCCGCAACCTTTGCAATCGCATAAGCCTCATTTGTTTTTTCAAATTCCGAGGTCAATAAATATTCTTCCTTAATCGGATTGGGAGCATTTTTCGGATAAATGCAACTTGACCCCAAATTAATCAATTTTTTGACCCCGAAAAGATAACTCGAGTGGATTAAATTTGTCGAAATCATCAAATTGCGATAAATAAACTCAGCGGGAAAAGTACAATTTGCAAGAATTCCGCCAACTTTTGCAGCAGCATTAATGACAAAATCCGGTCGTTCAATCTCGAAAAATTTTTCGGTATCAGACTGCCTTGTCAAATCAAGTTCGCTCGATGTTCTATAAATAATATTATTATAGCCCTCGTTTTGAAGTTTTCTCAAAATGGCGGAACCGACCATTCCACGGTGTCCCGCAACATATATTTTGCTGTCTTTTTTTAACATTATTCCTCACGTTCGCAAACGAACTTATATCCGCCGTCAGTCAAAAATTTTTCTTTTTTCGCTTGGTGCAAGTCATACTCAACCATCTCGTCAATCAACGAATGAATATCATATTTCGGCTCCCAACCGAGTTCTTTTCTCGCCAAAGAAGAATCGCCGCAAAGATAAGAAACCTCTGTCGGACGAAAATATTTCGGGTCAACTTCGACTAAAACCTTGCCGGTCGCTTTATCGATGCCCTTTTCTTCAACGCCATTACCCGTAAATTCAAGGTCAAAGCCGACTTTTTTAAACGCAATCGTACAAAATTCCCGAATAGACATACTTTTACCCATCGCAATAACATAATCTTTCGGAACATCATTTTGAAGCATCAACCACATTGCCTCAACATAATCCTTAGAATGTCCCCAATCACGCTTGCTGTCAAGATTTCCGAGATAAAGTCTGTCATCAATACCGTATTTAATTCTTGCTGCCGCACGAGTGATTTTTTTCGTTACAAAAGTTGCTCCACGACGAGGACTTTCATGGTTAAACATAATCCCGTTAACCGCAAATATACCGTACGCTTCACGGTAATTTACCGTGTTCCAATATGCAAAAAGTTTTGAGCAGGCATAAGGTGAACGGGGCTTAAACGGCGTGTTTTCGTTTTGCATCTCAAAATCAGTATTTCCGTACAATTCCGAGGTTGAGGCCTGATAAAATTTAACCTTATCACACATTTTCAAAAGTCTTATCGCCTCTAAAATTCTCAAATTGCCCAAGGCATCGGTATTAGCGGTATATTCCGGAGAATCAAACGAAACTCTAACATGACTTTGAGCCGCCAAATTATAAATTTCATCAGGCTGAATTTCTTGCAATAAGCGAATCATAGACATACTGTCCGTCAAATCACCGTAATGCAGTTTAAATTTCGACTTCTTATTATGGGTATCCTGATAAAGGTGATTTATTCTCTCAGTATTGAAACTTGAAGATTTCCTCTTAACCCCGTGAACAACGTATCCTTTTTCCAACAAAAGTTCGGCAAGATAACTTCCGTCTTGCCCTGTTACTCCAGTAATTAACGCCGTTTTTGCCATTATACCCTCGCTATTTTTCTTATTTTAGCACATTTTAAGAAAAATTATCTCAAACTTTACAAAATAAACAAACGCAAATACAATAAAATAAGGAAAATTTTATGGAACGACAACTCCCAAAATACAGCAGCGAATATTTTTTCGACAAAAAAAACAAATATGCTCTTTTAATTCCGACCCTGAATGAGGGCGAAAGAATACAATCGCAGTTAAAAAAAATCAAATCATTATCCCTCGACAACACTGTCGATATCTTCATTTTGGACTCAAATTCAACGGATAAATCGCTTGAATTTGATTTTTTGAAAGAATGTTCCGTTCGGGCAAAAATCACCATTTTTGAGGGAAAACAGGGAAGTGCTTTCAGAGCGGGAATAAACGAAGTTTTAAACCAAAATTATGACGGCATTATCACTGTTGACGGCAATAACAAAGACAGTATGGGGTCGATTTTTGAATTTGTAAAAAAATTGGACGAGGGTTACGATTTTGTACAAGGCTCAAGATTTATGAAAGGTGCAAGGCACGAAAACACACCATTCATAAGACTTTTGGCAATGAAATTATTGCTGATTCCATTAGTCAGCACTCTCGCTGATTACCGCTATACCGAAGTCGCATCAGCCTTTAGAGCATATTCAAAAAATCTTCTGACAGATGCCAATGTTTTGAGAGATTGTTTCGTATCGTATGAATTTCTTTGGTATATGTCCGTTTTTGCGCCCAAAAACCACTACAAAGTCACAGAAATTCCGACCGAAAGAAGTTACCCTAAAACAGGAAAAATTCCGACAAAAATCTCTATGAGAGGCTGTTTCGGCATAATTTTGCAACTTTTTTATCTCACAATCGGAAAATATAATAAATAAATTCCCCAAACGAAAAATTAATCAGGCACGAACAAAGTTTTGTTTTGTGTTATAATTGTCGCAAATTGTGAGGTCAAAATGTTAAAATTACAAAATACTTTATCAAATACAATAGAAGAATTTAAACCGTTAAACGGAAACACAGTAACGATGTACGTTTGCGGTCCGACGGTTTATGATTATCCGCACCTTGGTCACGCAAGATGCTACATCACGTGGGATATTCTTTACAGATACCTGAAATTCTTGGGTTACGACGTAAAATATTGCAGAAACGTCACCGATGTTGATGATAAGATTTTGGCAAAGGCTCACAACGAAAACACTACTGCCGAGGCTATTTCGAGCAAATATTATCAAATTTTTGCAGATGCAATGAAAGACCTAAACACTTTAAAGCCCGATTTTGAACCGAGAGCAACAAAAACAATCGGAGAAATGATTGCCCTTGTAAAACTCTTGATTTCAAAGGGTTACGCCTACGAAGCAGACGGCGATGTTTATTTCAGAGTTAAAAAATTCAACGGTTACGGCAAACTCAGCAAACAACCGATTGATGACCTCGAAGCAGGTGCAAGAGTAGAAACTTCAAGCAAAAAAGAAGATGCTCTGGATTTTGCACTTTGGAAAAAAGATGAAGAAAACGGCTACAAATCGCCTTGGGGAGTAGGTCGTCCGGGTTGGCACATCGAATGTTCCGCAATGTCTAAAAAATATTTGGGCGAACAAATCGACATTCACGCAGGCGGTGCGGATTTAATTTTCCCTCACCACGAAAACGAAATTGCCCAATCAGAAGCGGCAAGCGGTAAAGACTTTGTTAAATATTGGCTTCACAACGGTTTTGTAACTATTAACAAAGAAAAAATGTCAAAATCGCTCAAAAATTTCGTCACAATCAACGCACTTTTAGAGCATTATGACGCCGACACAATCAGATTTTTCATTTTGACAAATCATTACAGAATGCCCGTAGAATTTAACGATGAAGCACTTTTGAGTGCAAAAACAGGCTTTAAACGCTTGCAAACCGCTCTCGATGAAGTTTCATCTTTTGCGGGAAAAGAAAATATTGAGGAAGACAAAAATTCCGAAGAAGTCGAAAAGTTCAAAGCCGCAATGGATAATGACCTTAACACCTCGGTTGCACTTTCGGTTTTATTCGACCTTGCAACGAAAGCAAATTCCGCAAAAGCAAACGGCGACAAAGTTATCGCAGGTAAATATGTCGGAACTCTCAAAATGTTAATGGGTGTTTTGGGCTTTACTTGCAAAAAATCTCAAATGAGCGAAGACGAACTCAACAACAGACTTGAAACGATTAAAGACAATCTCGATTTTGTTGAAGATAAATCGCTTAGCGGATATGCATTGATTGACAAAGTTATCGAAATCCGTGCAAACGCAAGAGCTGCAAAGAATTGGGACTTAGCCGACAAAATCAGAAATACGTTTGACGAAATCGGAATTATTTTCAAAGACGGCAAAGACAAAACAATTTGGCTCGAAAAGGAATAGCGATGAGTTGAGTGTACCTCGTAATTGCCGCCCTTTTTAAGATGGGCTGGCCATTCGGCATGAAAATGGCGTCTGTTACGGGTGCAAAAGTT
>CAKVJR010000100.1 GCA_934754855.1 uncultured Candidatus Melainabacteria bacterium
TCTTCCTGTATCGCAGTTTGGCTTTAATTGGAAACGGCTCCGTTTCACTCGCCTTGTGCGACTACATTCCGATTTTTTCTTTATGAACTTGTTTTATCTTCCCGTATCGCAGTTTGGTTTTAATTGGAAACGGCTCCGTTTCACTCGCCTTGTGCGCTACATTCCGATTTTTTCTTTAGAACTTATTTTATCTTCCTGTATCGCAGTTTGGCTTTAATTGGAAACGGCTCCGTTTCACTCGCCTTGTGCGACTACATTCCGATTTTTCTTTATAAATTATTCAGACAAAAAACTTCGTCCAAAAACAGTTTAACTCAAACATTTAAAAAATAAAAGTGCTTTTTAAAATATTTTTTCAAAATTTTTAAAACTAAAAAAGAGGCTCTAAACAGAACCTCTTTTTTATTAAAAGTTGTTTAGGGACTTTGCCGTGTCCCTTCATAATTCTAATTAAGCAAATGAGCAGAAACCACCTTCTGAAGATGAATCTGATGCAAGACTGCCCGCACTTTCACCGAGGAATGCAACGCTACCTGCTGTTTCGCCTGTAAACGCTAAACTTCCTGCCGACTCACCGGTAAAAGCCAAACTGCCAGCCGTTTCACCATTCACAAATGCCAACGAACCTGCACTTTCACCCAAGAATGCCAAACTACCTGCTGTTTCAGCATTGAATGCCAAGCTGCCTGCCGTTTCTGAATTATGATTAAAATTATTATTATTTGCTGATGAGTTATTGTTTCTGTTCAAAGAAGCATTATTTCTTCCCGAACCCATCGTGAAATGTCCGAATGATGTAAAACCTAAACCCATACTCTGTCCCTCTATCAATTACGATATACAACTCTCTCAGTTTTTGTATATCCCTTACATGTATATAAAAACATTTAGTGGGGGGTCAATTTCAACATGTCTTAAAATTGTTACATTTCGCAATATTTGTTGCCGATTTTGTTACAACTTCACCCCTTCTGCAACCGCATCAACGACTTTCGGGTCTAATGCATCTGGAATGATGAAATCTTTTGACAATTCGTTTTCATCGACAACCGCCGCAAGAGCCTTGGCACAGTTAAGTTTCATCTGAGGAGTAACTTTTTTGATTTTATATTTCAAAAATCCTTTAAACACCCCGGGGAAAGCAAGGCAATTGTTAATTTGATTTTTAAAATCGCTTCTTCCTGTCGAAACAACTTTTGCACCCGCTTTTTCGGCAATTTCGGGCATGATTTCGGGAATAGGATTTGCGAGAGCAAAAACGATTGCGTCGCTTGCCATATTTTTTATGTCATTTTCATCAAGCAAATTCGGAGCAGAAACGCCGATAAAGAGGTCTGCACCTTTCAAAACTTCTTTAAGCGTGCCTGTTTCCAAGTTCGGATTGGTCAAATTTGCCATTTCAATGTGGTTAGATTTTTGTTGGTTTTGATTTTTTGACAAAGCCCCCTCACGGTCGCACACGATAAGGTTTTTCGCCCCTGCTTCGAGCAAAAGTTTTGCAATTGTACAACCTGCTGCACCCGCACCTGACATGACAATTTTAATTTTATCCAAATCTTTTCCGACAACTTTTAATGCGTTGAAAATGCCCGCCGTGACGACGATTGACGTTCCGTGTGCATCGTCATGGAAAACAGGAATTTCAAGTTTTTCGCTGAGTTTTTTCTCGATTTCAAAGCAATTCGGAGCGGTGATATCCTCTAAATTTATTGCAGAGAAAGAGTTTCCGATTAATTCGACAATTCTGACAAACTTGTCGGGAGTTTGTTCCTTAACGCAAATCGGAATGGCACTCAAATCAGCCAATGACGAGAACAAAACGGATTTTCCTTCCATAACGGGAAGAGCCGCAAAAGCACCGATATTTCCGAGTCCCAATACCGCAGAACCCTCTGAAATTACCCCAATCGGTTTAACGTGAGTTTCTTTTGTGTAAATTGACTCAATCGAACCGCCCGACATTTTTCGCAAAGTCAAAGATTGTTCGCCCAAATTACCCGAAAGTTTGTTCAAATCGGGAACGAAAGCATTTTTTGACACGCAAAGGAAAAATTCTTTCAAATTGTCTGTTTGTCCTGTCAAAACGGGAATTTTCACATCAAAAGAACTTTCTTTAACAAATTCACTCAAAAGGCTCAAATCGATTGCACCGAAAGTCGGTTCAAGATTTTCGACCACAAACCTAATTTCTTCCGCATTTTCCGTGTTAATTTCGAGCGGAACGGCGTCGATATTGAGTGCATTTTTCAAAAATTCCGCCCGTTTTAAGGCATTTTCGTATTTTTGAGCAAAAACGCCGACGGTATTTTCACGATTTGTATAATCGAAAGCGGCATCTTGATTTTCGACGATTTTAAGGCATGCTGCCGCAACCCCTGGGGTGTAAACAACCGCCAATGAATGTTTATCGGTAACTTTAACTTTCGGAACAAATTTCAAGCCCATTTTTATCTGACCTTATTTTCAGTACCTGCAAGAAGTCTTTTGATATTTTCTCTGTGAAGATAAATAACATAAATTGCACCGATAACGCAATAGATAACGTACGCAATCGGTTGGTTAAACAAAAACATCAAAACGGGAGAAAGTGCAAGAGCAATAATTGAGCCTAAAGAAACGTATTTTGATGCATAAGTAATTATTGCCCAAATAACCGCAATTGAAAGTCCGACTGTCGGAGAGAGGGCAAGAATTGTGCCAACACCCGAGGCAACTGACTTTCCGCCTGTAAATCCGAGATAAATCGATTTGCTGTGACCGAGAAGAACGCACGCCGCCGCAACGACAGCCGTCAAACCCGAATTTGAATAAAGATAAGGCACGAAATTGGCTATCATAACAGGGATGGCACCCTTTAATGCGTCAAGCAATAAAACGATAAAGAACCATTTTTTGCCCATTACACGTTTTACGTTTGTTGCCCCCGTAGAACCGCTCCCTACTTGGCGAATGTCCTGTCCTGTCGCTGATTTTACAACGATGTATCCTGTCGGAATTGAGCCGATTAAATAGGCTACAACCGCTGCAATTACTACTTTTATAAGGATTGTTATCATTTTTCTTTATCTCCTTTTTCTCTTACACTGAGTCTGATTGGAGTACCGAAGAAGCCAAACGCTTCTCTCATGCGGTTTTCGATGTATCGTTTGTAACTGTCTTTGAGCAAATCTTCTTTGTTGACAAAAAGTGCAAACGACGGCGGTGCAACCTTGACTTGAGTTGTGTAATAAATTTTCAAACGTTTATTTTTGACCGTATCAGGCGGAACCATTGCGTATGCGTCGGCAATGACTTTGTTGAGAACGCTCGTAGAAACTCTTTTCGTGCATTGTTCCCAAACTTTTTTTGCTTCCTTGTAAATGCTTACAAGACGTTGCTTTGTGACCGCACTGATAAAAATTTTTGGAACATAATGCAAAAACGGTGCATCTTGTTCAATTTCTTTTTCAAACTTATTAATCGTTGAAGATTGTTTGTTTTCGACCAAATCCCACTTGTTAATCGCAACAATCATGCCTTTTCCCGCCTCAATGACGATAGATGCGATTTTTTTATCTTGGTCTGTCATTCCGTCCGTTGCATCAATTACCAAAATCGCCACATCGCAATCTCTGATTGCCTTTATGGCTCTTGTTACGGCAAATTTTTCCACACCCCAATCGACTTTGGCTTTTTTTCTGATACCTGCCGTGTCAACCAAGATGAAGTCTTCTTTTTCGTAGCGAACGACCGAATCGATTGTGTCACGGGTTGTTCCGGAAACATCGGAAACGATACATCTGTCTTTGCCCAAAAGTGCATTAACGATGGAAGACTTGCCCGCATTAGGTTTTCCGACAATCGCAATTCTTATCGGACGATTTTCTACATCTTCTTCTTCATCAGGTGTTTCAAAATCAGCGGTTACGGCGTCCAAAAGGTCCCCGACTCCGCCTGAACCGTGAAGTGCCGAAATAGGATAAGGTTCACCCAAAGAAAGTGAGTAAAATTCAGCCGCATAAGCGTTTCTGTCGATTGAATCGATTTTGTTGACCGCAAGATAAATCGGCTTGTCACTTCTTCTCAAAATATTCGCAATGTCTTCATCAATCGGCGTGACACCGTCTTTTCCGTCTGTCATAAAAATAATTTTGTCAGCCTCTTCGCAAGCGATTTTTGCCTGAGCGAAGATATTTACGGGAATATCCTCTTCGTCAGAGGGAACAATTCCGCCCGTGTCAATTACGGTGAAAACTTTATCGAGCCATTGAACGTCAAAATATTTTCTGTCACGGGTAACTCCGGGTGCGTCGTCAACGATTGAGTGTCTTGCACCCGCAAGTCTGTTGACAAATGTCGATTTTCCGACGTTCGGTCTGCCGATTATTGCTACAATTGGTTTTTTAGACATTGTTTTTTCCTTTAAAATCTCTGAAAATATTTTATTACAAAAATGGAATTTTTAAAAATTTAAACCCGATATATTATTTTGTTTATTAATTTTTGAAAATTAAAAAAAATATTGTATAATTCAATTGTTAAGATTTGGAGAAGTCAATGAGCAGGGCTAAAATTTTATTGCAAAACGGTATGGTGCTTGATGCTGAAGCCAATCTTAACGACAAAACAGTCCTCGGGGAATTGGTCTTTAATACCGCCATGACAGGCTATCAAGAGATTTTGACCGACCCGTCTTATTCTTCTCAAATCGTCGTTATGACTTATCCGTTAATCGGCAATTACGGCGTGGATAAAGAGTTTGCGGTATCTAAAAAAATTCAGGTTGCGGCTTTCATTATAAAAGAAAATTCAGAAACGCCGATAGATGGTGTAATGTCGCTCTCTGACTACCTTTTGACCAATGATATTCTCTGTTTGACAAATGTTGACACAAGAAAAATCACAAAAATTATCCGCTCGACAGGAAGCATAAATTGCCTCATAACGACGGATAAAATCACTGACAAACACCGAAAAATGCTTGCAGAATATGAATTTCCGAAAAATGTTATCGAACTTTCAAGCGAGAAAAAAACAGAAAAATTTTCGGCAATCGGCGAAAAAATTGCAAATTTTGCACTGATTGATTATGGCGTAAAATCAAGCATTGTCGAGCAATTGCGACTTGCAGGTGCTGATGTAACCGTGTTTCCGTATGATATTACAAGCGATGTTATTTTGGGCGGAAACTTCGACGCCGTAATGCTTTCCAACGGTGCGGGAAACCCCAAAGACGTCAATATTGACACAATAAAAAATCTCATCGGCAAACTCCCGATTTTCGGAATTTGCCTTGGACATCAACTTGCAGCCCTTGCTTTGGGCGGAGATACATACAAGTTGAAATTCGGTCACAGAGGGGCAAACCACCCGATTATCAACCTTGAAACGGGAAAAGTTTTTATTTCTTCCCAAAATCACGGATTTGCAGTCGATGAAAAAACATTGCCGCCGACAGCAAAAATCACCCACAAAAACGTCAATGATGACACTGTCGAGGGCTTTTGCGACAAATCTAAAAATATCATTTGCGTCCAATTCCACCCCGAAGCCACCCCCGGACCTGAAGATGCTAGAGAAATTTTCAGAAAATGGGTTGAATCCGTAAGCAGGGAGATTGCCCATGCCTAAAGATTTATCGCTGAAAAAAGTTATCGTCATCGGCTCGGGACCGATTATTATCGGTCAGGCGGCAGAATTTGATTATGCGGGAACGCAAGCGTGCAAAGCCTTGCGGGAAGAGGGCATCGAGGTTGTTCTTCTTAACAGCAACCCCGCAACGATTATGACCGACGACGATGTCGCTGACAGGGTTTATATTCAGCCGTTGAACGTAAATTCGCTTGAATACATCATTGAGCGTGAACGCCCCGACGGAATTTTGGCTGCAATCGGAGGTCAAACCGGATTGAATTTAGTCACGGAAGCCTACAACAAGGGTATTTTGAACAAATACAACGTTCGGGTTTTAGGAACTTCGATTGACGCAATCCGAAAAGCGGAGGACAGAAAAAGTTTTAAAGATTTAATGACAGAAATCGGCGAACCGATTGCGAAGAGCGAGATTGTGAACAATCTTGACGACGCAATAAAATTTGCCAAAGAAATCGGCTATCCGATAGTAATTCGCCCCGCATTTACTCTTGCAGGCACAGGCGGCGGAATTGCACACAATGAAGACGAACTCAAATCCGTTGTTTATCAGGGACTTACGGCAAGCCCCATAAACCAAGTATTGCTTGAAGAATCGCTCCTCGGCGACAAGGAAATCGAATTTGAGGTAATGAGGGATTCAAACGACACGGCAATCACGATTTGTTCTATGGAAAACATAGACCC
>CAKVJR010000101.1 GCA_934754855.1 uncultured Candidatus Melainabacteria bacterium
CGGTTACACCGTCACTTGCCACGGACCTTTTTATATAAATTTAAACGCACGTGAACCCGAAAAAGTTGAAGCAAGCGTAAACAGAATCCTCGAAACAGCAAGAACGGCAAAACAATTCGGCGGATATTCAATCACTTACCACGCAGCATTTTATATGGGAAACGACAAAAAAATCGTTTTTGACCGTGTCGCAAAACAAACGGAAGTTATAACAAATATTTTAAACGAAGAAAAAAATGACATCTTTGTTCGTCCCGAAACGACAGGAAAAGGTACTCAATGGGGCGATATCGAAGAAATAATACAACTCTCGACAATGTTCGACAGAGTTCTGCCCTGTGTTGATTTTTCACATCTTCACGCACGCTCGGGCGGTGCTTACAACACTTATGACGAATTTTGCAAAGTCTTTGAACTAATCGGAAATAAATTAGGCAACTTTGCCCTCGAAAATTTCCACGCACATGTTGCGGGAATTGAATATACCGCAAAAGGCGAAAAGAAACACCTCAACCTCGAAGAAAGCGACATGAATTATAAAGACTTGCTTAAAGCCTTTAAAACATTCGACGTAAAAGGTGTAATCATTAGCGAAAGCCCGAATATTGAAGGTGATGCAAAATTGATGAAAGAATACTATTTATCACTTTAACACTATTTGTGTTACTAAAATTCTATTATCTATTTTATTTAAAAACACCATTCGTGTTTTCAATTGCAACACAACAGATAACACTATTTGTGCTATTTTAAAATAAGTCCGTATTTCTAATAACCACAAGCGATAACACGATTAGTGTTTTTTAGAAAGTTCAAGTGTATTTTGAATCAGCATTGCAACAGTCATCGGGCCGACACCTTTTGGAACGGGGGTGATGAAAGATGCTTTCGGAGCGACGGAATCGAAATCGACGTCACCTGATAATTTGCCGTCAACTCTTGAAATTCCGACGTCAATAATTATAACGCCGTCTTTAACCATATCGCCCGTCAAAAATTTCGGTTTACCTATTGCAACGACAATCAAATCAGCCATTTTTGAGAGTTCTGACAAATTTTTTGTTTTTGAATGAGCCATTGTAACAGTGGCATTGCGTTGGAGTAAAAGTTGTGCAATCGGCTTACCTACGATATTTGAGCGGCCAATCACAAGAGCATTCAGCCCTTCAATTTTGATTTTATACTCGTCGAGCAATCTGATTATGCCCTTTGGCGTACACGCAACGGAGGCGGGCATGTGCCCCGTAAACATTTTCCCTGCGTTAACGTAGTGAAAACCGTCGGCATCTTTGTCGGGAGAAATTCTGTTCAAGATTTTTTCCGTATCCAAATGATTGGGAACAGGCAATTGGACGAGGATTGCATCGACATCGGGATTTTGATTAAGTTCGTCGATTTTGTCGAGCATTTCTTTTTCTGTCACATCAGACTCAAACTCAATAGTCATCGAATTTATACCTGTTTTTTCGCATGCCCGTTGCTTGTTTCTGACATAGACAGCACCTGCCTCATTATCTTTTGTTAAGATAACAGCCAAAGTCGGCTTGCGGTTTAACTTTTCGACATCAGATTTAATTTTTTCATAAATTTTTTCGGAAAGTGATTTTCCGTCCATAATTGTTGTCATGACAAATCACCTCTCGGAATATTCAATCTGTAATAGAATTGTTTGATTGCATTTTTAACAATCTCGGAATCCTTTTCGCCTGTTGCTTTTTCGAGGTTTTCATCTTTTGGAATAATTCCCAAAACGGAGAGATTATTTTCTTCTGAGAGTTTGAATGAAATTTCATTGCTGTCACCTGTTACGGCATTTAAAACAACGCCCATTTGCCCGTCAGCAGCGTATTTTGCAGAATATTCCTCAATTCTTCCCGCAAGTTTTGCAGATTCTTCAGTCGGTCTTGTTACAATCAAGGTAATATCAATCGGGATATCGACGAGTTGATAAAGGTATTTCAAGTCAAATTCGCAGTCGAAAATGACAATATCATAGCGATTTATAAGTTTTACGAGAGCGTCGTTAATTTGCTTTGTAATCGGGCAGCGACAGTCTTTTGAGGCAGAGAGCCAAGAAACAATCAAATCCGTATTATCATCAATCGGCTCGATAATGTCCTCTAAAGCCCATTCGATGTACTCTTGTTTGGTCATATTTTCGGGAATGCCCGTTTTGTATTCGTGCTTACCGCTTCTGATACCGTAAATCGTCATTCTGACGTCTTTTCCGTAAGCATGACCGAGTTCGCAGGTCAAATCGTTATCGAAAAGCAAAATTGATTTTTCGGGGAAAACTTCTCTAAAAACGCTTGTCATATTTTTTACGACGGTTGTTTTTCCGCTTCCGCCTTTGCCTGCAATCGCAACAGTTAATGTCATTTAAACCTCTTTTTCATATTAAGATTTCGTAAATAAAAATCCTCTGTGTTTCAATTATAGAAAAACAGAGGACTTATTTCAACTTTATAAATTTTATCTTACGGACAAAATTTTATGAACTTGCGGAATCAGACGAACGTGCCAATATTTTTTTCTGAATCGTTCAAGAACTTCCGGTAAATATCGGCTCGGGACAATGATTTTGCCGTTTTGCGTAACAGGTTGCAAAACAATTTCAATGTCATTTTCTTTTGCCAATTCAACACATTTATCAATTTCTTCGTCCGTAACATTTTCGTTAAACGGAACTTTCATATACATATTTTTTCTTGCCCGTTTGCAAATTCTCAAAAATTCGGCATGCTTATCAAAACAATCTTCGCAGCCGCAAACTGACGGGAGTTTAATGCTTGCCGAAACATATTTAATCATATTGACGATTTCCTCGAGTGCTTCGGGCATTGCGGCATTTGTTTCAAGATAAACGGGAAGAGTGATATTACGCAAAAATTCTTTCAAAAACGGTGCTTCCATCAACGGTTCGCCACCTGTCAGACAAATTGAGTGAATGTTATGATTATCATAACTTTTAAGGCGTTCCGCAAGCGAATTAGCCGTGTAAGTATCCGTCGTAGCATCGGGTTTGTAATCGATATCACAGGTTTTACAATCAAAATCGCATCTGCAAAATCTGATAAAAAGTTGAGTGTAACCGACTAAATGCCCTTCACCTTGGATAGATGTGAAAATTTCCTTAACTTGTGCTGTTGTCATGTCTTTTCCTTATTTTTCTGCCGATATATTACGTAACTCTTCATAGAGGCGTTTTTCACGCTCTGTGAGATTTTCATCAACTTTAATTTTTACGGTAACGATTTGATCTCCCTTTGTTTTACTATTTTCGTCGAACAAGCCTTCTTTTGCAAGTCTGAATTTTTGTCCCGAGGAAGTACCTTGCGGAATTTTCAATGTTGCAAGACCGCTCAAAGTCTTTACACTTTTTTGAACACCCAAAACAGCCTCGTAAGGGTTGATTTCAACTTCACAAAATACATTGTTTCCGTCAAATTTGAAATACGAATCGTCCGTAATTCGCACTACTAAATATAAGTTCCCGTTTTTCCCGCCTTTTAAACCCTTTGTTCCCTCATTTTTTAATCTGATTTTTTTGTTATTTTCGGTATGAGGGGGAATTTTTACGTTCAATTTTTTGTGAAGTGAAACTTCGCCTGTTCCCTTGCAATAATGGCATTTTGAGCCGTTTGTAAATCTTTTTCCCTCGCAAATCGGACAAACTTCCGTATGCAAAACATTAATTTTTCTGTTTGTTCCGTTTAATGCCTCTTTGTAAGTTATTTCAAGGGGCATGGTGATATCTTCACCATCTTTCGGCTGAATTTCATCTTTTGCGGGAGAAGATGAATTTTTCCCGTGAAAAAGATTGCCGATAATGTCTTTCATCGTGTCGGAGAAGTTCTTTTCGGTGTGTTTTTCCTGTTCGGAATTATCAAATTTTTTCTCACTGCGGTAAGAATTTCTGTTTTTTCCCGCCATTTGGGCTTCCGAGTTAATTTTTGTATTGCGATATTCTTGTCCGTAATCGTACTTATAGCCCTGATATTTTTGTCTTTGAGCCTCTTCTTTTTTTCTTTGAAATTCTTTTTCTGCCTGCTTTTGACGACGTTTCATGTCAAAACCCATCACAAAATCATAATTTTTACGCTCATTTTCATCAATAAGAACTTCATAAGCCTCTTTAATTTGCATAAAAATTTTCTCGCCGTCTTTGTTAACGTCGGGGTGATATTTAACGGTTGCACGTCGAAACGCCTTTTTTATCTCTTCTTTCGTCGCTTCAAACGTCAAACCTAACAAGCCATAATAATCATTTGAAGAATATTTTTTCAAATTCCGTTCTCCTGAATTTATTTTACGGATTATAAAAAAAATATCAACGTTATGAAACGTTTAATCGTATATATTTTCGAGGGATTTTGAATTTATATTCGTTTAATATAAAATATTAATAAAGAAAACAGGTGAAAAGCATGGAAATGGATTTTATAAAAGAAACAGACCCTGAAGTGGCTGAATTAATTGATAAAGAACTTATCAGACAACAAAATACAATCGAACTTATTGCAAGCGAAAATATTGCCTCAAAAGCAGTAATTGCAGCAGCAGGCACGGTTTTAACAAACAAATACGCAGAGGGTAAACCCTACAAACGTTTTTACAACGGCTGCGACCTTGTTGACCAAATCGAAACCCTTGCGGTTGAAAGAGTTAAGAAACTTTTTGGCGTTGAGCATGCCAATGTTCAACCTCATAGCGGTGCTCAAGCAAATATGGCGGTATTTTTCTACGCATTAAAACACGGTGACACGGTTTTGGGTATGGACTTGTCAAACGGCGGTCACTTAACTCACGGCTCACCTGTTAATTTTTCGGGAATATATTTCAACATCGTTTCTTACGGCGTAAACGAATACGGCGAAATTGATTACGACAATGTTGAAAAACTTGCACTCGAACACAAACCGAAAATGATTATCTGCGGGGCAAGCAACTACTCGAAAATCATTGATTTCAAGCGATTTAAGGAAATTGCAGACAAAGTCGGAGCATATTTGATGGCTGATATTGCACACATCGCAGGACTTGTCGCAGGCGGAGTTCACCCGTCACCTGTCGGTTATGCCGATTTTATCACGACAACAACTCATAAATCCTTGAGAGGTCCTCGAGGCGGAGTTATTATGTGTAGCAAAGAACACGCCGCAGGCATTGACAAAGCGGTATTTCCGGGCATTCAAGGCGGACCTTTGGAACACATTATCGCCGCAAAAGCAATTGCGTTCAAAGAAGCATTACAGCCTGAATTTAAAGAATATGCGGCACAAATCGTCAAAAACGCAAAAGCACTTGCACAATCATTGATTGACGAAAACATAGATATCGTCGGCAACGGAACAGAAAATCACGTTATGACGATTGATTTAAGAAAAACAGGAAAAACAGGTAAAGATGTTGCAAATTTACTTGAAAAAATAGGCATTACGGCGAATAAAAATACCGTTCCCAATGACCCTCAAAGTCCTTTCATAACAAGCGGTGTCAGAATCGGTACACCCGCCGTTACAACGAGAGGTTTCAAGGAAGACGACATGGTTGAAGTAGGCAAAATCATTGCATCTGCAATTACCGTGTGGGATAATGAAGTTGCTCTTGAAAACTTAAAAGCGAGAGCAAAAAAATTATGCGACAAATACCCGTTATATTAAGGAAATAAAAAAATGACACTGTTACAGTTATCGGAAGCACATATCATAGGAGCGGTCATCTCGTTTTTGACCTCAATTTTCATCGTTCCTGCGGTAATATATTTTTCAGAAAAGAAAGGCTTGGTTGACAACCCCGGCGGAAGAAAAATTCACGACCACCCCGTACCGAGATTGGGCGGCGTAGCGGTTTGGCTCAGCACAATGCTAACTTTCTTATTTTTGGTATTTTTAAGTTATTATCCCTACGGCTCATTGCTTTCGGGCATTTTGCTCGGAAGTTCGTTAATGTTCCTTTTGGGATTAATTGACGACATTTACTGTTTAGATGCGAAATTCAAATTATTCATACAACTCTCAATCGCAACGATAGTCTATTGTTTAGGCATAAGAATAGAAGATGTTTATCTTCCGTTCGGATTATCGTTCCACTTGGGATTTTTGTCTTGGTTTGTTACAACGGCGTGGATTGTCGGTGTTTCAAACGCAGTAAACTTCATTGACGGAATTGACGGACTTGCAGGGTCTGTTATTTCAATCAGTGCGGTAACTTTGGGCTTAGTTGCAGCGGGAACGTCGGTTTCAGGAATGGTAAGTCCTTTGATTGCATTCATTTTAGCGGGTGCAATGCTTGCGTTTTTAACATACAATTTC
>CAKVJR010000102.1 GCA_934754855.1 uncultured Candidatus Melainabacteria bacterium
CGTGACTTGTTTTGTAAACTCAACTTGAGCGGCTAAACTCGCTACGCTCAGACAGTAGCCGCTTTGAAGTTGTTTCGCTAACCAAAACTACGTCCCTGCGTTGATGCGGGGTCGTTGATTTATCTGTTATTTGATAAAAATTTTAAACAGTAATTGTAATTGCAAACGATTACTTCAGATACTTCATTTGCATTGAAATAGTAGCAGATTTATCTCGATATCTTCGTTGACAAACCTTTTTGAACTCACTACAATTAACATATTATGAGATACACAAGTTGCTTTCTTTTAGAACACGGAATGGCTTTCGGAAGAAATAATGTCAAACCCTGCACTTGTTTGCAAGGTTACAATTTGTGTTGGGTAAAAGAATATCACGGAGAGCCTTTTGACGCCGATGCGTATCTGAAACTTCGACAAAAATATGTTGATTTATTAAAAAAAGGAATAATCCCCGAAACTTGTGTCGGTTGTGCAAATCTTGAGGAAAAAGAGTGGAGCGATGAGGCGAGTGTTGAATTTATCGTAGTCGGAAACGAAACAAAATGCTCTTGCGATTGCTTTTATTGTTGGTTTGCAGAGGACAAAGAATATTTTAATAACTTCAAAAGTTACAACATTATGCCGATTTTAAATTCTTTAAAAGAAAAAAATCTTTTAAAAAACCTCACAATTGACGTTGTCGGCGGAGAATGCACCGAGTACAAAAAGGGCGAATTGGAAGAAATCGTAAATTTCATTTTGAACGGAGATAATTATTTTATCCACTTTTTCTCGTCGGGAATGTTTTACTCGGATTTAATTGCCGAAGTCATGAAAAATTCCAAGGCAAACATTGTCGTTTCAGTAGATTCAGGCACGAGAGAAACTTATGAAAAAATTAAACGGGTTAAAGCCTTTGATAAAGTTTGGGAGAACATGGCAAAATACTCTCAAATAGCGGTAATTGACGAACTTTGTCAAAAAGGTTTTGTTATTTTAAAATACATAATTATCCCCGGAATTAACGACAATATTGAAGAATTCAGGGCTTTTGCACAAAGAGCAAAAGAATGCGGCTGCAAATGGATTAGAATTTCGGTCGTATATCAATGGTGGCTTGAAAATTCGAGCAAACCGATGCCGAAAAATCTGTTTGCATTACTCGATTTTATTGAAACTTTCAGAAACGATTTCAAAATCGAATATGTCGAAGATTCCGTCTATCTTTGGCGAAAACGTATGATTGAGGATAAATCCTACAAAGGACAAAATCCTTGCGAAAACAAGGCGGGTTGCTGATGAACGGCTGTTCTTGCGAATTATTAAAAAACGAAATTACGTTTTTTCAAAATCAAATTCAATCCTGTTGCTCAAGTCAATTGGGTCCCGTTTATTATCCTGATTATAAAGGTGAAAAGGTTGATGTTCAGAAGATTTTAGAGATAAAATCAAATGCTTTTGAACAAATGAAAAACGGGGATATTCCAAAAAATTGCAAGGGTTGTTTTAACCTGAAACCCTTTGACGGCAAAGATTTTCAACGTAAATTTTCAAGATTAATCATAAGTCATTGGGTGCATTGTAATTGCAGTTGTATTTATTGTGCAAGGAATGAATTTTCGGACGGAAAAGTAACGAGAGAGCCGAAAAACAGCGATTATTATGATATGCTGCCCATACTTCGGAAAATGTATCAAAACGACCTTCTCTCAACGAATAACGACTTGTTCGTGGATTTTCAGGGCGGAGATATTTCCGTATTGAAAGAATTTGACGACATCATAAAAGAACTTATGACTCATAATGTAGGCTACATAAGGTTTACGACGAATAATATCATCTATCAGCCATTAATTGCGGAACTTTTTAAGCAAGGTAAGGCGGAATTGATGACATCGCTCGATTGCGGAACTAAAGAAACTTACCTTAAACTCAAGCGTGTCAACAAATTCGACGACACGATAGAAAATTTGAAAAAATACAAACAGGCTTGCCCTAATGCGTATATTTTCGTAAAATATATTACGGTCAAAGGGATAAACGACAATGTTGACGAGGTAAACAAGTTCCTCGATTTGATGTTTGAAATCGGCATTCCGACAGTATCGTTTGAAATTGACTATCGGGATATAATGATGAATCCGAACAAAAGATTTGAAATTCCGAGTCATTATTATGAATTGCTTGATATTTTCAAGCAAAGATGCGAAAACAATAATGTTCAACTGACTTTATTCACTCATACGGAAAATGTTATGAAACAAGGTTGGTTCGGAAAGGATACATAATGTGGTGCGAACAGATTAATCATCATTTAACTTTTTATCCGGATAAAATGGAAGGCTGTTGTTCAGGTTTTCAAGGACCGATTTTGCTGAAAAATCTAACGGAAAATATCGAAATTGATTGGGAAAAGATAAAACAAGAAAGACTTGATTTTATAAAAAGACTCGAAAACAACGATATTCCGAAAGGTTGCAACGGCTGTCCGCACTTAAAAGACGGTTCAATCCCCGAAGATGAAGATTTCAGATACAAAAAAATCATATTAAACCACTATACACACTGCAACTGCAAATGCGTTTATTGCACAAGAATGAAATATTATCCCCGTGATTTTACGGAAACGCAGAGAAAGCCCGATTATTATCACGTTTTGCCGATAATAAAACAGATTTACGCACTTGGTGACAGCGAGGTCAATAAAAGATTTATGAAAGTTGATTTCCAAGGCGGAGATTTGTGCGTCCTTGATGAATTTGAAGACGTTTTGCAATTTTTGCTCGATAACGGCTGCAACGACCTCGAATTTACGACAAATAACCTGATATATCAACCTATGATTGAAAAATGTCTGGCTGCAGGCAGAGGTTTTATGATTTCATCGCTCGATTGCGGCTCGAGAGAAACTTATCTGAAACTTAAAAAAGTCGATAAGTTCGACGTTTTTGTCGAAAATATAAAACGTTATTTGGCTGCAATCAACGACAAATACAGGATTTTGCTCAGTTATATCGTTGTTAAAAATATCAATGATAACCTTGAAGAAGCACAAAAATTTCTCAACCTGATAAAAGAACTCGGCATTGAAAGAATACGCTTTGAGATAGACTACAACGATCTTTTGGGCTACAAAGGCAGATTTGAAGTTCCAAAACATTATTACGATATTTTTAATTTGTTTGAAAAATTCACTCAAGAAAACAAAATCGAATTTCTTTATCAGCCATACACAAAAGAAATTATGGACAGAGGATTTTGCGGATAAAATTTACATGTAAAAATTTATTAATTGGTGTAAAATAAGGTAGCAAAAAAAATATATTTTGTGGTTTAAAGCGAACATCTCGAGAAAGAAGTTTAAACTATGCAAATTTCATCAACAAATAACGTTAACAAAATTATTGATAACACACACGTTCAGCAAGCGAAAAAAACGCAGGCTGAAACCGTAAATGACCGTGTAACAAGCGGTTCAGAGAAAATATCAGGTTCGCTTTGGAGAGCAATGACCCAAAAAGTTGACCCGTACGGAGCAAGAACATATTTGTTCAAACAGGGCTTGATGCTTGGGTTATCACCGTCTGATGTAAAAAATCTTGTTTCAGTTATGGAAAAAGGTTCTGTTGAAACAAGTAATATAGAAATGCTCTTAAACCTTGTAAAAGATGGTGATTTAAGCAAAAGAACTATCCGATTTGTCTGTGCGGAAGGAATGATGACGGAGTCTATGGAAAAAGACATCGACATGATTTATGAGGCAAAGGCTGACGGAGTTGACGTAAACGAACGTTATGTTCCGCATAGAGCAAATAAAGAAGAGGCTTTGGCAAATTCTGAAGTCGGAGATGTATTTGCACTCGACGGAGAAGAAAATGTTTTCATAAAGAATAAAGATGGCGAAGCCGAACAGTTAAAAATGAACAGAGATATGTATTTGTCTTTGTTCCCTATTGCCGAAAGATTTGCCTCAGCACAAAATAAAGCGGGCGACTGCTATTATTTGTCAGCGATTAATGCGATGATGGATAATCCGAATTCAAGAGCAAATGTTTTACAATGCTTTGAACAGGACGGAAACAGCGTAAAAATCAAATTCCCTGATAGCGATTATGAATATGTTACAGAGAATGCAGAACTTAAAAAAACATCAGAAAAAAGTAAAATTTTAGTCGGTGCAACAGGCTTACAATTGCTTGAACACGCATTCGGATATAAAGAAGAAGCTATTGCGATTAACCAATATTATGAAGGCTACAATAAGGCGATGAGTTCTTTAAAAGAACAATTGGAATCAGCAACCGATAAAAATGTTAAAAATGATATTGAAAGACAAATTTCGGATTACGAACTCAGTAATAAAACTTTTGAAACGGATAGAGCATCAAGAACCCCGAAAATGGTCTTTGACAGAGACGAAGAACACAATATTGTAACGGATAAAAACGGTGTTGGAATTTTCCGCAACGTTGACAATGTGGGCAAAACAACAGGCATGTATTATAAATCCACAGCCGATTACTATCGTTCTGAGGGCGGTTTCCTTGATACGGTATTTAAAAATTTCGGCTATGACGCAGATTATAAACATGGATGCGACGAAGAAACAATAGCAATGATTGGACATTTTGATGATGCCGATTCATATCTTATTTTGGGCGGAACAAAATCCGGTCATTCACCGTTAGAAAAGAAATTAGACCGTTCAATGAGTATGTACACAGGTCACGCATATCGAATTATCCCGTTCAGAGATAATGACGGCAGCGAAAAATTCCGAGTTTCAAACCCTTGGAACGGTTCACACGATGCCGTAATGACCTTTGAGGACATGTCAAAATACTTTACTCAATTCAGTTGTGTAAAAGTTAAATAGTTTATGGTTTAAACTTTGCTGATTTTATGCTAAGATTTCCAAAGAAGATTTAGAAAGAAATTTTAGTGAACGAAACGTACGAAAAAAACTCTGCAAGCAAGGAAGATTACCTTGAATTGATTTATGAATTTTCAAATTCCAAATCAGATTTCAAGGCGGTCGATATTGCGAAAAGAATGAACATTTCAAGAGCCTCTGTCAGTGAGGCTTTGCAGAAACTTGCCTCACAGGGCTATATTGTTTATGAAAAATATAAACCTGCAGTGTTGACGGAAAAGGGATTAGAACTTGCCGAAAAGGTTTACAATAAACATAAGGTGCTATGTTCGTTTTTCAAAAATCATCTTAATCTTTCGGAAGAAGAATCTCAAATTAACGCATGCCGAATCGAACACGTTATAACTGAATCTGCATTTGAAAAGATTAAAGAAATGGTTGAGACTTTTGAATAAAGTTTTTTAGAATAATTTAGAGTCATACTGAAGCGGAAACGACAAATTCAATTAATCTGTCAGAAGAATGGCATGTTGGGTTTACTGTCATTGCGAGGAACGAGCGAGCAGAGTGCGAGGGCTTGGCGATGAAAAGACAGAGTCTTTGACATCGACAACCCGCAGACACGTTTAATGCGAGCGAAGTGATAAACAATCTCGACGAAGCAATCCAGTGTTTAATCGTTTATTGTAAAACTTTATACATTCATCGTCATACTGAGGCGGAGCCGAAGTAGCTATTTCCCTCGACATTTCACAGATTCTTCGGTTTTTGCAAAACCTCAGAATGACCATTATTGATTGGTTGACTAAAGTCAACCCTACAAGGTTTAATCCATATTTTACATTTTTAAAATAAATCTTTTATATCAACTTCCAAAATTTTCGCAATTTGAAATAACGTTAAAACAGGAATATTGATTTCTGCTCGCTCAATCATTCCGATATAATTTCTGCTTTTGCTCATTAACTCAGCCAAATCCTCTTGCGACAAACCTTTCGATTTTCTGGCAAACTTTATTGAATTACCGAGTTTTTTTAATTTTGCGAATTTCATAATAATATTTTGAATTTAATTTCAACAAATTTCTACCAAGTGTGACTGTGTATAATTTTCAATAATCCTTGATTTACAAATGTTTTCATGGTTAAAATAATGACAAGTGAGGTTATGTAAAATGAATAAAAAAACATTGCTTATAGATTTGGACGGGGTTTTGAATGACTATGTCGGGAATTATGATAAGGATTTCATTCCGCCGATAAAGGTTGGGGCGAAAGAGTTTTTGGAAGATTTATCAAGAAATTATCAGGTGAAAATTTTTACGACACGGGATAAAAATCTTGCATTAAAATGGGTTTCTGAAAATGGTTTGAGTGAATTGATTGTTGGTATTACAAATGTCAAAGAGCCTTGTTGGGTGTATGTTGACGACAGATGTATAACTTT
>CAKVJR010000103.1 GCA_934754855.1 uncultured Candidatus Melainabacteria bacterium
ATAATATGGTTTCAAACAAGCTTTTAATCGCTTGTTTTATTTCCACAATATACTGTATTGATTCTTGGTTAAACTGTTTGCCTTGATTTAACCAATACTCATCCATTCCTTCCGGTGAAAAATCATTGCGTGCGTCGGCAATAGCTTTTTGATATACTCTCCAAAACCGAGCATCTGCACCTCCACCAACAAATCCTCTCAAATCTTTTTTTTCTTTATATGATAAGCCGTTTAAAAAATCAATTAGAGGATCTAAATAATACTCAACTTTCTTTATGACTATTTCTAACTTATCCTTTTTGGGAGATATTTCTCCATAAGAAATCAGATGATTTACTATGTCGTTTATAACACGAATGATGGCTTGTATGCCTCTATTCATTGTTATCATACCATCCTCTGAATTTCCTCTACCCCATTCGGCAACAGTATATTTTTTAACATATTTTAGAACTTGCTCTAAAAATTCATAAAGCAAATCACATGTTTCTTGATTCTCGCCTAAATCAAAAGTTCCATCTTTTATAATGACATTCTTTTTGCCATAAACAGAGAGAAAATCCGATCTTTTCAACGCTGTTTGTAGAGCCTCGACCGTAATCGACTTAACAGGGGATGATTCGTCTTCTCCAATTACCACCCTTTTATAAAGAGGTGAAGTTTCCTGTTCTCCAAGCATTTGTGCGATTTTGGAACGGATGGCTTGTCTGCGATTGTTATAATCCTCAGATTCCCATAACATATCCGAATTTAATGTTACTCTCAATGTCTTAGGAACAGATTTTTGATTTTCATTTATATCCATAAACAATTTTATTTGCTCACTTCTATCCAAATCCACAAATGCTACGACGGGCACGCTATTTGTTTTAGAAAAATGAGAATCTGAATAACCATATAAACGATGTTGGCCATCTATAATATATGCTGATCTATATTTTTTTGGCAAATATAGAATTCCTAATTTAGAAATACAACCATCAACTTTTGTCGGCGATGGTTCAAACCTTAAACCTCTATTGTTTGTATCCAAACTAATAATTAAAGAATTTGGAAAGTAACCGCCACCCTCTATAAACTCATGAACAGATTGTAATCTTTTTTTCTTGATTAATCTTTGATATGTTGGCATCATATTTTTATTAGCCTCGTTTCTATGCAACACATAACAAATTTTCAACAATCTCTCTGGTTCTATTGAAAATGAATAATATGTAAAACCGCCCATTTTCCCTTGGATAGCAGGTATCTTTTCTTCCATATTCTTAATTTCAACATTTGCAAATAAATTCCCAAGCAATTGATACTTCGCACTCGATCCTAAGTGTTTGACTAAATCAGTATAATAATCTATTGTCGTGTCACTAAAGTATGCAATATCCCAGTCTTGCAATCGTTGCAAATCCGCCTTGCTCATTATACAGTTGTGGGTTGCCCATATAAATTTTATTTTTCTTTTAGGGAAATGTTGCCTCGCTTCTTTTGCAAGGCCTTCCATCTGACCATGCAAGGCTTCTATTTGCTTTTTAAAATCACACTCTTTTAATTCCTTAGAAGCTTTGCATTCTACTATAAGAATCGTCTCTTCATCGGCTGCAAAAACATCAATTTGTTGAGTATGTGATGGGTTTTGAAAATCATACGACATAGCAAATTTGCGGTCTGAATTCAAATATCCAAAACCCATTTTTGCAAAAAGCGACCACACTCTATCTTCAAATTGCTCGTCGAAAAGCTTGTCTTTTTTCACTCCAACATATTTCTCATCTGCATATTTTTTATACTCTTCCCATCCCTCTTCTCTTAATTCCGGAAGCGCGCTTCTCCTTTCTTTTAACACAATAAATGTTTTATACCTATGTGTTTTTGCTGTTATTAATTCTTGTCCTGAAACTATTTTTTCCCAATTAGTTTGTGAATTCATTTTTATCCTCCGGTAAATTTGTAAAGATTAGCTCTGATATTTTTTCTCTTTTAGCATTCTTTCCGCCTATAAGGCTATTGCGCGATACTTCTATTATTCTATCATCTTTTTCAAATATTTGACGAATTCGCTCGTGTGCAGCATTGGTAAGAATATAATATGCGCCTCTTTTTTTTATATAATCAATATATTTACTAAGCCTATATTGATCGTCCAAAGAAAAAAGATTTTTATTATACTCTATAAATCCATTATTATTATGCGAAACCGTATATGGGGGGTCAAGAAATACTAGATCATTCGGTTGTACTCGACTCTTATGTGTTTCGAAATCCTCACAGTTTATTTGTGTGTTTTTTAGCTTAGAACTCGCACGGATTATTCGTGAAAAATCATAGTTCCAATTGTCTCTAAACCCATAAGGGACATTGTATACTCCATTTTTATTAACCCTGTATATACCGTTATATGATGTTTGATTTAAGAAAATAAATTGCGCTGCTTTTTCGATCTTGTTCTCAGACACCATACTCCGAATTTTATAGTAATCTTCTTCCGTATTGTTAAATTTAGAAAGAACCCCAATTACTTCATATGGATTATCTCTTATCTGTAAAAATGTATTTATTAATTCTTCGTTTACATCTGAAAGATATGCTTTTTTATTCAAGTCAAGAGAAAAAAATACGGCAGCTCCACCCAAAAACGGTTCGTGATAGTGATTAATCTCCACATTGCGTATTAAGTTTTGCATAGTCGATATAAACCATGTTTTCCCCCCCGCCCATCTTACGAACGGTTCTATAATAGGCATCTTTTGAACTCCTTAATACAAAGTATTACACATTAGACATTTTGTTATATAAAATCATTTCACATTGAATGTTTTTAGGATCATATAACCACCACTTACAAATATCAGATGGCTTTAAATCACTTTTTATATTTTATCACACCTAATTGAGAAAATCAATATTTTGTATATTTATAATTTCCCGTATTATAGTAGATATTGACATATAGTTGATTGATAATTTACCAAGAATCAACTATAATCAAATCAAAATAAATCGTTGCATAAAACGCGATGAACCATTCGCGAGATATGTGCGATGACGCAAACTGGTATTAAATTGATATTATTTTGGTATTAAAGGTGTATGAAGATATGTAAATTTTCTCAAACAATACCAAAAATCAGCCATTTTGGATGAAAAATAATGCCCAAAACGGCTCAAAACGTAATAAAATTGCAGTTTTTTGCGATATTTTGCAAGGAAAGGTGAACCCCTAAGCGAAAGGCCGTGGGTTCGACTCCCGCCGGGAACACCAAAAAGCCGTTTTCATCCTCGAAAACGGCTTTTTATTATCGTCAAATAATATCCGCTATTGACATATCAACCGCTTTTGTTTATAACATAATCGTAGGAGCGATAAAACAGTAACATTATTATAAATTGAAGAGCAACCGTATGTCGTATTCAAAAAATTCAATATGGATAGACCTTGAATATAAAAGCCACTATTCGGACAGCAAGTCTTGTGGTCTATATACATATATTGACAAAACTCTTTCGCACGATATATCGGCAAAAATCTCGACGTTTTTGGTGTGGCTGAAAAAGAGATATTTCTTCCCTATCCGTTGCAATATCTTCATAGAGAACGAAAAACATTTTCAGTCATCAAAGAAAAGCCGTACTTGCCAAGGAATATTCTTTGCAAGCGGTGATTTGAGCCGCACCAAATTGCCTCGCATTTACGTCGCAAGCGACACGAGTTACGAATATCTCATATTCACCATAGCGCACGAGTTGACGCATTATTATCAATGGTATTTCTACCAAGACGAAAAGCAAACGGACAGAAGCCTTGAAATAGAAGCAAACAAATACGCCCGGTGGCTGACTTCATTGTATTTTAACGAGGATAACGATAAATGATAATTGGTCGAAAAGACAAAGCTCTCATAAACGAGATACTACGAAATCTAATCGGGCACAAAGTCTGTTTGTTGAGAAAACAGAACTATTTCGGCTTTGCCGATCCCGATTTTATTCACGTAAGATTTGACAACGATACGTCGCTTTATATATCCAATTTTATGAGAATAACGCACAACGGCACAATAGTTTTGTCCTCTTGCGACGAAACGTTTACGACGGATTATCAAGAAATCAAATCCGAATACACGGGTGAAGAAATCAATGACAATTCCAACCTTTTGGCAAAACATATCGACGAAACGTTGCAAATTTTGGAAGGCAAGCTCGTAAAAAGTGCGACACTCGACGCTTTTGGCGATTTGACAATAGTTTTCGACGATTATATCAAGCTTTGTGCTTACGTTGACGTAAAAATGCAAGGTGAGTATTTGAGAATAAAAGACAAAGAAACCGAGTTTGTATTTTTCTTTGATGGCAACGATTTTCGTTGCGAAAACGGAGAGGCGTATGATAGTCGTACCGAATAAAAACGAGTTCTACACGTTGAAAAACCACACCATCCGCTCTCTAGTTTTGAAACGAGACGACGTTTTTGAATTCGTATTCGACAACGGTAAGAGCCTATCGGTGGATATGGCACTTCTCCGCATACACGACGGCAAAAAATTGCTCTTGTCGGGTTGGGAAACGATGATAGGCAAAGACAACCGCCCTTTCTTTGACGGCGAAAGTTTGGCAAGTTCCGAAATGATGGGCGTGTCCAACCTTTTGAAAGACGGATATATCTCAAAGATAACCGTAACGAAAATGGGTGACTTGCTTATGAAACTGTCAACGGGAGTTTACATCGACGTCTTGATAAACTGTTTTTGCAAGGATAGTTACTACTATAAACTCAACGAAACGGAGGTAAAGTTTTGCGATTAACAAAACTAAATTAAACATATCGCTATGATTAAGTATTCAACTCAAAAATCAGATCTCAATAGACGAGCATTGGACGTTACTTTTGCAAATTTGCTAGTGCCTACGATTGTCGCAATAATAATGTTCCCTTTGTCGATATACTTTCTCGTCATAGGACTTTTATTTGACAAAGATGCTCTATCTTACGGGATTATAATGCTGGCTTATTTTATATTTTCCTCCGTGATGTTCGTCTTGTTTTTTCAAAAATATAGAGAACAAATAAAACGGCTTTTTGACGATAACGCAATCGACGGAGTTATTGAGTACGAACTTGAAATGTTAAACGACACGTTCTATATAAGTAGTGTTCAATGCAATCTTTCCTCGTCTTTTTCAAGAACAGATATATCCTATATCCGCACTATCGGCAAAACGATTGTCGTCAGATTGAAAGATAGAAGGGTTCTCCAATTCCCCCGAAACGACGAAATATGCACCTTGCTAAAACAACCCAAATAATCAAAAAATGCGGTGTACACATAAAAACCTATTAGATACACTGTTTCTCGGCGCTTGCTATTTCAATTTTTTTCGGCACGTGTAAAAAAGCAACGGATAGAATACGTTTTTGGGACGAATAACTCACTTTTGTATAGGCAAAATGTCAAAAAAATAAAATTGTGTGTCTAAAATATTTGCCAAACGCAATTTATTTGTGTACAATATTCACGATTTAAACGGAATAGATAGCGGTTTGACCGCCAAATCTTTTAAGGGAGTACACTATGGATAAAATTGCATTGCAAGCCAAATTGGACGAGCAAAAATGGAACGACAGCGTCACCAATCACCGCGATATGTGCGGCGGTTACGATTATTGCGCATTTTGCGACAAGAGCGTCGCTCTTCCCTGCGCGTCCGCATACGAAGAGATGAACAAACCCAAAGTTGTGGAAAAGCCACAACCCGCAGTGGTAGAAAAAGAGGAAGAACAAGACGTAACCACGCTCGACTCTTCTCTCGGTAAAAAGTTCGATTACGACAAAGTTATGGCAAAGAAAGCGGCAAGAAAGAGCCTCACCTTTGCAGAGAAATACGCACTTTCCGACGAAATCGTCAAGGAACGCTACGCAATCCTCAAAGACGCTCTCACCGCAACCCCGAAGGGCACGCCCAAAATCAAGAGCCGTATCAGCAAGCAATGCGACACCTACCGCAGAGAAGGCGACATTATTGCCAAAGTGACCATCATCGGCACGTCTTTGCTATCAATCTCCCCCTCGATCCGGAAGCACCCGAGTTCAACGACGGTCGCACCCCCCACACCGCAACGGGACACAAGAAAGTCTATGAGGACGTTCCCTTCCAATTCAAGGTCAACAGCAAGCTTGCATTGAAGCGCGCCCTTGCCCTCATCGACCACGTAAAATAATTTTTTCCACAAAAGATAAAACCAAAAGCCGTCTTATGCAAGGCGGCTTTTA
>CAKVJR010000104.1 GCA_934754855.1 uncultured Candidatus Melainabacteria bacterium
GCGTTATCCCAAGGATGTTCAGTAATTGCGTTCAAGAATGATTGTTGAGCATAGAATTGTGAAACAGGAGTAACAGATGTAGCGTAACCGCCTCTTTCAACAACTTCTTTCATATTTGCAATAAGTTTCGAGAACTTATCGAGCATACCCATATCTTTCAATTGGTTAACTGTTGTAGCAGTTGCACCACCCGGAAGCGGTGCTTGAATAAGAATCGGATTTACAGCCAATGAAATCGGTGAAATCGAGTAATCTTTCATACATTCTTTGAAGATTTCTTCCGTTTCCATAACTTTCTTAATATTAAGACCCAAATCATATTCAGTACCTTTCAAAGCGTGCCACATTGAAATGATATCGGGTTGTCCCGTACCGCCTGAAACAGGTTTCATTGCAAGGTCGATACCGTCAGCACCACCATCAAGTGCTGCCAAGTATGCTGCCAAGCCTGTTTCTGCTGTTTCGTGTGAATGGAAGCGAATGTGAGCATCTTGTCCCAAAATTTCTCTTGCCATTTTAACTGTTTCGTAAACTTTTCTCGGGTTTGAAGTACCTGAAGCATCTTTGAATGCCAATGAATCAAACGGCAAGCCCGAATCCAAGATGTTTCTCAAAACTTTTTCATAAAAAGCAACGTCATGAGCACCTTCACAACCGAATGGAAGTTCCATCATTGTAATTGTTACTTCGTGCTTCATACCGTATTTTTTAATGCTTTTTGCAGAATCAACCAAGTTGTTAACATCATTCAATGCATCGAAGTTTCTGACTACGTTAACGCCGTGTTTTGCAAACATTTTTGCGTGTAAGTCAATTACGTCACGGGGTTGTGAGTTCAAACCTACAACGTTTACCCCTCTTGCCAACGATTGCAATGTAACATCGGGACCAACCGCTTCTCTGATTTTGTCCATTGTTTCAAATGCGTTTTCGTTGCAGAAGAAAATCGGTGCTTGAAATCTTGCTCCGCCTGCAGTTTCAAAATGTCTGATACCTGCATCTACTGCTGATTTCAAAGCAGGGAGAAAATCATCAACCAATACTTTTGCACCGTAAATAGATTGAAAACCGTCACGGAATGACGTATCCATTACTTTAATTTGTTTTTTAGCCATTTTTTGTTTCCTCTATAATCTGAATTTTATTTTCTGTTTTTAGCAGCAGCAATCGCAATCGCAATTTCTGCTCCTGCCGTAGCAACAGCCGCTTTTGCTGCTACCGGGGCTTGAGTTTCTTCGGGGAATATTTTGTTCAAGAACAAAACAAATTTGCTCATGCAAAATACCGCAAACCAAAGAATTGCAAGGAAAAAGAACACTGTTCCCATTCCGACGCCCATTAAAATTAAGCCTTCGTTTAACATAATATATCTCCGTTTACTATCGTAATCTTTTTACCTTTTTCATCTGTAACACTAAGCGTTCCGTCTGAATTTAAAGCATCAAACTTATAAACTCCGTCGTTCGCCGAAGCGCTTATTTTTACTGTTTTATTAAATTTGCACATCTTCTTGTATTCATCTGCTATAAGTGCAAAACCACGCTTTGAAAATTCTTCAAAATCTCTGAAAAATTCATTTACTATATTTCTTAAAAACTCTTCTTTATCAATACGCTTGCCCAAAACTACACTGATAGACGAGGCTTGCGGAAGTTCATCAAAAATAGAAAGGTCACAATTCACATTAATTCCAACACCCAACGCAACACCCTTAAACGTTCCGCCCGTTGCTTTTCCCTCTGCCAAAATGCCAGAGAGTTTTTTTCCGTCACACAAAATGTCATTCGGCCATTTAATATTCGATTTTATTTCAAAATCCCGATTTAAAATTCTGTTCAAAACAACAGACAAATATTGAGTTAAATTGACAAACGGAAAATCCGTAATGTTTTCGGGCTTAATCACGAATGTCATATAAATATTTTCGGGAGAAGAACCTTCCCACACTCTGTCAAATCTGCCACGTCCTGACGTCTGAACATCAGCAATAACAACATCTCCCGTTTTTAAACCGTCAAAATTTTCAAGTACGAAAGTATTTGTTGATTTTAATTTCTTATAGCGTTTCAAGCATGGTGTGTTCATACAATAATTGTACAACAGACACTAATAAAGTGTTTAATAAAATTTTAAAATCGCCACAAAAGTTAATAATTGACAAAACACACTAATTATCAATATTAAAGCCCATTTCTTCAATTTTTAATTTCAAAGGAAGTTCCCCACCTGCGACCAACATTCTTTTTGAAATAAAATCGACGCCCAAATTATCCGCAATATACTCGATATTGTACATGCCTGACACAATCAAAATTTTTGTATTGAAATGAGAACGGGTATTTTTCACCTGAGCAATAAACCATTCTCCCGCCGACATCGGAGCAAAATCACTCTCCATTTGCAAGTCCGAAATGATTAAATCAAAAGGCTTTTTGTCATTTTGGAGCAATGTATCGTAACCGTCGATAGCTGAAGTTGCAAGATAAATATCAACATTATCCTCGCCAAAAATAGAGAGAACCGCATCTCTGTTGAAGTTTCGCCAACCCTCACTGTCGTCTGTAATTAAAACTTTTAACATAAATTAATATTCACCTTATAAATTTTTCTCGGTTATATCACCCACTATAACAAAAAATCAGCCGAAAAGGTAAAAATAAATCAGAAAAAAGTTTGATACAAAATAAAAAAAATGTGCAATAATGGGTTTGGTAAGAAATGAGAGGGACATGTAGTATGTTTGAACTTTTCAGTGAAATCAAAAATTCAGTCAGAGATTTTGACAAACTTACATCAGAAAATAAGTTTATGTCAAACCCCTTCAACAAAGTTTTAAATCAAACTTTCGTTTGGGCTGAAAAATCTCCTGTCCTCAAACGTCCGGAAGAAAAATAGCCAAATTTAAAGGTCAAAGAAATTTTTACAGGGGATATTTTCGCCTAAAAAATTCTAAGACCTAAAAATTTCATATTTCGGTATTATCTCAAGTTGCTACCTTTGCTGATTTTCAAGAGAATTAACCAATTTTTCACCATTTGAAAATTCTCTGATATTTTGCACTGTCATCTGCAAAATTCGCTCAGCGGCTTCTTTCGTATTGTAAGCAATATGAGGAGTGACAATCACGTTGTCATGGCTCGCCAACAGGTGATTTATCAAAGTTTTTTTAAGGCAATCCGAACAATTATTTTCGGCACTGTCAAGGTAAGAATTTACGGGGTTAAACAACTCCTCGCATTCGACCACATCAAGTGCAGCACCTTTAATTTTGCCATTCGTCAATGCCTTATAAAGTGCTTTTGTATCAATCAACTCTCCTCTAGCCGTATTAACAAGGCAGGCATTGGGTTTCATAATATCGAAAAGTTTTTCATCAAACAAATGATAATTTTGCTCGGTGTATGGAGTGTGCAAAAGAATAAAGTCAGAATTTTCGCACAAAGTTTCTATGCCGACATATTCTGCATGAAATTTTTGCTCGATATATGTGCTTTTGAACAAGTCGTTGCAAAGAATTTTCATTCCGAAGCCATGTGCAATTCGGACGGATTGCATTCCGATTGAACCGACTCCGACAATCCCGATTGTTTTGCCGAAAAGTTCGACACCCTCGTATTTTTCGCCATCTCCGCCGTATTTTATCTCGGAAATTGCAAAATGAACTTTTCTGATTAAATTCAACAAAAGTGCAAATGTAAACTCTGCCACGGTATTATCGCCATAATGTGGCGTTATCGCTATTTCGATTCCTCTCGACTCGCAATATTTTCTGTCGATATGGCTAAATCCGACCGAGCGGGTTGTGATGAGTTTAAGGTTTTTAAATTTCTCCAAAACATCAGCACTTAATCTCGAAAATGCACTCACAGAAAGAATTTCAGCAGACAAAACATCTTCACTCAGCCCGCAGCCTTGAAACAACGGTTCACTAAAAAACAAAATTTCATTATTTTTAAAATCTAAATTTTTTTCAAAATAAGATTTTTCATAATTTTTCACATCAAAAAATATAATCTTCATAAAATGAAAATAACATTTAAAAGAGAAAAACCAATACCCGAGCGACTATGCCGACTGTTTATCGTATCTTTCCGCTCTTTTTTTCATTAAAAGTTTATACTTAAAAAATCCTAGCGGACGAAATTTCTTGGGCGAAAGTCGCAAATATTTTCTGTTGCGGTTATAGTCAAATTCGTTTTCCCAACAAGCAATTGCAACTGTTGCAACGCAATTTCCGATAAGGTTAACAGTCGTTCTGCCCATATCCAAAATTTGGTCAATACCGAGCAAAATCGCAACACCCAACAAAGGATAGTTGAAACTTGTCAAAACGCCCGCCAAAACAACAAGCGTGACCCTCGGAATACCTGCCATACCCTTACTTGTTACCATCAAAACAAGCATAATCATCAACTGTTCGCTGAGAGGTAACTCAATGCCCGCAATTTGAGTTGCAAAAAGTACCGCCAACGAAAGGTACAGGGTACTTCCGTCCATATTAAACGTATATCCTGTCGGCATAACAAAACCGACAATGTTCTTCGGAACACCGAATTCTTCCATAATTTTCATTGCTTTAGGCAAAGCGGACTCGGAAGTTGCAGTCGTAAATGCCAGAAGTGCAGGTTCACGAAGTGCTCTCAACAAGCCCAAAAGCGGAACATGGCAAAATCTGCAAACTGCCGTCAATACAACAAACAGGAATACAAACAACGCCGAATATAACGCAAAAATAATTTTGGCATAATTAACCATAATCCCTAAGCCGTTGACTGCGATTGTATGAGCGATTGCACCGAAAACACCAATCGGAGCAAACAACATGACAAATTCCGTAAACTTAAACATAATATCTGTCATGGATTTCAAAACATCAAGCACAGGCTTCGCCTTTTGACCGATTGCACAAACAGCAATTGCAAAAAAGATAGCAAACACGGCGATTTGCAACAAATCACCCGTCGCCATTGCATCAACAATACTCGTCGGGAAAGCATGAACAAGGATATTTGCGACAATATCAAAGGTACTTCCGCCCATATCTGTTTTAACCATGCCATTAACAACATCGAGCATCGCACTCGATTGATTTACAGTAAAACCGACTCCAGGCTTGAATATATGCCCCCAAAACAAACCGATAAATAATGCGATTGTCGTCACAACCTCAAAATAAATCAATGTTTTAAGCCCCAAACGACCTAAAGAACGGATATTTCCGTGTCCTGACAAACCTGTAACCAAAACAGAAAATAACAACGGAGCAATAATCATCTTAACCATATTAAGGAACACTGTTGCCAAAGGCTGCATCTTTGAACCGATGGACGGAAAAAGCCAACCGACCAAAATGCCCGCTACCAGTGCTACAAATATCATTATTGTTAGTTTAGAATTTTTCAAATTTAATCACCTGTTTCAATTATACTGTAAAAGTTTACAAATTTGAAAAATATACGAGTTTTATGTTAAAATCTGTAAAGTGATTTAAAGTTAAAAAAATAACTTTCAAAGGAGCAATTATGAGTCTATTGTCAAAATTTTACCACAGACGATATATGAGAAAAACTCTTGAACAACGTGCAAAAAATGCCGAAAATAACGTCGAAGAAAATATCGACAACACAAGACGCTCCCTTTTAAGCACGGACGAAACTTATGAATCCGCAAATTCTGGATTTTTCGCCTCGGCAGGAGAAGTTATCGAACAGGGAAATAACAATAACAACGGTAATTTCTTTATATAAAAACTTTCATTAACTCAAAAAAGACCGCCTATGTGACGGTCTTTTTTATTTAAGTTTTTAAAAAATTAATTTAAGTTTCTGCTTTCCATCGCATTATAAACTGCTTGAGATGCTCTTACGACGAAATCTTTGCCGTTCGGATTGTTGTAAGGACGTCTTGCCATAATCGCAACAACGTATCTGTGACCGTTTGCAGTTGTAACAATACCTGCATCACCCAACATGTGACCGATATCGCCTGTTTTGTGCCAACATTTTGCACCTGAGCCTAAACCAGCAACGAGCAATCTGTTATTCTTAACATGTCCCATATAATCAAGGATTTTTTCTCTCGAATCTGCTGACAAGAATTCATCGTTTCCAATGTTATAAAGCATTCTTGCCAAGTCTGCTGTCGTTGTGTAATTTGTACCTTTCATATCAGGAAGCCAG
>CAKVJR010000105.1 GCA_934754855.1 uncultured Candidatus Melainabacteria bacterium
AATCAGACGTATTTCGGGTCCTGACAACCAAATTGAAACAATCCCCGTATTTTTGAAAGAATTTTTTGCGGGCATGAATGACCCAGTCCTTCAACCGAGAGATATTATTTCGGTTTACAGAAACACAAATTCACAGTTTGTCGATGTTTATGGTTGCGTAAATCTCCCAAAACACTTGACTTACAAGAACAATATGACATTAAAAGATGTTATGACTGATATTCAATTCTTAGAATCAGACGTAACCGTTCAAAATAAAATTCAAGGCAACGGCGAAAGCCCCGTAAATTATGACCAAACAACTCAAAAAGGTGAAGTTTGCTTAAATGCTACAACTCAAAATGCAAACACATTAATTCCGACGGAAAATGTTGCCGTTGAAATTACAGATTCAAACGGAATTACCGAACTTTACTATCTTTACGACATTATGATTAATTCAGACAAAATCAAAAATATCAAAATTAATCCTGAAGACAAAATTTTCTTCAGAACCTTGAGAGGAAACGAAGTAATGAAAACCGTTAAAATTTCAGGCTTCGTCAAGCACCCCGGAGTTTACAGTTTCGTTGAGGGCAAGAAATTGACCGATATGATTGAATTGGCTGGCGGTTTGACTCAAGATGCGGAACTTCGAGGAATTGTTTTCACAAGAGCAAGTTTGAGAAACAAGCAGGTTGATATTGCTCTCAAAAATAACGAAAAAGATATCGAATTGCTCAAAGGCAGAGTAGCAGGCGGTTTTAAGCAAGATAAAGATGACAAACAAACGAAATTGGATTTGATTAACATTCTTGAAAATTCACAAGGCAAAATCGCCCAAAATTACACAGGACAAATTTCTTTAAGCATCGAAAAGAACGATATCAAATCAATCTCAAATGCAGATAATTTGTATGTCCAAGATGGCGACGACATTTACATTCCGAGAATTTCAAACCACGTCACGGTTATGGGCGAAGTTTACAACGAACAGGCATTTGTTTACAAAAAAGGAACAAAGGCAAAATACTATATCAAAAAAGTCGGCGGTTACACGCCTAACGCAAACAAATTCAGAACATACAAAGTTGGCGTAAACGGTCGGGCAAAGAAAATCGGCAAAAACGCAAAAATCGAACCGGGCGACACAATCATCGTACCTCGTAAGATTGCAGGCAATGACTGGATTGCACCTGTTTGCAGTGCATTGCAAGGTTTCGGCTCATTGTTCGTAATGATATTTGGTATTTCAAAATGGTAATCTAAAAATTACTAAAAACATATACAGCACAAGGGATAGTTTCAATTTTGATATTATCCCTTATTTTTTGTTTTTCACCATCAATGTGACAAACGCAATAGTCATTTTTTACGGAAATATTTTTTGTCTGAAAGTACATCGCCTTTGAGTTTGAGGATTTTTTGTCAAAAATAATTTGTAAAAATTCTAAAAAAAATAGAATAGGATTTTTGACTTTCAAGATGAAAACGTCAAATTTTCCATCATCAAGCCTACAATTTTTTGAAATGGAAACGAGATTTTTGTACATATTGCCCGCATTTGCAATGATTAGACAGGTTGCAAGGACAGACAATTTTTTGTCATTGTCATAAGTCAAATGATAAACCTGTTGCTTCAAGCGAAGAGCAAACAACACCCCAGCGACAAAATAAGAAAAATATCCGAATTTGTTCTTTAAAGATTGCGGAGTTTTGCAAATAATATCAGCATCATAGCCAAATCCCGTACGCAATACAGAATAATTGTCATTCACTTTTAGAACATCTATTTTAAGTTTCTGACCGTATTCAATAACTTGCAAAGCCTTTTTGATATCAGTCGGGATTTTTAATTTTGCAGAGAGCAAATTCGCCGTTCCGCAAGGAATTACCCCAATCGGCTTATCAAATTTCATAGCAAACGGAACAACCTTGTTGACCGTGCCGTCCCCTCCGACAGAGATTATCACATCTGAATTTTTTACTGTGTCCTCAGAAACCTCCTCAATGCCAACAATATTTAATTCAACATCTTTTCCTAGATAAAATTCTTCAATTATTTTATCAGCAGATACGGCGTTTTTCTTGCCTGCATTGATATTTTCGACGACCAAAATTTTTTTCATAAATCAATTATAATATCAAACTCCGCAATATTCAACGATAATTAACTTGAATAGCCCGATTTAGTGCTTATAATTGACATATCGAATAGGTAAGATAAGGACAAAAAAATGAGAGTTGAAAAACAATCAACAGTATGGCAAGCGAACTCTATGGGTAAGTTTGACAAAATAAAATTGAAAATGAATAACATAATGATAGATTGCCTTTTGAGTTATCTTTCGCACAATTTTAGCAAAGAAAAACTCATCAACCTAGCAAAAATCTTTGAAAAAATTGCAGGTTCAAAAGGCGGAATTAACCACGCAAGAAGAATGCAATGGCTTTTCCAATCAGAACACCCGCACCTTTATTGGTGGAAAAAGATTTTGACAGAATTGCACCCGAATTGCAGAAATAAATGGATTAAAAACTTCTTCGTAAACGGTTATTACGGTGACAATTTGAGAAAAAGAAACGTTTTCAACGAAAAACACGGATTTTTCCCTCCGACAGTATTGCTCGCAAGCATCACAAAGCGTTGTAACTTCAACTGCCAAGGCTGCTGGGCACATGAATACACGGTCGAAGAAGATTTGTCAAAAGATAAATGGAGAGAAATTTTCACAGAAGCCCGTGACGTAATGGGCATACACATTATGCCGATTGTTGGCGGAGAACCTTTTGCAAGAAAAGAATTCCTCGAACTTGCAGAAGAATTCAGCGATTGTGCATTTATTACCTTCACAAACGGCTCGTTGATTACCGAAGAAACTGTAAAAAAATTACAAAAATTAGGTAATGTTTTCCCGATGTTTTCTTTGAGTGGTTTAAAGGAAAACACAGACGCCGTAAGAGGCGAAGGCTGTTTTGATATGATTATGCAAAAAATGGACATGCTCAAAAAAGCAGGTGTGTTCTTTGGTGCAAGTATTTGCACAACAAGCCAAAACTGCGATGAAGTAACATCAGACGACTTTATGAAAATGCTTTCGGATAAAGGTTCTTTGTGGACTTGGTTCTTCCACTATGTTCCGGTCGGTGCAAACCCTGACGTTACCCTCGTTCCGAATGCACAACAACGTCAACAAATTCTTAAAGCAGTTTATAATGCAAGAAACACTTTGCCGATGATGACAGTTGATTTCTGGGGCGACGGTCCGGAAATGATGGGCTGCATCGCCGGTGGCAGACAATACATTCACGTTAACCCGAGAGGGGACGTTGAGCCTTGCACATTCGTTCACCTTGCAACAGATAACCTCAAAAACTGTACTTTGACAGAAGCACTCGCATCACCGTTTATGACCGCTATCAGAAACGGTATTCCTTATGAGGACGGCAATTTGCTCAGACCATGCATGATTGTTGATAGACCTGATGTTTTGAGAGGATATTATGAACAATTTAAACCGTACGAAACTCACAAAGGTGCGGCTGACTATCTCACAAATCCCGAAATCAAGGCTCAAATTGACAAATATTCAAGCGATGTTAAGGAAATCCTCGACGTTGACTGGAGAGAAAATCTTTGGATGACTATCTTCCCGCTCGAGGGTGAATACTACATCGACCGTGACAGATTTTGTTCAAAAGAAAAACCTGAAAACGCTTGCACAGGTAACTGTTGCGGCTGCCACTAAGATTATGAAAAAGACGATTTTTCTAATAACACTATTTGTGGCATTTACAATAATCGTAAAACTCTGTCCCACTGTAACCCAATGGGACAGGGCTTTTATATTATTTGTGCAAAATAAACTTTCGTTTTTGCCTTACACAATCCCAATGTTGCCCGATTTTTCACTGTACACAATTTTGATAGCAGCCCCGTTGATTTTGGGCGGATTTTTGGGGATTAAAAATAAAAAATACCTTGAAACAGTTTATTTGTGGTCAATTCCGCTTGTCACGTTTTTGTTAAATTGTGTTGTAAAACACACAATTCAGCGACCAAGACCGCCATTTGAACTCCAAGCCGTAACTCACCCGGACAGTTACAGTTATGTTTCGAGCCATTCGCTTGTGACATTCTGTTTGTGGGCATTTGTGGCATATTTGGTTTGTAAAAATTCAAACTCTGTTTTGTTGAAAAAATCTGTTTTGACGTTCGCAATCGTCTGGACGCTTTTTGTTGGCTTCAGCAGAATATGGATAGGTGTTCATAACCCGACAGACGTTATCGGGGCTTATTTGCTAGGCATTGTGCTTTATATCGCATATACAAAATCGCTTGAGTTTTTAAAAAATCGTTTTAAATTTGACTAAAAAAATATGATAAATCTGCTTTTCTCATTATTTTTCGTAGCCGATTAAATCCTTTATGACTTCTGAAGCGATGATTAAGCCTGCCACAGCGGGGCAAAAAGAGTTGCTTGCAGGGGCAATTCTGCCGCCTTTTTTCTCAATATTCATATCATCTGTTACAATTGGTTTTAACGGAATTTCTTTTGAATAAACAACTTTGACTTTCTTAATTCTTCGCTTTTTTAATTCCTGACGAATAACTTTGGCAAGCGGACAGACGGAAGTCTTTGAAATATCAGAAACTTCAAACATTGTCGGATTCATTTTGTTGCCCGTTCCCATAGAGGAAATTATCGGAATATCGGCAGTTTTAGCACGGGTTATCAACTCTAATTTGCCGACAACAGTGTCGATTGTGTCAACAATATAATCATATTTTGAGAAATCAAATTCCGTATCTCGAGTAAAAAAGCATTTGAATATTTGAACATTAATATTCGGATTAATATCTAAAAGTCGCTCTTTTAAAACATCAACTTTTGGCTTTCCGACAGTAGAATTTAATGCGATTATTTGGCGGTTCAAATTGCTGACACTAATAGTGTCATTGTCGATTATGTCTATGTTTCCGACCCCTGCTCGAGCAAGTGCTTCAACAACGTATCCGCCGACACCACCAACACCAAAAACAGCAACTCTCGAATTTTTCAATTTTTCAAGAGCATCTTTTCCTATTAACATTTCCGTTCGCAAAAATTGATTACTCATACGAAAATTTTATCACAAAAATTTTTGTCATTTTGAGGAACGAGAATGATTTGGTTGACTAAAGTCAACCCTACTTTCTAATACAGTAGAAATGTTTTTAAATAATGGTTGGTCATTATCTTTTAGAATACATAATGCATCAACAATTGTAGAACCATCACTCAAATTTGACATACAATTTATTGGCATACCAAATAATATAATTACAATTAATTGTTTCTGGGAAAATAACTTATAAAAGAAATTTTAGAATAAAAAGAAAACAAACTTTCCACTAAAAAAGCACCCTTGAAGGGGTGCTTTTAGTTTTAATCTTTTCCTTGAACTCGATTATGCAACGTATTTCGGTGTTGATGATTTGATTGCTGATTCTTCTGCTTTTTCTACTTGTTGCAATTCGTTTTGTGCTGCGTTCAACAATGTGTTGATTCTTTGTTTTTCTGTATCAAGTTCTTGTTGTTGTCTTGCTAATTCTGTTTCTTGGTATTGTCTTGCTGCTGATTGTGCTTTATCTGTAAGAGTATTGATACCGTCACCTGCTACACCGCCGAGTTTGTAACCTGCTACTGCTCCTGCCGGGTTGCAACCTGATAAAACAAATCCTCCGACTGCTCCACCAATTTGTGCCAAGAACGAACCTGCATTTTGTCCTGCATCAATTCTATTGTGTGCTTGTTGCATTCTTGCTGTCTTTTGCGTTAATTCTGTTTCCTTATTCGAGATTTGCATCAATTGAAGATTGTATTGATTAACCTTCGCTTGTAAACTCATCTTTCTTGCTGTAAATAATGCGTAACCCATTTTCTATCTCCTATCTTTTTCTCTATCGTACTTTATTAAAAACATCGAACTTAAAAAAATTGCGTAAATACTTCGTATATATCGAGTATATATTTTCGGGTTTAATGCAAGTATTTATAAAAATCGCTCATAACCCTTGCAATCAGGGCATTCTACATGATATTTCA
>CAKVJR010000106.1 GCA_934754855.1 uncultured Candidatus Melainabacteria bacterium
CTTCAAAAGCGGTTGCATACACGGTTAAACAGTTAAACAGCACATTGGAACTGATGAAAAAAATCAGCTCCGCCGAGGAGCTGATTTTGGCGGCAATGCTTTCGACATTAAAACAAAATGATAAGGTTTTGATTGGGAGAAATTGTCACAAATCTGTTCTGAACGGGCTTGTTTTGACGGGGGCGGAGCCTATTTGGATTTTGCCCGAAATTAATAAAGAATGGGGGATTTTTCGTCCGATTGAGCCTGAAAAAATTTCGGAGTCTTTGAATAAAAATCCCGATGTAAAGGTTGTTATGATTACATCTCCGACTTATGAGGGTGTAAGTTCTGATGTCGAAAAAATTGCTGAAATTTGTCATAAAAACGGGGCGATTTTGATTGTTGACGAGGCTCATGGTGCATTGAAATCTTTTGCTCCCGAATTGTTTGGAAAATCAGCACTTCAATCGGGTGCAGATATCGCAATTCAGTCTTTACATAAGACTTGCGGGGCTCCTAACCCTTGTGCCGTTTTGCAATCGAGCGGGAAAATTTCTGATGAAAAAATACAAAACGCTTTGAATTTAATCAACACATCTTCTCCTTCTTATCCAATCATAGCGGCGATTGAGGGGACAATTAACTATTTGTCATCAAAAGATGGTCACAAAAAAATAAAAGAATTGGTTTCTTCTATAAATCAATTAAAATCAGCATTTGAGGCAAATTTAAACATAACTTTTTATAATGAAAATGACCCTGCCAAAATTGTTGTTAAAGTCAATGGTCTTAGCGGTTTTGACCTTTCTGACAGATTGTTTGAGGATTTTAATATTGAAGATGAACTCACAAATTCTGTCGCAAGCGTGCTTTTGTGCGGAATCGGAACGACAAAACATAAATTAAAATTGCTTGAAAAAGCATTAAAATCAATCATTTCCGAGAAATATTCTTTTGAATTTTGTAATAAAAATGTTCCGATGATTGTTGAAAATGCCGTTATGACGCCAAAAGAGGCGTATTTTGCGGAAAAAGAAGTTGTGAATATTGAAAATTCTTTGGGTAGGATTTGCGGGGAAGTGATTGCCGAATATCCGCCGGGGATACCGCTTTTGATACTCGGGGAAAAAATCGGTCAGGAGCAAATCGATTATTTAAAAGAAAGCAAAAAATCAATTCAGGTTGTTCGGTAAATTGTCCATAAACGAGGGCAATTGTGATGGAATATAGATTGGTGTTTGTTGCTTTTGCGGTGTTGTTGTTTGATTTTGGTTGTTTTGCTGCGGTTTTGCGGTATTTTGAGTTTGCGGATTTTTTTGAACTTTCCTCAAAACGGGAGAAGGAGCGTTTGTCGAATCGACAATCCATTTGAAACTTTTGACGGATTTTATATTGTCGGGAGAGCCTTTTATCACTACGACAAACGGTCTTGAGGACATTCCCGTATTCGGATTAAGTTGCGGAATGGCGTCAATAACCGATTTTGGCAATGAGGTGTTGTAATCGTCATAAAAAATGTTTCCGATAGATGTTTCCGATGAACTTGTCAAAATAGTTTGTGACGAACGGGTTGCGAAGGTTCCGAGGGCATCTTCGATTTCTTGTGAAATTCTACCGTAAATTTTTATGTCGGAAACGTCGTTTAACAGGTTAACTTTTCCCGTGATGTACAGGCTCATTTTAGGGCCTTCGACGGTCAGGGATTTTACGATTGCAATTCCGTTCAAAATTTCCGTTTTGCCTTTTGAAATTGTGAAAACGCCCGTGTTTTGCGGCTTTATTGCTCTTGATAATTTATAAGCATTCATTTTGAAAATGCTGTCGCTTATCAAATTTTGTGCGTGCAAAAAGTGTTCAAATTGCCCCAAAGGTCCCATAACACCTTTGGTTGCAGTATATTCCATATAGCCTTTTGAGGTTCGTAATTGTTGAGAATATTTTGTGCCGACACTGCTGAGTTTCAGTTTGTAGTCGATTAATCCGACCGTTCCGTCGTCTTTGCCTGTCAAAGCCTTGAACAAGTGGCTCATTTGGGCATTTTTACCCGAAATTTCGCTTAATGATAACGTTTTTAAGAAGTTATATTCCGATTTGCCTGAAACCGAACCGCCGTAAGCCGTTCCCTTGATATTTTTCATCGACAAAATGTTGTTATTTATTGAGATGTTTGATGTGATATTTTCCGCTTGCAAACCGCCGATTTTGAATTTGCTTATTTCTGCAAATCCGTTCTCTGCCTTGATTGGAATCTCGACACCGGGGTAAACGGGGTTCGTTTGGACATTTTCAAAAATTTCGCTGATTTCATTCAAATCGAGGTATGAAGATTTGAGTTTCAAGTTGCTCAAAATGAACGGCTGCTTGAGATTTGACGGGATAGCCGTTTCTACATTGAAAATTGAATTTCCGATTTGTAATTTCGGCAGACATAATTTTATATTATCGCTTGCGAAAACGATTTTGTTCGTTTGGCTATGCAATTTGTATTCGGGAATATTGACATTTAAGACCTCTAAATTTCCTTGCAACGACGGCTTTTCGGGGGTTCCGTTTATTGTTAAGTCTGATTTTGCCGAGATTTCGGAATTTTTTAATCCTGCCAACGCAAATGTCATTGTATTCGGAATAACCACTCTAACCTTGTTAAGATAAGGCTTTTGGACGTTTTCGATTTTTCCGTTAATGAAAAGAATTTTGTCTTTTTTGCCGTTATTTTTGTTTAAAGAAAAATCGTTAATGTTAAGATTTTTTCCGTCAAAATAAGCGTCAAGTCTTGTTATTGACGGGATATTGAGTAATTCTTTTATGACAAGGCAAGAAATGTAGTTGTCTTTGTCCGCCGTCAAGTCCGCCTTTATTGCGATATCATCGCCTGAGCCTTTGATATTGCCGTTAATTCCGACATTTCCTTTTGTTGCGGCGAGAAATTTCTCTGTTCCTTTTTGTTTTTTTATAACGTTGTAAAGTGCCTTGCTGTTTAACTTTCCGACTATATCGAAATTATATGTCGGATTTTGTTTTTGATAGTCGTTAATTTTGCCTTGAAGTTCAAACGCCGCACCGCCAAAGGACATTTTATTGTTCGGAATTTCTATTTCATTTGGTTTTATGTTTAAAATCAAATTTTCCGCTTTTAAATTATCAGATAAATCTGTCGGCAAAATTGTCGGTTTTGTCAATGAAATTGTGCCTTCAGGGGTGTTTAAGTCGCCTGTGATTTTTACTTTTCCACCTTCAAATTTTGTTAAGATTTTTCCTTTGTCGCTGATTGTGAAATTCTTTAAATCTGCCAAAACCAATGTTTCAGGTTTGTTTAAATTTCCTTTAAGATTTGCCGAAAAACTAATGATACCCTTTGTGTCGGGGATTTTTGCGTCGGGAACAAAATCTATCAGTTTTCCGACCGAAAGATTTTCGCCTTTTAACACAATATCAGCCTTTGCGGAAGAATTTATTGTTCCTCTGAGTTCAACAGGAGTGCCGTTTACGAGCAAAGTTGTCGGTTCGATTGTGATGGTATCGTTTTCGAGATTTATTTTCGAGTTTATATTTGTTATTTTGCAGGGGATATTTTTTCCTTTGACAGATGCACCGATGATTTCCGCAAAACCTGAGGAAGCGAGGTGATTTTTTCCACTTTTGATTTTAAAATTCAAATTGGCTCTTCCCTGAACGGAGTACAAATGAAGCGGATTTTTGATGTTCATTGCATTCAAAAGTGTTTCGGCTGTTGATTTCAGGTTGAAAAGGTTGATGTTTTCCGCAACACATTTCATATCGACGACCAAATTTTTTCCTGTCGTAACAATTCCGTCAAGTTTTATTCTGTCGCTCGGACTTGCCTTAATATCTGCATTTACGGCTATTTTATCATCATTGAATTTCAAATTGATAAAATTATTTTTCATTAACGAGCCGTTTAACACAAATGACAAGTCGGTGACATCGGCTTGTCCCGTTATTTTCGGCGTATTTTCGTTTTCTTCGATTTTAAATTTTGATGATATTTTTGCTTTTATTTCGTATTGTTTTAAATATCTGAAAGGGTTGGTATTAAAGAGTTTTTGAGGTGTTTTTGTCAACAAACTTTCAATTGTTGTTGAAAAATCTATATATTTTTTATTCGCTTGAGATAAAGATCCTTGAGTTTCAATTTTGTTTCCATTGCTCAAAGTCTTTGAAATACGCAGTTTTTCCCCCTCTATAATAAACGGTTCGGAATACATTTTGTCGAAAATTTTAACCTTGTATCTGTTGAGTAAAATTTCAGGCAAATTTTCCGACACGACAAATCCGCCGTTTGCTTTCGGAGAATATTTTAAATTTAAGAATTTATCAAGAGAAGAATGACCCTCTTTATCAATGGACATGCTTAATATCGGGCGGTTGATAATTATTTTTTCAACTTCAACTTTTTTGAAAATTATCGGCAAAACCCTGATTTTTATGGTTAAATCTTTTGCCTTGAACAGTTCCTGTTTATCGGGATACAAAACAATAGCGTGATGTGCATCGAGATTCAAAGACGTCCTGATTGCAGGTTCGACAACCAATCTTTCAACATTCAGATAAAGCCCCGTCTGTTCAAAAAATTGCTGTTCAAAATTGTCCTTAAAACCTTTGATGTTAACGTATTTGGGAAATAAGAGCAAAACGGAAAGATATGCAATGAACAAAATTGCTGATATCCATAAAGCCAATTTTACAAATATCTTAAAAATACGCCCGATTTGCATATCTGCCTGCTAACTTTGTGCGTCTGCTCCGCCGACAACTTCGGTGATTTCCTGTGTAATTGCCGCTTGACGAGCCTTATTGTAGTCAATCGTCAAGGTTCTTATCATATCATCAGCATTGTTGCAAGCCGCTGACATAGCCGTCATTCTTGATGCAAGTTCGCTCGCAGTTGCTTCCAAAAGTGCCTGATAGATAATGTTTGCAATGTAATAAGGAACAATCTGTCTTAACATTACCGACAAATTCGGCTCAAATTCCATCTCTGAAACAACGTAAGCCTCGGCATTGTCAGTGTTTGTATCCATCGGCAAAATACCCCATTCCTCAACAGAATAGGACATCATGTTCCTGAATCTTGTTGTTACGATTTTCATCTCGTCGATTTGACCGTTAACAAAATCTGTTGACATATCTTCCCCGACAACTGTTCCTAATGCGGAACTGCCGCCCTCGATGAACGCAGGATATGTTTTGACAATTTCAAAATCAAAGTTTCTTTGTTCTCTTTTTAAAGCAGACAAGCCTTTTTGACCGATTACGTACAACTTTACGTTAATGCCTTTTTCTTTAAAAGCCTTAATCTCTTTTATCGTATATCTTACGATGTTTGCGTTGTATGCACCTGCCAAGCCTTTATCCGACGAAATTACAAGAATACCGACGTTTTTTGTGTTCCTTTTTTCGAGCAAAACTCTCCAATTTTGAGAGGGTTTTGACGGTTTAATTTCATCTTCCGGATAGTCTTTGACTGTTTTCAAAAGTCTGTAAAGCATCTCTACCATTGCTTTTGTAAACGGTCTTGAGGCTTTTACGGCATTTTCGCACTTCTTAACTTTCGCCGCCGCAACCATTTTCATTGCTCGGGTGATTTTTTGAGTGCTTTTAATGCTTGATATTCTGTCTTTTATGTTTTTTTGATTCATTTATCTATCCGAAAAAACTAACTTTAAATTTGTCCAAATGTTCTCTTAATTTTGCTTTGTCTTCATCTGACAATGCTGCACGGTTATTTAGATTGTCTGCAAGATCCTTCAAGTTTGCACCAAAGTAACTGAACCAATCTGTCTTAAATCTGTTCATATCCTTGTTATCAACATTATCGAGATATCCTTCGTTTGCGGCAAATAAGATTGAAACCTGTTCAGCAACGCTCAAAGGTTGATATTGCGGTTGTTTAATAACTTCCGTCAACTTTCTTCCTCTCAAAAGTTGATCACGAGTTGCTTTATCCAAATCACTTGCGAATTGTGCAAATGCTTCCAATTCTCTGAATTGAGCCAAGCCCAATCTCAAGTTGCCTGCAACTTGTTTGATAGCCTTTGTTTGAGCCGCACCGCCGACACG
>CAKVJR010000107.1 GCA_934754855.1 uncultured Candidatus Melainabacteria bacterium
TATAGTTCGATATTCCGTTTCCGAGCGTTGTAAAGGACGTGATGACAAGGTTATTGAGCAGATTACCAAGCAGTTAAACAGACTCATTCCGACGATTAAAGTTATGGATTTGCCTGTGGCTGACTGCATTGAACGTGAATTTATCATGTGCAAAGTTTCAGCAAAAGAAGAAAATCGTTCGGAAATTTTGAGAATTGCTGAAATTTTCAACGCAAAAGTTATCGACGTAACAAACCGTTCTTACACATTGCAAGCATTCGGCGATGAACGTCAAATCCGCTCGTTGATTGAACTTTTAAGACCTATCGGAATCAGAGAACTCGTCCGTTCGGGAAAAGTTGTTATTTCAAGAGAAAATCAATTCCAAAATCTCAAAAACGGTTTGGAATAATCAAAAACCAATAAATTTTGAAAATTTAATCTTGCGGAAATTATTTTCGCAAGATTATTTATTGTTTTTCCAAAGATTTTCAAAATAATCGGGAAAATACTCCTTCGCCCAAGGATACCACTCAAGCACCCGATTTTTATAATCGTCAAAATCAGCCTTTGTTACGGGGCGAATGCGGTCATATTGCAAAAGATAAACGTCTTTCCCGTCAAATTCTCCAAAATATTTCTTATCTTTCAACTCAAATGCCGAGCCGAAACCTTGTTTATTTTTGATTAATTCCTGAGTTTTCGACAGAATTTTGCATTTATCTTTATCGGCAAGATAATCCCTTGTCGGCTCAAGAACGAATATCGTATCCGTAACAATTATCGGCATAAAATACCAATTTTGGACAATTGATTCCGTATCAACCAACGGAGGAAACGCTCCACGATTGAACAAATCAGAATCAACCGCTTCCTGAAAAATCAAATGAGGATTAAAAACATCATTCCAAAAAAACCACAAGGAATAATGAAAATCAGGATTTTTCTCAACTTTTTCCCGAATAACATTTTCTGTCGCCTTGATTATTTCAAGGTTCGGAACTTTTTTAGGCGGCATAATTCCTTGAGAAAAAACATAAGAAATACAGTTCTTCTCTTGATTTTCAGGTTTTTCAAAACAAGCAAAATAAATATTTACCACTGAAAAAAGAATAATCAAAATCGAGCAAATTTTCTTATGCGGAAATACCAAAACTATTGAATACAAAGCAATAACAAGGCAAACCAATCCGCATAACATTATCCACATCATGTGATCAAGACAAATTTCCGAACTTAACCCCAAAACAAAGAAATAAACAAATATGTTCAACAAGGCAAAAGCAAAAACATCGTTTCTTTTTGACAGATTTTCATAATAAAACTTTTGTTTTTCACTCATCTCTGCCGAAAAATCAAAATGTTTCATAATTTTATTTTTAATTGCTCTTGTCGTCTTGGAGAAAAGAATTAAATATATCGCCAAAACGCCCCAAATCAAAGGGTTTATCCATTTCACAACAGCATTGAAATTTTGCGAAAGAGGAATTGCATAATCCTGAAATAATTGTCTGAATTGCGGATCAAACATATCATGGAGAACGCCGTTTGCAAAAACAAAAAACAAAGCAAAAAACGCAACCCCGCAGAATAAAAGATTTTTTGCCAAAACAAATAAATTTTTAATTTTATTTTTCAGTTCAAATTTTGAAAATACGATTTTGCAGAAATAAAATATTGCGGCTGAAAGTAAAAAACAGCCCCACACAAAGAAAATCCACCTTCTGAACAAAAACGATGCAAAACATAATATTGAAAATAAAGATAAATTTTTAAAATCTGTTTTTTCGGAAATTTTCGCCTTAAAGAAATAAAAAAGTCCGAAAACGACAAGTCCGAGCGAGAAAATATCGGGATAACCGATTAATAAATTATACAAAAATAACGGAACAAGAAAAACCAAACTCATCGGAACAACCTTGAAAAAAGGAAATTCCGCACAATATCCAAGCCCGAATTTATTTATAAAACGATAAAAAACATACATTGACGGGACAAAAAACAATATAAAAATGCTCAAAACGTACGTTTCAAAAGACTTTCCGAAAAACAACCAAACGGGACGTAAAATCAGAGCAAAAATCATATTCCGAGTGTCTGTTTGCACACTTTCAAACAGCATTTTCATACCATCTGAAAAATTATTGTCCGTTATTTGATTGAATGTCGCATATTTGTGATAAAAAGAGATTGCAATATCCGGAATAACCTGTTGAGAAACCAAATACCAATGGATAAAACAGAAACTTAATATACATAAAATCGAAAAAGTTAAATAATTTTTTAATGAAGTTTTCATAATATCTCTTTTCTGATAAAGTATATCAAAATTAACAAATAGGGTCAATTATTGACTATTATTCGTGAACAAACTAAAATTAGTTATCGGAAATAATTATGAGTTATAAATTTTGCCACAGATTAAAAAACGCATTATTTTTTTCAAATAATGACATAATCCATTGTTGTTCGGGGGAAGAGCAGACTTCGCCAAAGTTTTTGGACAATTATTACGGCGAATTTTTTGATAAAAATTTGCTTTATGAAGCGAAAAAATCAGCACAAAATCGTGCCAAAAACGGCGAAATTCCTTTCAAGGCTTGCGAAAACTGTCATTCATTCACAGATGAAGAATGGGACGAAGATTTATCAATAAAAGATATTTCCATTTCTCATTGGACAGCCTGCAATTGCAACTGTTTCTACTGTTATACGGCAAAAGATAAAAATTATTTTAATACGAGAAAACCCTATAAACTCATGCCCGTTCTTGAGGAAATCAAGGATATTATTGACTTTTCGGGAGTTGTGAGGTTTATCGGCGGCGACGTTGCAATGCTTGAAGAATTTGACCAAATCGTGAATTTCTTTTACGACAACGGAATGCGTGATTTTTACGTCCCGACATCGGGCATAAAATATTTGCCGACGATTGAAAAAATCCTGCTCGGCGGCTACGGACACGTCATTGTTTCTGTCGATAGCGGAAATGCCGAAATGTATAGAAAAATCAAGCAAGTCGATTGTTTTGATAAAGTTGCGGAAAATATTTCAATATATATTTCTGCCGCAAATCAGGGCGGAAGTCTGTTTGAATTGAAATATATTTTAATTCCGAACGTTAACGACAACCTCGAACAAGTTAATAGTTGGCTTAATTTTGCCGATAAAATCGGGGCTAAAAATCTCGCCTTGGATTTTGAGGCAAGTTATCTTGTGCAAAAACCGAACGCAATTCCGAAGAGCGTTGTTGAAATGTATGAATTAATCAAAAAACATTGCGAAGACAACGGACTTCATTACGGACAGTTTATGTACCTTTCCCAATTGCTGCACGGACTTGAAAACGACCGATACAAACTTGCGGAGTAAAAATGTATTATAAATTTTGCGAACAATTACAAAAAAGTGTATTTTTAGGCTTTGATAGCCTCTTGCACTGCTGCAACTGCGACTTGGATCGTTCGCCATGTTTTTATTTTTATTATGACGGAAGAAAAGTCAATTGGAAAAAAGTTGTCGCACAAAAAAATCGCTTGCAAGAACGTGCCAAAAAGGGGAAAATACCTTTTCGGGCATGCGAAAATTGCTGCATGCTGATGAATAGGGACGATTGGCAAGACGGATGTTATATCAACGAAATAACTATTTCCCATTGGACAAAATGCAACAGTAATTGTTATTATTGCTACTCTGCACTTGATAAAGACCGTTATAATTCGGTTGAACCGTATTCGATGATAAAAATGCTCAAAGATATGGAAGAGGCGGGCGTTTTGCGATACGACGGAATTGTCAGATTTGTCGGCGGAGAAGTCGGCGTTCTTGACGATTTTGAAGAAATAATTGACTTTTTGCTTGAAAAAGGGGTGAAGAAAATTTTTATCCCGTCGTCGGGAATTACGTATTTGCCCGCAATAGAAAAAGTTTTGAAAGCGGGTGTCGGTGAAGTTGTAATATCGCCTGACAGCGGAAATTCCGAACTTTATAGGAAGATAAAAAGAGTTGACGCCTTTGATAGGGTGGTCGAAAATTGCAAAAAATATGCCGAAGCGGCGAAAAACACAAATAGTGTTTTTGAACTCAAATATATATTGTTGCCATTTGTAAACGATACAAAAGAGCAAATTGATGAATGGATAGAATTGTGTAAAAGGATAGGTGTTCAAAATATCGCCGATGATTTTGAGGGATATTTTGCAATGCAATATCCGAAGAGCATTCCGCCGAAAGTGCCGGAATTGTTGAAATATATCCATAAGCGTGCCGAAGAAGAGGGAATGAATATTTGCCGATTCAGATACGCATATCAGTTGATGCACGAGTTGGAAACAGGAAGTAAAAAGGTTGCAAATAGCGATAGGAATTTAAAACATCAGAAAAAATTTGTTGAAAAAATGTTGCAAAGATAAAAAAGGTGTTGAAAAATTTTTATGGTTGTTATAGAATTAATACACAAGCCGAAGTGGCGAAATTGGTAGACGCATCAGACTCAAAATCTGACGCAGCTCACACTGTGTGCCGGTTCGAGTCCGGCCTTCGGCACCACTTAAAAAAAGACCTCATTCGCCGAGGTCTTTTTTTTATAATATTTACTTTTTAGTTCACTAATATTTCAAATAACTAATTGAAATCATTATTTATACATTTTCAAAAGTTTTTTTAGTCCAATAGATATTTTTGCATTTTTTAAGGAATCTTTTCTTTGTTCATACAAAAACTTTATTAACTCTTCCGCATTTTTACCATAATGAATTTGATTGTGACAATTGCTACATAAAGAAACAATGTTTGCCGGCACATCTAAACTTTTTTCAAAATCATTTTGATATTTCATTGGTATTAAATGGTGAGGCTCAGTATAATTACCACCATTTTTGCGTATAAAAGAAGGGTGATTTTCATCAATTTCACATTTAAAAAGTGCTTTTTTCAATGCTATTATTGAATTTCTTTTGTTCCTCGGATAGACCATAGTACCATTACTTATAACAGGTGCTTGTTTATCTTGATCTTCCTCATATATAGGTATTTTTACGCCTTCTAAACTTTTCAAATTTTCTTTATTAATCTCATCAATGATTGCAAAATCTTCAGATTTTTCAATACTATCTTGATTCTTTGTTGGCTTGTCAAAAATCCTGTATAAAAACCAAGAGAACTTATAATTACTCCAATCTTTTGTAATTATATTCTGATTTTTTATTGTTAATAATTGCTGTTGTTTTTTATAAAAATTAAGATTTATAGCATCTAAAATATTTAAATTAATTAAAAAATGGTTTAAATGATTCTCAGAAAAAATATTTAAGTATTTTTCAGGAAAATATGTCGATAATATTTTTCTTCTATAAATTGGTGGCAATTTAGAATTTTTAATACCCTCAATATTATCAGTTTCACCATTTTGAATCAATCTTACAATTTCTGATTTTACATTGAAAAAACATTCCTCTAAATTCTTTCCATATTTTTTTGCAAATCTATATTTTTTACTACAATCACTACCTTGTTTACCATAATAAACGCCAAATTTTATTGCAGGAGAACTATGAATATTACCCAAGCCTTCTAATTTTGTTTCAATGCAATAACAAAATGAGTTTTGTTTTTGTTTTCCAACAATATACTCATCAAACTTTAGATTTTGTATCTTGTTTTGGGGAAATTCTTCAACAAAATTTTTCCGTAATTTTTCCAATCTATTTTCTTCATCTTTATCAAACTCTTTATCAAAATTTGCTATATCTGCTTCATTAAACATAAAAATGCACCAAACTTCTTTCTGATAATATAAATATGTCATTCTGAGGACGGAGTCCGAAGAATCTATGAAAAAAGTTTGTAGCATAAATTTTTAAAAAAGAGAACTACCCGGTTGGGGAATAGCCAAGTTCATAATAAATATTGTAATATCGAAAAATCGTATGAAAAAGATGCCCCGTGGCGAACAGGACGAAGACAACAACTTCCACGCATTGACGGGTGATGACACGATATACGGTGAAAACGGCAACGATTCCTTTTATGCTTGTAACGGAGATGATCTC
>CAKVJR010000108.1 GCA_934754855.1 uncultured Candidatus Melainabacteria bacterium
ATAACTTTAACGTTGTCCCTTTCGGGAACAAGTTTCTTCTCATCTGTCGGGCCGAACAATGCAATTGTTGGAACATTGGGTGCCAAAGCGAGGTGCATCGGTGCTGAATCGCAGCATATAACCTTTTTTGCCCCTGTCATTAAAGCACCCAATTCTTTTAAATTCTTTGTTTTGCCGTAAAAATTATAGAAATTTTCACGACCGTCAACTTTTTTCAAAATTTCCCGAATGCACTCGTCATCGTCAGGACCGCCTGCCAATGCGACTTTTTCGCCTCTATCAAGCAAAAGTTCTACGAGTTCCGCCCATTTATCATTGCCGTAACTTTTAATGATATTTTTGCGGATACTCATTTTGCTTACTCCGGGGTGAATTAAAATCATATCCTTGCAAGCGTCTGAATATTCGATGTTTACGGACGGATTTTGGTACTCATCGTCCGTAAGTTCCGCAACGAGTGAGTGATACATTTTCCCCGCAAATTGTTGGTTATTTAACTTAATCGCTTGTGTTAGCAATTTTGTCGTGAAACCACCACAATCATAGCCGATACGGTTTTTTATTCCCATAAAAAATAAAAGTACGGGAATCATTTTATTTGAGCCTGATGAAATGACCAAGTCAAATCTGCCGAATAATGCTTTAAAATAAAATTTTAAAAGTTCAAGATACTTATTTTTCGATTTGATATCGGTCAAAATCAAATGATTGATATCAGGGCATAAGTCAACAATACTCTTGCTTCTCGGCTCAAGGCACAATGTTATTTCCGCATTCGGAAATTTTGCTTTTACGCTCTTTATAACAGGCAAAAACAAAATCTCATCGCCGATTCCGCCGAAATTAACCAATAAAATTTTCTTCACTTCGCTCATAATTAAAACGGTTTCGTCTGATTAAGTTTGTTACGTAATTCTCTAAATCTTGCAATATCTTCCTGAGTTTTGCCCGATTCTTTGAAAACAACTTGGCTTGATGGGTGAACCATCAAGATATAATCGACGTGAATTTCGAGGAAATTATATTTTCTCGGAGGTGCAGATGTCGTTCTTGAAAGGATTTCGGCATTTGTAACTGCCAAAAATCTTTTGTCTTTATCGTTAAGCAAATCCGTCAATTCTCTGTTTGTGTCCGTGTATTTTGAAACGTAAACCGTTCCTTTAATATCGTGGTCAACCGTTAAAATACATACGTCTATCGGGATTGTATCTGAATGTTTTGCCATCTGTTTTTCCTTTTTTCAATCGATTGAGTTAATTATATCGCAATTTTTTTTACTTGGCTATTTGTTACACTTTTTATCAAAAGTATATTTCATAACAAACGCTTCATCAGGCTGAAGTTCAATAATAACTTGACCTTTGCCCTTGAACTCGGGTTGTGAATTTTTTGTTATAATTTCTTTTGATTTAATTTCTTTTCCGACGTTAACAACTGCCAAAGCCTTATGGTGATTGCCGTTTACGATAACAACGACACCGTCTTTGCCAAGAGTTCTTTCGTAAGCATAAATTTTTTCACTGCTATTGTTGAGTTGTTTTACGTCAAGAAATTCAAAATCGCCTTTTGTGACAATATCGCCCAAGTTTTTGCGAAGTTCAATCGTCTGTTTCAATTTTTTCTGCATAATCGGCAAGTCACCGCCGGGACGACGAGAGAAATTGAAAATGTCGATTTTGTTTTTGTGCGAATAGTATATATCGCTGTCAGTGTAAGTCACTGCCGCTTTTTTGCCGTTATACGGGTACTGATATTTGTCCCCGCTTTGGAAACCGTCAAGATAATATGGGTTTACGGGCAAAGTTGCGTTCATATACATAATGCTTTCTGCGTATGTCGGCGAAATTGTATAAGCACTTTCCAAATCGTGAGTGTCAAAACAACCCAAAATTGCTTTCTTTTCACCCTTTTGTGCAAGTTCGTTTATGTGTTTGAAAACGAATTTGAAATCATCAACATTTTTGAAATTCACAAAATCAAGCAAATTGCCGTAATAACCGTCAAAACCTGCTTCTAACAGTTTGACGTAATTTGCGGTCGGTGTCGGAACTTCAGGCGGAGCCCATGCCTCTGCCGTTTCCGCAACAAACATAAATTCAGGGTCTTTTGCCCTTGTGTAAGAAATTAATTCTTTCCAAAATTCATAGGGCTTAATCGGGGCAACGTCTGCACGAATGCCGTCAACGCCTGCATTTAACAGCATATCAACATATTTTTTATGTTCGTCAAGTAATTTTTGGTTTAAAGAACTGTCTTCGTTAATGGTTTTGAAGAGGCGAACATCTGTCCAATCGACAGGAATCATTGCTTTTCCGTCTTTGTCTTTAACAAACAGTTCTGGGTATTTTTCAGCCATATCCAAAGAACCGCATGCCGGAATGTCCACAATTACACGAATTCCACGCTTGTGACATTCTGTTACGAATTTTTTTAATTGTTCCGTGTCGGACAATTTCGATTTTTTGTCAACAAGATTCGGGTCAATGCCTGCAATTTCCGTCATTGAGTAAACTGAGCCGACAGTTCCGATTGCTGCTTTTTTACCAGTGGGATTAATCGGCATGACGTGAATTGCGTTAATGCCATAGTTTTTCAACTCATCAAGTCTTTTGATTGCGTTGATGAAGTTTCCGACCGTTTCCCCTTTTTCAATTTCGACAATGCCGTTTCCGTTTTTATCGTTTGCGTTGAATGTACGCATGTTAATTTCGTAAATAATTGCTTTGTTATTAAGGTACAAAGTTCTCAAGTCGTTCTTGGTGCAGGTTTCAGCGTATGTTGAACCTGATAAAAGACCGATTGTTAATGCCGTTAATAAAAATTTTTTCTTCATAATAAAAAAATTATATCAAATTTTCTGCACATTGTCAGTTTTTATCATATAATTTTAATAAAAATACAAAACAGAGGTTCTTATGAAAGAAAAACTTGAACAATTATATCAGACAATATCGGCTGAAATCGAGAAAACATCAACAGTTGCAGAACTCGAAGAAGTTAAAAACAATCACATGTCGAGAAAATCCGAACTTAATAATATCAGAAAACAGTTAAAAGATTTATCTGTTGAGGATAAAAAAGTTATCGGTGCTTTAACAAACAAAATTTCTCAAGACTTGCAAAATCTTATGAATGATAAGCAGGAAGTTTTGAAAACTGCGGAAAGAAATGAGAAATTGAAATCCGAAATTATCGACATCACTCTCCCCGGAGATTACATGCCTGCGGGTAAAATGCACCCGATTACAAAGGCTATGAACGAAATTGTTGATATTTTCGAGGGATTGGGATTTTCATTGGTACTTCCCGAAAATTCACCCGAAGTTGAAACGGAATATGTCAATTTTGACATGCTTAATTTCCCTCAAGACCACCCTGCCCGTGATATGCAAGATACATACTACGTTGAGGGTAAGGACAATGTTATTTTGAGAAGCCAAACTTCTGGGGCACAAATTCGTGAAATGCTTACTCACAAACCGCCAATCAGAGTAATTTCTCCCGGCAGAGTATTCAGATGCGAATCTGTCAGTGCAAGAAAACACAACCAATTCCACCAAGTTGAAGGACTTTTGATTGACAAAGATATCACTTTTGGCGATTTAAAAGGTATTTTGAATGAATTTATCAAAATTTATTTTGAAGGTGCAAGACCGACAAGAATGAGAAACAGTTTCTTCCCGTTCACGGAACCGAGTTGCGAAATTGACGTTCAATGTATTATGTGTAACGGCAAGGGTTGCAGAGTATGTTCGGGTTCGGGCTGGCTTGAAATTTTGGGTGCCGGCATGGTTGATGTAAACGTTCTCAGAAACGTCGGAATTGACCCTGAAGTATATTCGGGATTTGCTTTTGGTATGGGCGTTGAACGTATGGCAATGCTTAAATACGCAATTGATGATATCCGTTTGTTTTTCAATAATGATATGAGATTCCTTTCACAATTCAAAGGAAAATAACAGGAGAAAATTATGGCAGATGAAGCAAAAACAGTAGAATTTGACCCCGGAATAGGTCCTCTTGCGGCCGATTTGTATCTCGATGTTTATGTAATCGAAAATGATATTGCGAATATGCCTCAATTTGCAAGAAAGGCAAGATATTTTGCCGCAACTTACAGAAAAATCCTTAAATCTTTGATAAATAACCTCGGATTTTACAGAGGTTGTTTGGGTTGGGCATATTACATCGTTAACGAACACAAGGGCGAAACTTTTACGGGAAATCCTTTTGTAAATTATACGGAAGAGCAAAAAGCACAATATGCTCCGACGGAAATGGTGGATTTTTGCATAGAATATCTCCCGAAATTTGAATCTGATTTGAAATATTTTCACGTTAAAAACGTAAAATTGCCCGAAAATGCGACTGAAATTTTAAATCAATACAGAGAATTTTTGGCGATGAATGAAGGCTTTATTAATGCGAAAACAGCGGACGATATCAAACTTCCCGAGGGAATTTCGTTTGCTAAATCGCCTCTTGAAATTAAGGCTGAACTCGACAAGGCAATAGAAACGAAAAATCTCGACAATTTAATCAACTTATAATCAGTTGTGATACTTGTATTTTGTTTGTATTCCGTATAAAATACTGTAAACAAAAAGGAGCGATATGTCAGACTTGAATTTTGAACAATTGGCGAAAGATTGCCTCATAAATAGAACCGATGACGGCAATGAATCTATTGCGTTGATTGAAAAACTCGAAGAAGAAACTTTTGACAAAGAGGATTTCATTTCTGCAATTAACTATTTCTTTGAAATCAGTAATGACTATAAAGTTGTTTCTTTTTTGTTTAAAAAAATGGGTAAATACAAGTCACCGAGCAGTGTTGCACCGCTTGTTGATTCATTAGTATTAAAAGAAAAATACAAAGCAAAATTTGAAGATGAAGATGTCAGAATGTGCGTCAGAGTCAATGCGGCGAAAACGCTTGCAAATATTAAAGACACTTCTGCCGTAAATCCTCTTCTTTACTGCTTGAACAACAAAAAAGAAAACTATAAACTCAGATTGGCTTGTGCGGAAGCACTCGGCAAAATCGGCGACAGATTTGCTGTTATCCCTCTTTCGGAAGTATTGAGAGATGAAAGTGAAAATTCTGTTTACCTGAAAGAATCCGCAGCATTCGCCCTTGGTATGATTGGTGATGAAAAGGCTGTCGATACGCTTGTTAACGTTCTTGAAACGGGCAGAGGACTTATGGATAAGTTCACTTTCTTGAAAGAACGTGCGATTGAGGCACTTTCAAGGCTTAATACGAAGGGTGAGAAAGTCTTTCGTGCTTTGGAAAAATCTTTGAAAGACCAATCTGTTCAAGTCAGGATAAATGCTATTGAGGCACTCTCAAATCTCGATGACGACAGAGTTCAGGGGTTGATTTATTCGAGTTTGAGTGACAAATCTCCCGAGGTTGCAAGAAATGCAATCATTGCATTGTTCAATCTTTCGGGCGAAAGTGCTTTGTATGATATTTTGAACGATAATTCTCTTCCCGAATATACAATCAGGTTGGTCAAAGAGATTATTCAGGAAATAGAAACGGAAGAAATTGACGACCCTGATGAACTTTAGTCTGTCGGATTTGAGGTTGGAAAAGTATGGCGAAGTTGAAAAAACCTAAAAAGAAAAATAATAAACTGACTTTATTGGTGCTTTTTGTGGTAACTTTTGTTGTCGCAATGTTTTTGGTTTCGGCATTGTTTAAAAATTTTTCGCCTCCGGTTGACGTAAATATCGGCGGAGAGGCTGCCGAGGAAACAGCGGAAGAAAATGAGCATTTTGCTGAATTGGATTCTCGTTTGAAGTGGATTCAATATGAAGATACAATGGGCGAAAGTATGGCTAAAACAGAGG
>CAKVJR010000109.1 GCA_934754855.1 uncultured Candidatus Melainabacteria bacterium
TTGCAACACCGCCAATCATACATTTAACAGGAACGCCTGCGTTCATCAATGCCATTGAAGAACCGCAAGTTGAACCCATTGATGTAGAACCGTTTGATTCCAATACGTCTGAAGTAACTCTGATTGTATAACCAAATTCATCTTCTGACGGAAGTGCAGGAATGTTTGCACGTTCTGCAAGGTTTCCGTGACCGATCTCACGACGTCCGGGTCCTCTGAGCGGTTTTACTTCGCCAACCGAGAAGCCGGGGAAAATGTATTTGTGCATAAATTTCTTAGTTGTTTGAGGATCGACACCATCAAGTTCTTGAGCCATTCCGGGACCAGCCAATGTAACGGCTGACAAGATTTGAGTTTGACCTCTCGTGAAGACTGCTGAACCGTGTGCTCTGGGAAGAACACCAACTTCACACCAGATAGGACGAACATCTTCAACGTGTCTGCCGTCTGCTCTGACACCTTCGTTAACAATCATTGCTCTCATAATTCTCTTTTCGAGATATTTGAATTCTTCTGCAACGAAGTCGATACCTGTTTCGTTCATCATTTTCTTGATGGGGTGTTCATCATCAAGGTTGTCGAAGTATTCACGAGCCTTAGTTTTTGTTTCTTCAAGTTTTTGTTTTCTGTATTCTCTGTCGAAGTTGTGGTATGCATCATAAACTGCATCGTAGCACATTTCTTCGAGAACTTTTTTGATTTCAGATGTATCGTTCGGGTTAACAAATTCATGTCTTTCAATGCCGCAATCTGCTGCGAAAGCCATTTGAGCATCACATTGAACAGCGATTTCTTTTTGTGCAAATTCAACTGCTGCCATAATGTCGTCTTCCGTAACGAAGTCACAACCTGCTTCAACCATGATGATTGAATCTTTAGTACCGGCAATGACAATGTTCATATCTGAATGTTCGCATTCCGAATAAGTCGGGTTTGCAACCATTTGACCGTTAATTCTGCCAACTCTTACTGCACCGACAGGTCCTTCAAACGGAACACCTGCGAGCATTAACGCTGATGATGCACCTAAAATAGCCAATACATCAGGTTGGTTTTCTTGGTCTGATGAGAACAATTGTGCAACGATTTGAACATCGTTTCTGTATCCTTTTGGGAACAAAGGTCTGATAGGTCTGTCGATTAATCTTGATGCCAAGATAGCCTTATCTGACGCTTTTCCTTCACTTCTGTTGTAACCGCCGGGGATTTTACCGATAGCGGACATTCTTTCTTCATAATCGATTAAGAGCGGGAAAAAGTCTATACCAACTCTCGGTTCAGGGCTTACTGCCGCATGAACAAATAACATTGTGTCGCCACATCTTACCGTAACTGATGAAGCAGCAGATTTTGCATACTTACCTGTTTCAATTACGACCGTTTTGCCGCCAATGGCAAATTCGGTTTTTTTGACTTCATTAATCATGGTCGTTTTCTTTCTTTCTTTTTTACATGTCCATAACTGTACATATTAATTATATCTGAAACAAAAATAAAAAGTATTATTTTAATAAGAATTATGTTTTTCTGTTATTTCGTGCGGTTTTATTGTAAAATCAGTATATGATAGGACATGTTGTAAAAATTATTTCTGATTTTTATTATGCGGATACCGAAGTCGGTCTGATTGAGTGCAAACTTCGAGATATTTTAAAGAAGAAGTTTGAATCGGTCATCGTGGGCGATTTTGTTGAATTAGAGGGAATTACTCCCGATAACAGTCAGGCTTTTATTTCAAAAGTTTTGCCGAGAAAAAATTTCATATCCCGCCCGAAAGTCGCAAATGTTTCAAAAGCGATAATTGTTTCCGCAATAAAAAATCCTGATATAGATTTTGAGCAACTGAACAGATATATTGCACTTTGCGAATATCACAAAATCACCCCCGTTCTATGCTTTAACAAATGTGACCTAAACAAAGACGAGGAATTGATTACCGAGATAAAAAACATTTACGAACCGTTAGGATATACTTTGTTTTTCACCTCTGCGACCTTGCATATCGAAACAGAGCCTTTGAGTAAATTTATGAAAGATAATGTTTGTATTTTATGCGGTGCATCAGGTGTCGGAAAAACAACAATAATCAACTATTTGACCAACGGCATTTTAAATCTTGCGACAAAAAATGTCAGCCACAAAACAAAACGGGGCGTTCACACGACAAGACATTGCCAAATTTACAAAATTGACGAAAACTCTTCAATCGTCGATACTCCGGGGTTTTCAAACGTAAAATTTAATTTTCTTCTCCCTGTCGATGTAAAAAAACTTTTCAGAGAAATTAACGAACTTAGCGAGTGCAAATTCAAAGACTGCATACACATTCACGAAACAGGCTGCAATGTCATTGAAAACATTGATAAAATCGCAAATTCAAGATACGAAAGTTACAAAAAATTTGTAGAAGAAGCAAAAGAATTTAAACAAAAAATCAAAGACAAAGGCACAAAAGTCGAAAGTACGTCGAAATTCAATAAGGGCGTTACTATGGCAAAATTATCCGAAAACAAACGTGCCGAATCAAGAAGATTAGTTACGCAAAATACAGGCAAAAACGGGGCAAATGCTGATGAATAAAATCGAATATAAAAACGAATATAATGAACTGAAAAAAATTGTGGAAGAAAAACTCAATGAGTTTGTTCCCGTCATTTATCCCGAAGAAATTTACAAATCGATGAAATATTCTTTGAATGCAGGCGGCAAAAGGCTTCGCCCCGTTATGGTACTTGAAACCTGCAAAATGATATCAGGCAGTTATGAAAACGCCATTCCGACAGCATGTGCGATAGAAATGCTCCATACCCAAAGTTTAATTCACGATGATTTGCCCTGTATGGACAATGATGATTACAGACGTGGAAAACTCACTAACCATAAGGCTTTTTCGGAAAGTACGGCAGTTCTTGCGGGCGATGCACTTTTGAGTTTCGCACCAAAATTAATTATCGATAAAACCCCGAAAACCGTTTCTGCCGACAAAATTTTGCAAGTTATTCGGGAATTTTGCATAGGTGCAGGTGTCGATGGAATTATCTCGGGACAAATTGTCGATATCGACTCCGAGAATAAAGAAATTTCAAACGAAACGCTCGATTTCATTCACGAATACAAAACCGCAAAATTGTTCGTCCTTGCGGTTAAAGCAGGTGCAATAATCGGCGGTGCGACAGAAAAACAAATTAATGCACTCGAAGAATTTGCAACAAATTACGGGCATGCTTTTCAAATTTACGATGATATTTTAGATGAAATTGCAACTTTGGAAGAGTTGGGCAAAACCCCCGGAAAAGACGCAAACGCCCATAAGGCAACCTATACATCGCATTTCGGATTAGAAAAAGCGAAACAACAAGTTCACTTCCTTTGTGATAAATGTTGTGCTATACTTAGTGACAACGGCTTAAAATCGCAAATTTTGGAAGGCATTTTATCCGATATTGTTGAAAGGGTTTGTTAATGTTTTTAAATACGAGTGTTGAAGTTTTATTTACTGCAATTGAGGCTGCAATTATTGCACAAATATTGAAATTTTTGGGTTATTTGATAACTCATCAATCCATTAACTTCAAAATCCTTACAACGACAGGCGGAATGCCGAGTTCACACTCAGCAGGTGTCGTATCGCTTGCGACAGTCGTCGGATTGATTTGCGGATTTATTTCCGTTGAATTTGCTATTGCAACAGGATTTGCAATGGTTGTAATGTACGACGCAGCAGGTTTAAGACGTGCAGCGGGAAAAACGGCTGCCTGCTTAAACAAAATGATGGAAGAATTTTACGAAGGCAAACCGCTTGACCCTCAAACAAAATTAAAAGAACTTTTGGGACACACTCCGTTTGAAGTTTTTGTCGGAGCACTTTTGGGTGTCGCAATTGCATTTTTAAACCACTACATTCTTTTTTAGAAAATGATAACATCAGACTTTAAAATATTTAACCAATTTGACGATTGCATAATCGTCGCAAAATCAACAGAGGAGATAATCTTCCTCAACCATTCTGCCGAAAAATTTTTCGGACAGATAAAAAATTTTTACAGAATAAAAAACTATTTTTCAATCGAGCCTTATGGCTATATTCCTGCGGACAGCCGTAACAGAACAATTATTGACCTTATTTTTGAGTCAAAACAAAATTTTTATACGGTTTGCTCATACCAAGTCACAGCCGATGATTATTACACTTTTCAAATTTCATCGACAAGAATGGGCGATTATATAATCATCAAATTTACCGACGTTACTCAAAAACTCAGTTACAGAACACTTAACGAGGAATTTGAAAACCTTAAAATCAGATATAAAAAACTTGAAGAAAACTCAAATAAAACAGAAAGAATGCGTGAACAGGCACAACAACACGCACTTCAAAATGCCCTTGTCAACAGGGTTTTCGCCAAAATCAGAACATCAGAAGACATTGAAGATTTGCTCCAATCTGTTTTATACGAAATTCATGAACTTTTAGGAGCATACAAAACCTATTTTGTCCAATCGGGGCCGAAATTTTGCACAATAAAACTTGTCAATTCGGAAGAATACGCAAGCGACATCGACAAAAATATAATTTTTGACGAACAAATTATGAAGAGTTTAAAAGAGTTCAAAATCTTCACGTCCGCTTGCATTACGGAAAGTTTGGACAGCGACTTTTTGCTCAGAAAAGGCACTCACAGAGTTGTTATTCCGATTTCTGACGGCAAAAAAACCATCGGTGCGATAATTGCTTTGACCGTTCAATCCTCGGTTGTTAAGGCAAATTCAGAACTTTTGCAAATGGTTGCGGAACAACTGACAGGTGCCGTCATCAGAACGCTTTTGACGGAAAATATTAAAGAACAAAATTCAAAGTTGAGAAAAACTCTGAAAGAACTTGAGGAAACGCAATTACAACTTATCAACTCAGAAAAACTTGCCTCATTGGGTCAACTTGTAGCGGGCGTTGCTCACGAAATCAACACACCGCTCGGCTCGATTAATTCAAACAATGAAATGCTAAAGCGAATTATCGAAAAAAACATTGTTGCCGAAAATACAGAGATTATCAAGGATTTAAACGAAATTGACAGCGAAGCGATTAAAAGAATTACAAATATTGTAAAATCGCTCAAAAAGTTTGTAAGACTTGACGAGGCGGAACAACAACCTGCCGATATTAACAAAGAACTTGACCTGACACTCCAACTTATCAATCACGAGGTCAAAAACAAAGTTACAATTGTAAAAAATTACTCGGAAGTTCCGATGGTCAATTGTTACGTAAACATGCTTAATCAGGTGTTTATGAACATTTTGGTGAATGCTTGTCACAGTATTAAAGAAAAGGGCGAAATCGTTATCACAACAGGCGTTGAGGACAATATGCTGAAAGTTTCGATAAAAGATAACGGCTGCGGCATTCCCGACGATATTAAAAGTAAAATTTTCAACGTAGGGTTTACGACAAAAGGCATCGGAGCGGGAACGGGCTTGGGACTTGCCATTTCTCAAAAAATCATCGACAAACATAAAGGCACAATCACATTCACCTCTCAAGAGGGCGTCGGCACTGAATTTGTTGTAAAAATACCCTGTTCGTAAATTTGTGATATAATTTTTTCGTGAGGTAAATTATGGCGATAAAAACACAAAAAGGCACAAAAGACGTACTTCCCGAAGAAAATGCACAATGGAAAAAAATTCTCGACAGTGCGTATAAAATTTTCAGACAGGCGAATTTCAAAAGAATTTCGACCCCAATATTTGAGGCAACCGAACTTTTCCAACGAGGAGTCGGCGACAGCACAGATATCGTTAACAAGGAAATGTATTCTTTTGACAAAAACGGCCACTCATTAACGCTC
>CAKVJR010000110.1 GCA_934754855.1 uncultured Candidatus Melainabacteria bacterium
AAGAAAACACAAATAGTGTTATTTGTTTGAAATTTTTTTGTGATAATTTTTACGACTTTGTATTTTTTTGTAAACAAAAAATTTTTTTATTAAAGAAAATAAAATTTTGGTCGATAATGCATGTATAGTGTGGTGAAAGTGACAATTTTATGGACGGCATAAGAAAATACTCAAAAGAATGGTTTACTCTTCAAGGCAAAAACAATGATGAGTACAGAAATGCGATTTCAAACCTCGAAAATGGTGTGAAATCTACTTTTGGTGGTACATCAAGCCAAACAATCAACAGCAGTATTTTCCTCGGTACAAAAGAAGAAGCACTTGAAAAATATAATGCACACAAAAGCAGCATCAAAGGCATGCCGACTTCTACGATGAAAGGGGTTCAAAAATACGGCGCCGAAAATATTTTTAATGCTTTAGATGCAAACGGTGACGGTGTTGTGACAGAACAGGAATTGAAAGATGTTGCGGCTCTCAGCACTGATGAATTTGCTGATAAGAATGACGAAACATTCTCCACTGCCGATTTGGAAATTTTGTACGAAAACGCAATGGAATCAGTCAATGCGTCATTTATTGACAAAGGTTTGGAAAAAGAAATTCAATATGAAAACGGTGATGTCACAAAATTAAATTACGACGTAAAAGGCAAACTTTCCTCGAAATATGTCGAAACAGCCAATGATGACGGCACAAAAAGCGGTATTTCATATTACTACTCAAGCAAAGCCACTTCGACTAAAGAAATAGACGAACAGGGAAGAACCACAAATTATAAATACAATTCAAAAGATAAAACCCAAAACAGAGAAACATCAACTGTTTACAATGATGACGGTTCAAGAACCGTAAGCACAAAAACATATCTTACAACAAGCACAAATGTTTATGATAAAAACAACGAAATTGTTTCTCATGACCAAAAATACAATTACGATGTAAACGGTAAAATTGAAGATACCAAGCAAGGTTCGGGCATGAATGACTGTTGGGTTTTGGCAGGTACAAATTCATTGAGAACTTCATCTTACGGTGCGGCTATGATTAAACAAGCCATTACTCAAAACGATGACGGAAGTGTTACAGTTACTTTGAAAGGGGTTAACAAGTCTTACACATATTCTCCGAAAGAAATTATCGACAATAAATATTCAACTCCGAGCATGAAATATGCAAATGGTGATATGGATATGAACTTGCTCGAAAGGGCTATCGGAGATTACAGAAAAGAATTAATCGCATCGGGTGATTACAAGAAAAACGGACGTGATTTGAGCAGAACTGCCGGAAAAGATGCAACGGTTCAAGACCCTCTTAAAGGCGGTCAAATTGACGAGGCTATCTATTATATCACCGGTCAAAAATCTGAATTTGTTTACAGAGATATAGATGCAATTTCTGACATGCTTGAAACATACGGTGACAGTTCCAACAAGTATGTTATGAACTGCACTTTCCAAAACAAAGATAACAGTATCGGCTCAATTACGACAGGTCACGCATACAGTATCGTCGGAGTTGATGAAGACAACGTTTATGTCGTAAATCCTTGGGATTCTTCACAAAAAATCACTTACCCGAAAGAACAATTCCTTGCTAATGCAAATCAGGTTTCTATGACGGATTTGACTCCCGGAATGGACGAAACACATCTTACACAAGGTTCAGGTCAGGTAATTTCCGAAAATAACACCGAAAAAGAACCTCGCACTAAGGTTGGAAAATTCCTCAAAAATCTTTTTTCATAAAAAGATATAAGGTTTGAATTATTCGATGTTGCTTGTGCAATAAGGGCATTTTGTTGCCTTAATGTTGATTGTTGAATAACATTTCGGGCATGTTTTCGTTGTGATTGCTTCTTCTTTTTCGCATTCTTTTACGGCAAGCGATTTGAGTTTGTTAATTGCCTTAATGAGGATAAAAACTGCAATTACGACGATAGAAAAACTTATCAAAGAATTGATGAAAACGCCGTAGTTGATTGTGACTGCACCTGCTTTTTGTGCGGCGTCCAATGAGGGGTATTTTATGATTTCGCCTGCATTATTGGGGAGTGTGAGGTATAAGTTTGTAAAGTCAACTTTTCCCATTAACCAGCCCAATGGCGGCATGATTATGTCTTTTACCATTGAATCAACGATTTTTCCGAACGCTGCACCAATGATAATACCGACTGCCATGTCAATAACATTTCCTTTTACCGCAAAGGTTTTCAACTCTTCTAAGGTATTTTTCATAAAATTCGCCATAATTTCCCCTTTTTCACAATTATATGATAAAAATTCAAATTTGCTATCGTCCGACTCTCGTTTATGCTAAACTTAGTTTATGGACATAAAAAAGATAAATTTTGTTAAATATTTTGAAATTTTCTTTGCCGTATTGATAATTTTGGCAGGAATTTTTTTAAGGTGGAAAGTTTGGCAGACGAATTTATCTTTTTGGGTGGACGAAGATGCGTTAATTCGCAATGCAACGGATATTCTGAATTGTACTTATCCGATATGGCGTGGGCTTGAGGCAGAGTATTCTCCTCCGATATTTTTTGGTTTGACAAGACCGATTTATTTGCTTTTCGGGTATAATGAACTCGCATTCAGATTTATCCCGTTTATGGCGTCAGTGCTGGCTTTGCCTGCTATGGCAGTGTTGTCAAAAAAAATATTAAAAACGCCGTTTTTGTTTTTGGCACCGTTGTTTTTGGTTGCAATCAACGAAAATCTGTTATTTTATACCCAATATTATAAATTTTACTCGACGGATTTTTTGGTTACATTGTTGATTTCAATTGCGGTTTTTTCGCTGTCGTTTGAAAAATTTTCTTATAAACAGGCGATTTTTTGGGGCTTGGTTGCTGGTTTTGCATCTTGGAGTGCATATAGTGCAATCTTTTATTTGATTGGCATTTTCGGATTTTTGTTTATCAAAATTTTGTTCAATTTTTCAAAAGAAAAACTTTTGAAATTTTGCTGTTTGGCTACTCCTTTCTCGGTTATGACCTGTTGGTATTATATCGAAGTCATACTCAGAAGAACGAATTATGAGTGGCTGCAATCCGAGTGGAGTATTCTCGGAAACGGTAGTTTCTATCCCCATTCTTTCGGAGATGTTTCATTACTTTTCCGTTACCATACGTTGTTGAATTTTACCGAAATTCAATTGTGGGTGTTGATTTTGGTGATGATTTTCGGGTTTATTGCTTTGATTTCAAAATTTAAAATGAAAGCGGTTTATTTTATTTCCCCCTGTTTGGTAATGCTGGCTCTTGCTTTTATGGAAAAATATCCTTTCATTGAACGTCAGACACTGTTTTTGTTTTCGACACTGTTGATTTTGATTTTTAATGGGTGCGATTTTGTTGATATGTGGAAGAAGTCAAAATTTTTGGGCTTTTTGTCGTTCGGATTTTTGATATTTACTGCAAACCTTTGGAAAACGTATGATTTTAACTATTTGTCGCACGTTGTAAATGACAGAAAATATTTTTGCATGTCTATGGCGAGAGAATTTTATCGTCATCTTGAAAAAGAGTATAAATTAGATGATTGGGTGTATTCTTGCGGTCGTGATGCAAGTTTGCGGATTTATGATTCAAAAAATATAATTAATTTTTATACAAATATTGAAGAAATTGATGGTCTTGATGCATTTTTGAAAAAAGTTCCGAAAGGGACAAGGGTGCATATTTACATTGCCGAGTACCCTTATGTCGGGGACGAGTACGTTAAATTTTACGATTTTATCAAAAAAAATTGTGCTATAATTCAAGAAATTCAAGAACCTATGGGAACTTATGTTTTGTTCAGGAGATAAATTGAAAAGTAATATTTTAAAAATCGGAAAAATAATTTTTTATCTCTTTGCAATTCTTTTGTTTGTTTATGCGATTGCTTATAAAACAGACGTATGGCTTTGCGAACCGGGGTTTTTCGGGGACGAAGGTGCTTTAATAACAAACTTGCAAAATCGGACTTTTGGGCAATTATTTTTGCCATTGGACGAAAATCAATGCTGCCCGCCATTTATTATGTGCTTTTTCAAATTAACTTATATGATTTTCGGACTGAATGAGGCGGCTTTGAGATTTTTGCCTTACATAAGCGGCGTGGCTTCTCTTATTTTGGCGTTTTTTATCGGGAAAAAAGTTTTTAAATTCCGTTCGACGACATTGGCTTTTTTGTCATTTTTTGCATTTTCTAATCAAATAATTTATTACAGTCAGGAGTTTAAGCAATATTCTTCCGATGTATTTTTTGCACTTTTGACACTATTTGTGTTTTTGATGTTTAAAGATAAAATTTCAACGAATTTAAGAGCGGTATGTTTCGGTGTATTCTTAGGTTTGACGGGGTTTGTAAGTTTTCCTGCCGAATTTGTTATTGCTCCGATTTGTTTTTATTTTTTGTTTGAATATTTAAAGAAAAAAGATTATAAACGCTTGTTATGTATGGCATTGCCATATATTTTGCTGACGGCGGTTTTGTTTTTCCTGATGATTTTAAAAACATTGAAGGGCGAAATGTTGCAAATGGAGATGTGGGTTGACGGTTGCGACACATTCAGGTCTTTTGAGTCACTTAAATCTCTTTGCGATTATTTGTTCGGTTGTTTCTGCTTTTTGCCTTTGATTGTAATGTTTTTGTCGGGAGTCGTTTATCTTGCTGTTAAAGAACGATTTTTGTTATATTGTTTCTTGACGCCGATTATTTTTAATATTATTTCGGGCTATTGCCATTTGTATCCGTTTACTGCGACAAGAGTGATTTTGTGGCTTATTCCGTTTGTTTTGCTTATCACTTTTAAATCGTTTGATATTTTCAGAACAAAAAATGAGATTTTGAATATTATTTTTGAAATATTGATTTTTGTTTTTGCAATTTACGGATTTTGGGGAACGAATAGTTCAAAACCCACTAAAATGAACCCTGAATTACCTTATTATTACTATCGTTCCAATGCAAAAGAGTATGTTAAAAAACTTGACGAAAAAGATGTTAAGCCGAATGATGTTATTTTTGTAGATTGCCAAGGTGAGGGTATTTTTAAAGTTTATGACCAAAAAAACAAATATGAAGATAATGTTGTTTATCAATTTTATCGAACGGCTGTTGACTGTTATAATCCGAATTTGTCAAAAACAAAGAGGAGTCTTGATGATTTTCCCGCAGGAACGCATATTTGGTTCTATAATTCAAAGATTTATCCCGATGAAGTTTTAGTTGATGAAGTTTGTCAATGGATAGATGAAAACGCAAAAATATTATCGAAAGAATCCGATATATACGGCGATTTGCTCTATGTCAAAAAAATTAAATAATTGTTTTTAAAGTTTTCTCTGACCCTTGTTTAAAATGGGTAAAAAGACTTTACCTTCTTCGATTTCGATGGTTCTCGATTTTGCTTTTGTTTTTAAGAATTTTTCAAGTCCGTCGGCTATTGCTTTTGCCGCTTGGCGTTGAAATTTCGGATTTGTTAATTTTAAATATTCGTCAGGATTGGGCATATATCCGACTTCGACTAAGACCGAAACGGGCATGGTTGGGCGGGTTAGGACGAAACTTGAATATCTTGTGCCGTCGTCACGAAGTTTGAGTTGTTCTGCCATTGTTTTTTTGATTGTGTCGGCAAGGTCTTTTGCGTGGTCATTGTACCAAAAAACACTGACTCCGTGCTTTTCGAGCGGATTACCGTCCACCATTGAGTTTGAGTGAATGCTTATGC
>CAKVJR010000111.1 GCA_934754855.1 uncultured Candidatus Melainabacteria bacterium
GTCAGTGATTTTTTCGGCTTCAGTTAATCCCGCTTCAAATTTTTGTCTTTTAACGAACCAGCCTTGGTTTTTCATTTTTGTTGTTGAGTGGCAAATCATAGGGATACCAATAGGTGCGGTTACTAACAAATCAGTGAGTACAATTCCGACAGCAAGTTCTGCGATGTTTTTTCCTTTGTTCGGAAAACTTCTCGGATTTTGGTATTTTTCGGGAACATACTCTTCCCAAACGGGTGCTTTAACTTCTGTGTTTTCGGTGGTTGTTAATGCCAAAACATTGGAATTTACCCCAACAAACACCATTACCATTAGAAGTGCGACAAATTTTTTCATTATTTCTCCTTTTTTTCAAGACATAATGATATTTTAGATAAAAATCAAAAATTTGAGAAAAAAAATAATAAAATTTTACAAATTATTTTATGTACAATTCTGTCGGATTATGCGTCATTCCGCCCAAAATTGTAGGATAGACGTTTCCGACTCTGTTTCTTACGGCAATTAACCTAAGCGGTGAGTACAAATAAACCATCGGGCATTCGTCCGCAAGAATTTCCTGATATTTGTCGTAATAAATTTTGCGTTTTTCAAACTCAAGTTCAGCCGCACCTTTGTCGAAAATTTCATCGATTTTTCGTTCAAAATCGAATAAATCCCTGCCAAATTCATCTTCATTTCTTTGGTTAAAAATGTGGAGCGGGCCGTTGGAATACCAAACATTTTTGCCACCGTGAGGTTCAAGAGTGTTGCCTGTAAAGCCCATAATTATTGACTCCCAATCAAAAGTCCCTGAGATTTTTCCGATTAAAGAGTTAAATTCTATCGGTTTGAAGTTGATTTTCATTCCCAACTCGGCAAGGTCGGATTTTATCATAACGCCGATAGCCTCACGCTCTGTGTTTCCTGCGTTTGTGAGCAAATCAAAGGAAACAATATTTCCGTCTTTGTCGTGAAGTATTCCGTCTTTATCCTTGTAAAATCCTGATTTTTTGAGCAAATCTTCCGCTTTTTTTAAGTCACGGGCATGTCCTTTTGCGACGGTTTCATTCAAGAAAATCGAGCCGAGTGCTTCGGGGGTGAAAAGCGGCTGACCGACGCCGTTTAAGATGTTTGCAACTTCAGAATCTCTGTCGATTGCCCAATCGATTGCCTGCCTGAAATTTTTGTCACGGAACCATTTTTCTTTTGTCGGATTGACGTAGTATTCCCCTTTTTCGTTTTTGCGGTTGTTCAAATTCAACGTGAAAAACATCGTGCCTGTGCTTGCTCCGAGGTTGTAGAGTTTGTAACCGCCTTTATTTTCGTTCATTTTAAATCTTGCCGCATCAGAGCCTCGAACGCTGATTACATCGAGTTCGCCCGATTCAAATTTTAAAAGTTCGTTGTTTAAGTCGCCGACAATTTGAATGACGTATTTGTCGAGATAGGGCAGTTTTTGACCTTTTTTGTTTATGAAATTGTAATTTTCATTTCTTTTTAAAACAACCCGTTGAGCGGGGACATATTCTTGAAGTTTGAATGGTCCCGATGTTACGAAATCAGAGGGTTTCGTATTTGTTCCCCAATATGCGTCGAAGGCACGTTTTCCTTTTAATACGACAGGTTTTAAGACGTGTTTCGGGGCAATATTTTCTGATAAAAATCTTAAAAACGGTGCAAAAGGTTTTGGTGTTGAAAAATTTATTGTGTATTTGTCAATTTTTTCGACTTTGGGAAGTTGGCAGTCGATTGTGACGGAATCTCTGACGCTTGTATTTCCATAACCGGCTAAGACGATGTCATTCCAAGTGAAAACAACGTCGTCGGCTGTAATTTCTTTTCCGTCAGACCATTTCAAACCTTTTCTTAATGTTACGATGTAAGTTTTTTTGTCGGGTGAAATTTCTATTGATTTTGCCATATTCGGGATAACTTCGCCTGTGTTGACATCGGTTGTCAAAAGCGAATCGAACATTAAGGAGCCGATTTCGGTTGAGGTGTTGTCTTTAGCCGTCCAAAGGTTAAATGTTTTCGGACCTTCGCCGATGGTTGAGGTGACAAGTTCGCCGCCGAATTTTCCTATCGGAAGTTGAGATTGTAAATAATCATCTCCGTCAATTGTAACAATTTTCGGCTCTTCGTAATACAAATCGTGCAAGTCGATTGTTTCTTCTTTTTCGCCCGTTTGAATTGGCGGTTTGTCAATCGAGAAGCAGGATACCGTTATGAGTGATACGGCTATTATGGCTAATAGTAATTTACCTTTCATAATTTGAGGGTAGCACAAATGTGAATTCTTTTAAACTGTTTAACAGAGTTATTGAAAGAGGAATGATAATTTGATATAATTGTCGCAAAGGAGATTTTTATGGATATGTGGTTGATTTTGTTAATTGTGTCGGTTATTTTTCTTGTACTTGAAATGTTTACACCGACTTTGTTTTTTATCAACCTTGCAGTCGCTGTGGCAGTTTCGGCGATTTTTTCATATCTCGGTTTCTCAAATCTTTTTGTAACTTTTGTATTTTTGATTGTTTCAATTGCCGCAATTTGGCTCGTCAGACCGATTTTGTTGAAGCAAATTAACGAGAAAAAAGTTTCGACGGGACTTGATGATAAGTACATCGGCAAAGTTGCAAAAGTTGTTAAAGAGGTTACAAACACTGACGGAAGAGTTGCCATTTATGGCGAAGAATGGCAGGCGGTTACTGACGGAGAGGCTATTGCCGTCGGTTCAGAAGTCAAAATTTTATCAAATGACAGTATCATTTTTAAAGTAGAAAAAATATAGGAGGAATTTAATGGGTGCATTAATTTTTACATTCTTTTTGGTTATTTTCGCTCTCGTTTTTTGCGTAAAATCAATCAAAATTGTGCAACAGGCTGAGGTTATGATTATTGAAAGACTCGGTAAATTCGACAGAATTTTGGAATCGGGTTTCCAATTTATTATCCCTCTTATCGACAATCCCCGCTCGATTGCGTGGAAACAAAATCAAACGCTTCCCGACGGTCGTACTTATACATATTATTCTTTTAAGGACAGAATTGATTTAAGAGAATCGGTTTTTGATTTTCCCCGTCAAAACGTTATTACGAAAGATAACGTTTCTATCGGCATCAACGCTTTGATTTACTTCCAAATTGTTAATCCGAAAAGTGCGGTTTATGAAATCCAAAATCTTCCCGAAGCAATCGAAAAACTCACTCAAACAACTTTGAGAAACATTATCGGTGAACTCGACTTGGACGAAGTTTTGGTTTCAAGAGATACAATCAACCACAAACTCAGAAATATTCTCGACGAAGCGTCAAACAAATGGGGCGTAAAAGTCAATCGTGTAGAACTTCAAGACGTTATTCCGCCTGCTGACATTCAAGCATCAATGGAAAAACAAATGAAGGCTGAACGTGACAGACGTGCTGCAATTCTTGAGGCTGAAGGTTTGAAAAAATCAGCAATCCTTGAGGCAGAAGGTTTGAAAGAGGCTGCAATTAACAAGGCTGAGGGTGAAAAACAGGCTGCAATTTTGAAAGCACAAGGTCTTGCAGATGCAAGAATTTTGCAGGCTGAGGCTGAAAAGAAAGCAATCGAACTTACTATCGAAGCGATTTCAAACAGTGGACAACCCGACAAGTACCTTATTGCAATGAAGTATCTCGAAACATTGAAAGAAATGGTTTCAGGTCAAAATAACAAGGTTATTTATATGCCTTATGAAGCAACAGGCGTGCTTTCTTCCGTTGACGGAATTAAGCAAATGCTTGACGGTGCTAAAAAATAATTTTTGTTTTTATCAAAAAGGGCGGTTTTTCAGCCGCTCTTTTTTTGTGCAAAATTCGTAGAATTAAAGGATATAATGCCCTCTATGCCGTGCTATATTTGAGTTATGTTAATACATTTAATATCGGAATTTTGTGAATATGAGCAGGCAGAAAGAGGGCTTGCGGAAAATACAATCGAGGCGTATCGCCGTGATTTGTTTGATTTTTGCAATTTTTTGAACGACCTCAAAATTGATGATGTTAACAAAATTTCAAGGTCACATTTGAATTTGTATATAAAAAATTTGCGTGAGAGAAAACTCAAGGCATCGAGTGTTATGAGAAGAATTGCGGCACTTCGGGGCTGGTTCGGTTGGATGGCAATTAATGGAAAAATCACGAACGACCCGACTTTGACTCTTGAGTATCCGAAACTTGCCGAAAGGCTCCCGAAAGTCCTTACGACTGATGATATCGACAAAATTTTGGATTTGAAAATGTCAGATTTGGAACGTGCAATTTTTGAACTCCTTTATGCTTGCGGTTTGCGGGTTTCGGAACTTTGTAACCTCAAAACAAATAACCTTGACAGCAAGGCTGGCTTCGTTCGTTGCGTCGGCAAAGGCTCAAAAGAAAGGCTTATTCCTGTTGGCAAAAAAGCGTTGAAATTTATTGCAAAATATCTCAAAACGAGAGATTTTATTTGCAAAAAATTTTTATTGAAAACAAAAAATCTTTTTATCAACCAAAACGGTCGAAACGTAACCCGTCAGGACGTTTACAACTTCATTAAAAAAGTTGCGGAGAAAATCGGTAAAAAGGCTTCTCCTCACACAATTCGGCATTCTTTTGCAACTCATTTGCTCGAAAATGGGGCTGATTTGCGTGTCGTTCAAGAACTTTTGGGTCACTCTGATGTTTCAACGACGCAACTTTACACTCATGTAAGCAAAAAACGCCTCAAGGACGTTTATTTTGCTATAAATAATTAGTTCATATTCGTTGTCGTTAAAGGCTTATAAGGAATTTAAAAATTCATCTCTGCTGACAGTTTGTTGTTCAAATGTGTTTAAATTTTTGACTGTCAAAGTGCCTTGTTCGAGTTCGTTTTCGCCGACAATTACCGCATAATTTGAAATTTTGCCTGCTTTTTCGATTTGTTTTGCAAATTTTCTGCTTGAATAGTCCAATTCAGCCGTTTTATCTTTTGCACGCAATTCGTTAGCCAACTTCAAAGCCTCTTTGATATTGTCGGAAACGACGAAATAGTCCATTTTCGGCTCTTCAACTTTTTCGGTCAAAGAATATAATCTTTCCATTCCGACTGCCCAACCGACTGCCGGAACGTGAGGTCCGCCAAGGGTTTCAACGAGATTGTCGTATCTTCCGCCGCCGCAGACTGCGTTTTGTGAGCCTAAGTTTTCCGATTTAACTTCAAAAACTGTTCTTGTGTAATAGTCCAAACCTCTTACGAGGAAAGGATTTTCGGCATATTTGACATTTAGCATATCAAGATATGATTTTAATTTTTCGTAGTGGTCTGAGCATTCGTCGCAAAGGTCCAATTTTGAAAGTTTTTCAAGAATTTGATTTTTCTCGAAAACTTCTTTGCAATCAGGGTTTTTGCAGTCCAAAATTCTAAGAGGATTTGTTTCAAAACGTTTTTTGCAATCTTCGCAAAGTGAGTCAAGGTGCGGTTCGATTAAAGCCTTTAATTTTGCTCTAAACTTGTCACGGCAAGAGTTGCAGCCGAGCGAGTTGATTTCAACTGAAAGATTTTGCAATCCGACTGCCTCAAAAAACTTCACGGCGGTGTAAATGCAATCAGCATCGGCAGATGCGTCTTCCGAGCCGAACATTTCGACGCCTATTTGGTGAAATTGTCTTTGACGACCTGCTTGCGGGCGTTCGTAGCGGAACATCGGTCCGAAGTACCACAATTTGACAGGTTGAATGTCACGCTGCATCGTGTGTTCC
>CAKVJR010000112.1 GCA_934754855.1 uncultured Candidatus Melainabacteria bacterium
GAGCAAAAGTTCCGTAACAATTGTTCCCTCAAGAACATTGATATTATTTTTTGCAAGAACGTCATCTGCAAGAGCCTGTTCGATGAAAAGTCCCGTTGCATCGCCACCTGCGTGCAAAATTCTTCTTACGCTGTGGGCACCTTCTTTTGTAAAACAAAGTTCGCCATTGTCGTTTCTGTCAAATTTGACGCCGTGTTTGAGCAAATCTTTAATAACTTTTTCACTGTTTTTTGAAATAAATTCGACAACCGAAGGATCAGAAAGTCCTGCACCCGATTTTAAGGTATCTTGGACGTGCAATTTCACCGAATCCGTCGGATTTTCACTCATAACGCTGACGATACCGCCTTGAGCGTATCTTGAATTAGAATCTTTAATGCCTGATTTTGTTATAACCAAAATGTTTTGTTTAGCATTTTTCAACTCGGAAAGTTTCAGAGCGGCATAAAGCCCTGCAACCCCACTCCCTACTACTATTGCCGTGTATTCTGACGATTTCATATTCAAACCCTCATTTTATTCTTCTAAACATTGGAATTGCTGACTTTATAATACAATAAAAATTTTTACAATAAAAATTATTTTTTTGATTGTGATATAATTTTTTCAGGTGAGAAATTATGATGGAAAATTTATTGTCCGTATTGCCCGATTTCGTGCAAGATGCGGTTATCGACAGTTTAAATTTGGTACCGTTTTTATTTGTGGTATTCGTTTTTATTGAACTTTTTGAAAATTATTTTGCTAAAAAAATTATTTGGCTTTTAAAATATTCTGAAAAAATCGGCCCCGTAATCGGTGCATTATTTGCAATCATTCCGCAATGCGGCTTTTCAATCGTCGCATCATTGCTTTATGTCAAAAAATTTATTTCTATCGGAACGCTTTTGGCAGTTTACATTGCGACTTCCGACGAGGCAATTCCGATTTTGCTCGCCAAACCGAACGAGTTTATGACTGTTGCACACATTATTGTTTTAAAACTCGTTCTCGCAATAGCCGTGGGCTATTTGACGGATTTGTTCATCAAAAATCAAGAACTTCAAACCGCTCATGAAGATTTAAAAGAAACGGAAGAAGAGGTCGAACACGAGCATGGCTGCTGCAATCACAGCATTCACGAAAGCAAGTTGAAATCAGTAATTCTTCACCCGATTAAACACACTTTGATTATTTTCGGATTTATTTTGGCTGTTTGCCTTTGTCTTAATTACGCATTCGAGATTTTTACCCCCGAAAAAATCGAAGCGGTTATGTTCCAAAATTCAATCTTGCAACCTGTCATTGCGGGCATTTTCGGGTTAATCCCGAACTGTGCGGTATCGGTTCTTTTGACGATGATGTATTTGCAAGGTGTTTTGAGTTTCGGCTCGGTAATTGCGGGACTTTCCTCGGGTGCTGGCTTAGGACTTTTGGTTTTGCTCAAAAAGAACGAGGACAAAAAGAACACGGCACTTGTTGTCGGTATCCTTTTAGCCGTAAGCATTTTGACGGGTGTAATTTTACAAATTTTTGTGCATTAGAAAAATTTTTCAAAAAAGAACTCCTCTTTTTCAGAGGAGTTTTTTGTTAGCTAAAAACATTCATTTCGTCGCAAATACAAGATTGATAATCCATTCCGAGCGGATCGCCCAAAGTTCCGACGCAACCGCAGAAATTTTCGTCTTCTTCATCATCTGTGCAATCGCAATTCAGGCAATCGCAAGTGTTGTAGAAATATTCATCAGGAATGCCCAAAATTTCGACACGTTTTTCGCTATCGCACGCACAAGCACTTTGGAGTTGAATTTCCATCTCGTCATTTGTACATTTATTATTTTCTTTCTCTTCCATTTCTTCCACCTTTCTAATCAAAGAATATTAATCTTTTCGAGGTTTTACATCGGACAACGGCGGAGTATTTTTTCTAAATTAAATTTCAAAATATTAATCAAACGAGTAATTTTTCCCAAAATAAAAGCCGACAGGTGTCGGCTTAAATCTCAATTTATATGAAATGGTCAATCGACCAAACTCTCAACTACGCTTTTTCGGCTTTTTCAGCCTCTTGTTGTTCAATTACAGCTTGCGTTTCCGCATGAATATCAACTTCCTTGCCTGCCTTTTTAGCGTCACGAAGTTCTCTTAACTTATCGGCAGAAAGAACCGTCAATTCCATTACGCCGTCTGATTCTTTTGACAAAGTCTTTTTAATGTCAGAAGGATAAATGTCATAATTCTTCGGAAGTTTTCCGTCAACAATCAATCCTTCAACGTGTTCAATGTGTTTTTGTACCATTCTCGGGTATTCGGGATGAACCTTGAGCCATTCGGCATAAGACATATTGCCTCTCGGGTTGTTGCAACCTGCACATTCTGCAAGATAATTAGCAGTATTGTTCGGTCCGCCCAATGAATGCGGGTGTACGTGTTCTGCCGTTGTCATTGCTGTTGAGTACAATCTGTGTGCAAATTTTTCAGGTGCATTTGCATATTTTTTATAAATAGCGGCAACTGCACTTCTATTTTCTGGCAAATTCATTGCGGTATCTTCAATTTCACCGTAATCTTCTGCCGAAAGATTGCCCTTCATTCCTTGCAACATCGTCGTGAATGCGATTCTGTCAAAATCGTCACCATCTTCAATTCCCTTAATCGTCGTTTGAATAAACTTGCTGATGGTGCGTCATAACCGGCTTTTTCAACACTCTTAACATAAGTTTCGCCTAAAACGCCTCTGCAATATTTGTCAAAACGTTCGGGCATGTTTTGTTGTGTCGCCGCTACACCGTCTGCAAAAGTCATATCTGTTCCTTTTACGGCATCAGCAATCATAAATGCAGCCGTTCTTTCGGCTGTTCTAAAATACTTCTCTTCTTCCTTAATAGTCTTAGCCAACTCGTCGCCTCTGTGTGCGAGCAAGTGCTGTTCGTGTTTATAGATGTCCTCTTTGCGGAGCATCAAATCTCCACAACAACAACACGGTACATCTTCGATTTTCTTAATGGCAAAGTTTGATGTGCTACAGTTTTGACCCTTGAAGGAAATTCCACCCAAAAAATAACTTTTTAACGCTCCGTTATCGTTATTTAAAGCAGGAGCCTTAACTTCGATAGGATTTGTCGTACGTTTTTCTGATGCTTTCGGACTTACGGGTTGCATTATTGTTGTACTTGCTACCGAAACGGAATTTATCATCATAACTGAAACACACTTTCTTTACACACTTGTGCTTCAATAAGGGTTCTCAATCATGAAAATTGCCTTTTTAGCCAAAAATATTAAGTTTTGTAAAATACTATTTCAGCATAGGGTCATGAGGAGTTGGTTTTGCTGAATTGTAAGATTTGGGGTTGCAATTCGGGGTTGCATATTCGCATTTCGGGGTTGCGATTTATTTGGGATAAAATTATGCTGCCAACTTTGCAATTTTTGTTGAAATTGTCGTAATTGCGTTGGCATTATTTGTTTTTACGGCGGTTATGTAGGCTTTGTCGAGCAAATTTCTTGCTTTTCTGGAGTTTCCGACGCTTGCCATAATATCTGCTGCCGAAATGTAGTTTTCGATGACATTCTTTTTATCTTTTGCCGATTCATAGGCTTGGGTAGATACTTTCAAATATTGGAGTGCTTTTGCGTCATCATTCAAGTATTCGCTGACTTGTGAAGAACGTCTGTAAGAGTAACCCTTGATTTTATTATCGTGAGTTTCTTCAGCAAGTGAATTTGCCATATTTGCGTATGTGTAGGCGTTTTTCTTGTCATAAAGTTCGCCTTGGATATCCGCAAGGTTGTTCAATGCCTTAACTTGGAGCGGTAAATTTTCCGATTCACCTGCGTATCCGATTGCCGAGAGCCAATGTTGTTGAGCGGGTTCGATTAAACCTGCTTCGTCATATATTTTGCCTGATTTCATGTAAGATTTTGCGATTAAATTTTCGTCAGTTGCCATATCTGCAGCAATTTTATAACCTTTTAACGCTTGTGAATATTGACCGTTTTTATTATACAAGTCGGCAGTTTCGTAATAAATCATCGACTGCATTTTTGTATCTTCGGTTTGTTGTGCGTAATTTAATGCCGATTTCAACGCAACCAAGGCTGTTTTCGTGTCGCTTTCGCTTGCGGAACGTTTTGCCTGAATAAAGAGCGATTTCATTTTTTCATCGGACGGAATGTAGTTTCTGTTTGTCGATTGAACAGCCTGTTCTTTAACTTCCTCCTTAACGCTTTCGCCTCTTGATTCTCTTAACTTTTGAGCCTCTTTTTCTTCACTTTCAAGGTGAAGTTTCATTTCTTCATTGACGGCATTCGGGTCTGCTTTGTAGTCAATATTTTGCAAAAACAAAGCATCTACCCAATTTTCAACAACGTTTGATTGGGTGTTCAAAGTTTTTGAAATATAACCGTCAAGAACTTGTGAAGCGTTTTTGAGGTTTGATTGAATAATTTTTTTATTCGGAGTTTCTTTTTCTGCCTGAGTTTGAATTAAATCAAGATAAGCACAAACTTCTTCGGTAACTTCTTTCGGTGCTCCGACAGCGTTTGCAGTGCTTCTGAAATCAGTCAGAATTTGAGAAACATTAATATTTTGTGCATTGGGATTAACCGCATTCAAACCGACTTTTTGCACTTGAACAGCGTGATTTTGGACATTTTGTTCATGTCTTTGGATTTGTGCCTGATATTTTCTATATCCCGGCAAACTGTAACTCGTCGGACGTACATTTTGTCCGCCGTTTCTCTGAAAACTGTCGCCACGATTAGATTGCTCCTGCTGCGGGGTTTGCTCCTCTTCACCCTTTCGCTGAATCTGCTTAGGCTTTACCTGCGTGTATGGCTTGATATATGCGGGGTACACTCCGTTATACATTCCCTGTCCTTTTTATATCCCAAATCTTACTATTTGATTATCCGATTTACTCTCTTCGCTTTCAAGCGACTTTTTGCGATTTCAACTATTTAATGTATTAATAATTTATTTTTAAAAGTCATTTTTTTTCCCCTGAAACCCATGCCACAAGCATATTTGACCTTGTTTACAAAAGTTAACAATATGAAATAAAAAAGACAATTTTTTCGCTGTGAAATACTTTATTAAAGCATAGAGAGTTATTACAGGAGAGATTAAATGTCGTTCGTTAGCAACGGTATGGCAGCATTTAACAAAATGCTATCATCAGCACAATCGAATAGTTCCGATATCGACTTTAACGATACGTCTTATGATCCCATTCTGGATTTTAACTTCGAGAATAAAGCGGTTAACGATTTCATAAAAAAAGCCAATAAAACCACCAATCCATTCGATACAAGTTTTTGGGACGAAAGTAACCTCAAAAATATAACCCCGAAAAAAAATCAAACAGTAATAAGTTTGTTCGGCTCAGGAGAGGTTGCAGCGGTCAAACCGTCCGACACAAATAATAATCCGATAGAAAGTAACTCTTCAGCCCAAGAATCCATATTTCAAGGAATAAAGATTAATCAAGGCACAGGCATGGCCAAGGGAGGAAGAAGTACCCACAAACTCGACTTTCAATACTAAAAAACAGGATTTGATGAATTCAAACCCTGTTTTTTTATGTTTATTTTTTTAGACAAAAAAAAATCGGAATGACAGGATTTGAACCTGCGACCCCTGCGACCCGAACACAGTGCGCTACC
>CAKVJR010000113.1 GCA_934754855.1 uncultured Candidatus Melainabacteria bacterium
TTCATCAGCGAAACAACCGTTAAGACTCACGTTAACAACATCTTCCAAAAATTACAAGTTAATGACAGAACTCAAGCAGTCTTGTACGCTTTGAATAACGGTTTTGTCAGCAAAAGAAAACAAAGAGCGGCTGTCGGCTAATCGTTAACTCGATTTTTAAGGAGATTATAAGGTATTTAATTACTAAGGGATTTACGGGGCAATTAAGCCCCGTTTTTTTATCCAAAATAAATGCGAGCAACTTTCATCGCCCGCTTTTTTCTTACACTAACACACACTTACCAATTTCTGCTAAATTAGCCTTTAAAATAATCACAAATTCTCTTCTCTTCCTTTGTGAAAATTCTTTTTACATTGTCAAAAAATCCGAAAGGATTTTTTTTCAAATTGTGCTCAAGAACCGCCTTTTCAATCAAAACACGGTTATAAACAATGTTCGCTTCATTGGATTTGCTCAATCTTGATTTCAAATTTTCCAATTTCACTCTGCACAAATTAACCGCACTTTTTGTCTTGTCTAACATTTCTCTGTTCATTCCGTCTTTCCTGCTTACCATTTATCTCTCAAGTCTGTATTCTTATGATACCAAAACTTTGAAAAAAAATCTCACCTAAAAAGATTAAAAAATGTTAAGTTTGTCCAATATACACTATTTGATTTATCAACAAAAACATTAGTATCTCATTTGTTGCATAGTTTTTCAGGCACAAAAAAGCCCTAACCGAAGTTAAGGCTTTTTGTTTAAATTCATTATTCTCAATTATGCATTAGGGTTAACTTTTGCGATTGAGAAGTCTTCAAAGAATTCTTTTAATTTTGCAGCGTCCATGATGACTCTGTGTGATTGGTTCCAAGGATTTGTAACTTCAAACATTCTGTTGCCGTCTTTATCATCAAACGGAATTACTTTGTAAGCGTGTGATGAGTAGATGCTGTAAGAAACTTCTTGAGGAGATTCCATTTCACCTTCAACTTCAGGGTGAGTACCTGCTGCGATGATGTAATCGTTCGGATTTGCTGCAAACAATGCTTCATCGATTTCTTCTTCATCTTCTTCTGTCATATAAGATTCTGCATCAAAACCTAACATTTGAAGTGCTTGTTGAGTATATCCGCCAACGCCGCCTGTGTAATAATCACTCGGAACGTTGTATTCTTTGTCAACTTTGCTGACATCTTCTGTCATCGGACCGAATTTACCGATAACGAAGTTATCATAATCATCTAATACGAATAACATTTTGTGGTTCGGGTCAGCCATTTGTTCATCAACTTTTGCTTGACCTGCTTGCCAATTTGCCATTCTTTGAGTAATTTCTTTTTTCTTTTTGATTGTCAAAGAATCTTTCGGGTTTTTCTTTTCCCATTTTGCAAGATCCTTTTCCATTTTTTTCATTTCTTCTGCAACGGTATCTTTGTATTCAGCATATTTGTCTGCTTCGTAAGTCTTACCGTAAGCGTGTTCCAAAAGTTTCATGCCCATCGGACCTTCTGTATATTTTTCGAGGTCTGAACCTTTCGGCAATTGAGCATTTTCAAACAATACTTGAGTTTCTTTTCCGGGGAATTGAACTGTTACATTATTGCCATCTTGGTGGAAACAATCCAACAATGCAGGTCTTGCATAGGGATTTTCCATAACTGCGTTGATTGATGAGAGCAAGTAGCAGTCACCATTTCCACCTTGTGCAGAAGCATATCTTTCTACAGGAGGATACAATTTCAAATATGTATCTGCGTCCATATCCAATTGTCTTGAGTAATCATCACCTGATTTAATGAAAATCTTATCTTGACCTTCAACTCTGAAAACATCACCAACAGGAGTTGCTTCTTGACCTTCTGCTTGTGAAGCGTGAACAGGAACGAAAGCATCTTTTATCGACATGCCTTGACCTTTTACTTTGTCATAGTAAGTGTCGATATCGCTTTTTGCCATTTCACTCATAATACCGTGTTTGCAAAGTGAAGTTGTTGCCATCGGAGTAACCATATTCTTGCAAACCAAATGAATCATTTTCTTCATATATTCGGTTTCTTCGTCACCTTTTCTGATAACGTTACCGAGGTTTCTCTTGTCAGCAGGTGACAATTCATCTGCGAACGGCAATGTCTTAATCCATTGGTTAATCGGATCTGGTTTTTTCTTTCCGCCGAATGTCGGTTCATAATGACCGGCTGTCGGTGCATCAGATTTATTTGCCATCAATGATGACAAACCAAAATTCTTAACCGGTGCAAATGCTGCTAAAGCATATTCTGCCGGAACTCTTTGCGGTTGGAAGTTCGGAACTGTTACGTTATTTGTCGCTTCCTTCTTTGCCGCTTTGACTTGTTGTTGGTTCATTTGATTAACTAACGGATTAATAGCATTAATTTTCATTTTTTTACCTTAAAATTCTACTTTATGTGTTAACTAAAACAACTCAGAAAAATAATTGCCATGTTTTTTAAAATTTGACGCCATGCCTGTAACATTTGTTAATAAAATCAAATTTTTGAATGGGAGCGAAAAAAATATTTATATGATAAAATAATTTTGCGAAAAGATTTTGGAGCAAAAAAGATGAACAAGATAAAAGTTATGACGGTTTTCGGAACTCGTCCGGAAGCGATTAAGATGGCACCGTTAGTTAAAGAGATTGAAAAATATCCCGAAACTTTCGAGAGCATTGTTTGCGTTACGGCACAACACAGAGAGATGCTTGATGCGGTATTAAATTTATTTGAAATCAAGCCTGATTATGACCTTAATATTATGAAAAAGAACCAAAATCTTTGGTCAATCACCTCTGATGTTTTGATGAAGATGAAAGAAGTTTACGAGGAAGTAAAACCTGATATTGTGCTTGTTCATGGAGATACCACAACGTCAATGGCAGCAGGACTTTCGGCATTTTATGCAAGAATCCCCGTCGGACACGTCGAAGCAGGTTTGAGAACGAATGACAAATATAATCCGTTCCCTGAAGAAATCAACAGAGTTGTGGTTGATGCCCTTTGCGAATATCATTTTGCCCCGACAGACACCTCAATGGAAAATCTCAAAAAAGCACAAATTCCGATGATACATGCCTATAAAACAGGAAATACAGTCATTGACGCTCTTTTATACATTGTAAATAATAAAGAGGCTGATATTTCAAAATTAGGCTTAAATCCCGATTTGAGAACTGTTTTGGTAACGGCACACAGACGGGAAAATTTTGGAGAACCGATTAAAAATATTTGTGCCGCTATTTTGGAACTTGTGGAAAAAAACAAGGATATTCAGGTTATTTACCCTGTTCACCCAAATCCGAACATAACAAATGTTGTTCACGAAATTTTGGGAGGAAAAGACAGAATTATTTTAACGGAACCGCAAGATTATGCACCATTTTCAACGTTAATGAAGAAAAGCGTAATGATTATGACGGATTCAGGCGGAGTTCAGGAAGAAGCACCGTCACTCGGAAAACCCGTTTTGGTTTTAAGAAGAACGACGGAACGTCCCGAAGCGGTTGAATACGGAACAGTTAAACTTGTCGGAACGGAAACGGCGGATATTGTTCGTGAAGCGGATAAACTTTTGAACGACGAACATGCTTACAAAAAAATGTCCGAAGCGATTAATCCCTACGGCGACGGCACTGCATCTCAACAAATCGTTGAAATTTTGAAATCTGTTAAATAATTTTGCAGATTGAAAGGCAATATAATGTTTGAAAAGGCAATGAAGATATTTGAATCAGAATTTGAATTTAAAACATTTATGTTGCAAATTGCAAACGATTATGAGAAAAAATACTTCCGAAAATCGGAAAATTATTTCTATTTCATAAAGGACGAAGAGCAACTGTTGGCGGCGGCTCACGCCTACAAGGACTATCTTGAAAATGCGAATGAAAAAGAATACAATGCGAAAATAAAAAAGATTTTCGCAAATTCACCCATTCGCCAATTCAAAGACGAAAGAGAAGAAAAAAATTCTCCCGAAAAGCAATACAACAAATTAGAACTTATAATTATGACAATTCTTGCGATTTGTGCATTCGGATATGCGATATTTTTCGCCGAAGTGTTGACTGAAAGAGTCGTTTTGTCAATGGCGGGAGCGTTTTTGTTAATTTCTCCGATTTTTGTAATTAAAAACAGTGTTCTAAAATTTTTCAAAAATAAAAATCATTAAAATTTTCAGTCTTTCGCAACAATGTCAGCAGACAAAACATGGCTTGCCGTTTTGATTTAACTGTTTTGGGCTATTTCAATTCGTCTGCTTTCAACACAATCCAACCCTTTTCAGGCTTTTGAAATTCAGTTGAGAGAATTAATTTCTTATCTGATTTTTGCAAATATACATACTTATATTTTTGAGGAACGTATATTTTTTGACGCCAAACCTGATTAATTTTGCGATAAGAAAATTCCGCCTGCGGCTCAACGACATTAATAAGCCATCTGACTTGAGAGAGCGTCGGCTTAATCATTGACGAAATATACGAATAATCGGGCAAACCAACCTCAAAATAACGTTTAAACAACTCTGAGGGACGATTTTTCAAAGAAGATTTTTTATTGTAATCGACAAAATACGGATTTAACTCAATAAGCATCTCCTGCTTAACATGCTCTAATGCACTGACAGCCTTGTTATTCGGCATAGAGTTAGCAACAAACATGACAAAATCCTCAAAATTTTTCTCAAAATCCTTCGACTCTGCTTTATAAGAATAAAGTCCGTTCATTTTCCAAAATTTTTTGTCCTTAATTTTGTTTTTGTCGTTTTTATTTTTGCCCGTAAATTGATATTCAACCGACGTAAACATAGTCAAAAACATCTCGTTGTAAGTCTTTTCGTCCAATTTATAAGAAAACGTCATAATACAGGGGATAATTTCGGGATTTGTAATTTTGATTTTTGAATAACGGCTGTCAGCCTTTGCCGTAAGATTTAATTCGTCAATTAACTGATACATTAACCCCATCAGGTACTCACTCATGCCGTTTGGCATGTTAACGGAAGAAACCGTGGTAATGTCTGTCGCATTTGGATATTTTGACAAAATAATTTCTTTCAAATATTCCTCGGGCGAGGTCATTTTTTTATTTGTAGTCCTGAAATCGTAGTCAAGTTCGCCGTTTTTCATCTCAACGAGTTTTAAATTATCGACATAAGATTTGCCCGATAAATATGAAAATTCAACATCAGAGACATTTGATTTTGCAGAAACAAAGAGCCTTGCAGGGTTTTCAAAATCTCTTGTCCAAGTAACATTTGACTCAACATTGAAATTTTCGGGAACAATAGCCCTCGCAAATTCAAGTCCTGTTTTTTCATCTTTAAGAGGGACGGACGAATAAGTCAAAGTGTCACTAAATACGGGCATTGCCGTCAATATCAACAAAAGCAAAATATTCAAAAACTTTTTCATAAAAATCTCCTGCTAAAAATATTATACAAGAGAAAATCTTGAAATACTAAAAATTAACAAAATTTGAAAGAGAAAAAGAATTGCCGAATAAAAATTTCCAATAAAAAAGAGGTCTTTCGACCTCTAAAATGGTGCGTCTGGCGCGATTCGAACGCGCGACCTATCCCTTAAAAGGGGAGTGCTCTACCTG
>CAKVJR010000114.1 GCA_934754855.1 uncultured Candidatus Melainabacteria bacterium
CCTTCTTTTAATGCTGCGTTAACTTCTTCAACTGTAACTTTCTTTTCAGTTTCGAATACAACGTCAACCAATGATACGTCCGGAGTAGGAACTCTCATTGCGAAACCGTCCAATTTACCTTTCAATTCAGGGATAACCAATGCTACTGCTTTTGCTGCACCTGTTTTAGTCGGAACGATGTTCAAAGCACCTGCTCTTGCTCTTCTGGGGTCTTTGTGACCTGCATCGAGGATTCTTTGGTCGCCTGTGTATGAGTGAACTGTTGTCATCAAACCTTTAACGATACCGAATTTTTCCTTGATAACTTTTGCTACAGGAGCCAAGCAGTTAGTTGTGCATGATGCCATTGAAATTACGTTGTGTTTTGCAGGATCGTATTCGTTTTCATTTACGCCCAAAACGATTGTTTTGTCTTCGTTTGAAGCAGGAGCTGAAATGATAACTTTCTTAGCACCTGCATCGATGTGAGCGTGTGCTTTCGTTGCATCTGTGAAGAAACCTGTTGATTCGATTACGACTTCAACGCCCAATTTTGCCCAAGGAAGTTGAGCGGGATCTTTTTCTGCGAAGAACAAGATCTTGTGTCCGTTTACGATGATGCCGTCTTCTGCTGCTTCAACTTCACCATCAAATCTGCCCATTACTGAGTCATATTTGAAAATTCTTGCTGCGTCTGCAGGTTTCAAACCGGGATCGTTGATTGCAACATAATCGAGTTCATTGAAGATACCTTCTCTGATTGCTGCTCTTAATGTATTTCTGCCGATTCTGCCGAATCCGTTAATTGCTACTTTAACCATGTTTAATTCTCCTTTAAACTTACTTGGGTTTCGTGTAAGTTATACACTAAACATAATTTATAATCAAGTGGCAAATCCGAAAATTATGATAATTTTGTTACACAAATTTTTAATTTTTTTGTACGGTAGAATTTTATGAAAAATCGGGTATAATTAACTTGAAAGGACGGACAGTGGGGTTATTTGATTTTTTTACAAGAAATGCCATAAATGAAGCGATGATGGCTCAAAATGCCGAAGAAGAAGGTACTACTTTTGAGGCGACTGCCAACAGGGGCAATTTGAAAAATCAATTGGCTCTTCAACTTATGGGCTGCGGTTTTACCCAACTTGAAGTCAAAGAGGTGCTTGATGTTATTGCACTTGCTGAGGCGGATATCAAAATTGCCGAAGACAGTCTTGCTCACGTTAACATCAACAATCCCGACCCGACACGCTCAATGCATGCCGCTATTGAGCAAATTCGGCAATACAAAAAAGAAGCGGCATACAATGTTCGCAAAAAAATTATGGAAATTATTGCCCGAAAGCAACAAATGGGCAGAATGTAGTTATTTTATCGGAAATTTTTTCGCCGTAATATCTGACATAACATCGATTATGTGTTCGTTTGCACCCGAATCATCTTTTACGTGGCAAATATCCACATAGATGTCTTTCATTCCGTCATAAGCATTGTGTATATCGTAAACGTAATCAAGCCCCTTGATTTTTTCACGAACCTCTTTATGTGCTTTCTCAAAGTTGGGGTCGATATCCTGAAACGGTTGATAAAATGCGATAAATCTTGTTTTCCCGTAGTATCTCGACGAAAAAGTTTCTGCCACTTTTTTGGACAAATCGATAGTTTCCAAATATTTATAGGCGTCTTTTTCTTGCCAAGGGTCGGAACAAACTCCGACATTTCTCCAAAAATCGTATTTTGAAAAGAACAAATTAAATTTTTCTTGCAATAAGATACAAAATGCTGAATTTTCAACGAAAAATCTTGTTGCTGTCGGAATTTCTCCGATATAATAAAAATTATAAGGATATCCGGGGCGAGGATCTCCCCAAGTTCCTATCCACAGGTCATTAAATCCGCCGTAAAAAATAACAATATCCGGATTATATTTTGGCAAAAGTTCTAAAAGTGCGTGCAAATGCTGTCTGTGAATTTGTGCGGCAGCCGAAAAGTTTTTAACCGTAACTTTTTTATGCAATTTTTCGGACAATTTATCGGAAAAATATTGCTCACTTAACGGTTGTCCCGTAGAACCGCCAAAAAGTGCGACTTTAACATCATCTTTTCCCGCATTCTTAAAGAAATCCACATCATCAAAATATTGTTTATTTTCCATTAATCCGAGATTCATATAGCCGAAGTATGGAACATGCTCACGTGAATTTAACACGGCTTTTTGTTCGTTATTCAAAAACTGTCCTAACAAAAAATCAACTAATACAATAAAAAATAGAGATACAATAAATATATTTAAAATTTTTAAAACTTTCTTCATAAACAATTAATATCATTATTTATCTGTTTTTTCAAGCAATTAAAGTTTTTTAAAAATATGCCGATAATCCTATTGTGAGAGCATGTTTTGTCATGCACGGTTTAGAGTTATGGTTGATATTTCAAAAATAAACACGAACAACAGAATAAATCTGCCGCAAAAAACTCAGGCAAAGGCGGAAACAAAAGCACCCGAACAAATTTCTTCGGGCGGCAATGGTGTTTATCCGTCGGGCGATTTGCTTCGCTCGATGGTCGGCGTTCAGCCTAATCAGCCATCTAAGTCAGAAACGCAACAAAATCAACCAACACAACCAACATACATTTCTTTAAACCAAACAATTCCGTGCGAAAAAGAAGAAGAAATTAATAAATATTTACACTCTCTTCCGCTTGTCGGAAAGGTTATATCTGCTTTTGAAAAGGACGAAGAGGGGCGTTCTGCCGTGAAAGGTCTTGTCGGAGCAATGGCAAATAACGACGTTGAAACGAGCAATGTTGAGATGCTGCTGCAACTTGTTGAAGACCGAAAGGTCAGACCTGATGCCCTTCTATACCTTTGCAATCAGGGAATAATGTCCGATGAATTCGAGAACGATTTGGATTTGATGTATGACGCTCATATCAACGGAAAAGATTTAAAAGAAGCATTTGTACCGACCCTAAAATCCATTCAAGACGGCATAAAAAGCCGTAATGTCGGTGATGTTTTCGGGGTTGAGGGACAAGAAAAAATTTATATAAAAACTTCCGAAAACGATACGAAACAATTGGATTTGAGCCAAATGACGTATATGAGGTTGTTTCCGCCTCTTGAAAGATTTGCGATTTATCAGGGCGAAGCGGGCAACTGCTACATGCTCTCGACTCTTGATGCGATAAATTCAAATCCCGAAACGAGAGAAAAACTCTTGAGTTGTTTTCATGAAAATGGCGAAAACCTTGATGTTTCTTTGCCGAATAGCGATTATACTTTTACGATGAAAAAGAATAAATTGCCCGCTGAAATTAAAGATTTTCAAGAACAGTACTCAATGGGTGCGGCAGGATTTAAAATCCTTGAACACGTTTACGGACAAGATGTCCAGCAGGGTTTGCTCAAAGATGCTCATGAAATTTTGAAAGACCAATCGCAAAATGCAAAAGGATTTTTCAAAAAAAGAATGTTCACAAAACAGTTAAAACAATTTGAAGAAGAATTGGCTAAAAATCCTGATAATATTATCATTGACAGGACTTTGAAAGGTCAAAAAGTTTCTTGGAACGATTCTGTCGGTGTCGAATGGAACAAACTTGACGAAACAACGAGCCGATTCAAGCGTGCTGCGGATTATTACCGAGGTCGAGGCGGGCATGAAGAATGGGTTATGGAAAAATTCGGTTTTGAACAGATAGACAAAATGTTTGATCTTGATACAAAAAACTCGAAAGTCGCTCAGGATTTGCTTTTTGCCCCTGAAAACGAGAACAAATATATCTTTACCGCTTTCAGTGCAGGAGAGGGTAAAAATCTCGGAACAGAGGGACTTTTGGACGAAGATTACGGCGTTTATACAAAACACTCATTCTCGGTTAAACCCAAAATTGATAAAAACGGAAACAAACTTCTTCACGTTTCAAATCCTTGGAACTCAACGCAAAGCAGCGTAATGACTTACGAAAAATTTGCCGAATTGTTCTCGGGCTTAATCGTTGCGAAAAAATAAGTATTAAGAAATGAAAAAATAATTCAAGTTTTGGAATTTTTTGTCGATAAATAAAGTGTCAAATAAACACATGAGAAGATTTTAATGAACATTTCTTTTTTAACGGGTGTAAGTGCTTTAAACCCAATCAAAACGTCGCAAAGAACGGTAATCAGACAACAGGGACTCACGCAGGATACTTTCGTGAGAACTATGCCTGTTAAGGCGGTAAAAGCCACACCTGCAAAAGAAAATGAATTCGATTTTGACATCAAAGCCGCTCGACAAGAGTTGAGTGAGATGCAAACTTTTAACGGCAAGCCGAAGTTTAAGGACGATAAACTTGACCAAATCACTCAAATTGTGAGTGAAAATCCCGAAAAATGGGGTGCAATAAAGGTTTTGGCACAAGAGCCGAAAATGATTAGTTCGTTGATTATCGATTTTGCGAGTCGTGACGTTGAAACACTTAATTCTGTTGCCGATTTGTCGCAATTGACGGCGGAGAACGGGGAAAAGAAATTTTCTTCTCTTGAAATAAGAAATCTTGCAAATCAACTTAACGGTGAAGAACTTTCAAAGGTCGGAAAACTTGCGAATACACCGCTTGACAGCGATATTATCATCAATATTGCAAAAGATAAAAATTTGACTGACATGGGAAAACTTGCAAAAGTTGTAAATGATTTTGCAAAAAGTTCTCCCGATATAAGGAGAGTTTCTTTCCAAAAAGACGAATTTGACGAAAACGCTTACACAGTGCGTGCCGATATGGAAGATAACGGCTCGAAAATTTTGCTTTTAGATAAAGATTTACAGGCTAATGCCCTCGAAATTGTTAACATGGAAAAATCAAAAGAGGGTTATTTACAACAAGTCAAAAAGACAAACGATTTCCGCAATAACACTGTTTCCAAGGTTATTTCGATGAAAAGCCCGAGCATTCCGCAACCGATTGTTACGGAAGAAACGAGAATTATCAAAGATAGTGACGGAAACACTGTCAGAAAGGAACTTTACACCCTTTCCGATTTGGCAGGAACACCGAATATCAAATATGTTTACCCCGACGGAAGCGAAAAAATCGTAAGTTCGGGAACATTTGACGAAGAAACGGGCAAAACGACCGTCACGAAAGACATGACGTCACTTGACGGAACGAGAACGGAATATCTTTATGAAGATACTCCTGACGGAAATATGTCTTCGCACTACAAAATTACGGACAAAGACGGTAACGTTTTGATGGATAAAACGGCAACTTTGACTGTTGTTGATGAAAATACGTTTATTTCGTCTGAAAATGACAAAAAATATGAAGTTAAAATTGGCGAAAATCAAATCGATGTAACGAATTTGGGCAACGGTGAAGTTTCGACGTTGAACTTTGACGGCAGAGTGGACGGCAACAAAGAAAAACTTATGGCGTCGTTCAAACACATGCCCGCCGAAGAAATTATCCGCCTTGGCGACACGACGGATACTTTGACTGGTATTGATAACACTTATCAATCGACTTATGCCGCAACGACAAGAACAATTAAGTCGGGTGACAATTTGTTCACGATTTTGCACGAGG
>CAKVJR010000115.1 GCA_934754855.1 uncultured Candidatus Melainabacteria bacterium
GGCTTACGGCATGGACATTACGAACAATATGTCCGGCGAAAGTTTGCGAAAGATTTTTATGTCATCTTTGACCAAAATCGACGACATCAAGCAGGTTTCCTTCAATGTTGCTCTCGAAAACCTCGTCAAATGTGCTATGGCTCTTAATCATACCCCTGTTGAAGAAGTTAAGGTTGATTGGGGCAATCCTATTCCCGAGGACAAATCAGAAATTATTGACAATTCCGTAAAACGAATAAACTCGGGTACTTTGAGCAAACAAAGTGCTATCAGTGAACTCGATAATGTTTCTCCTTTCGATGCGAAGATTGAACTTCAAAAAATTGAAAACGAAAAAAATAATCTTGAACCGATTGAGGAAAAATAACGCATTATTGCCACAAAAAAAATATGGTTGTATAATGACGTTATGAGAAAATTTTTATTAACGGCTTTATTTTTGATGTTATCTTTAACGACGGTTGCGGCGGCGGATTTCGACGTCCCTGTGCCTGTTGAAGAAGAATTGGCAGGTCCTGATCCGAAATTTACAACTGCAACTCAGATGCGTTTCGATGCGTTTCAAGATGTTGTCGAAGAGGTTGATGTTGCTCTTTTTAACGACAAAAGACATTATGATTTATACACCTTGAAAGAGGGTAAAGATTATCTTGTCAAAACAAAAAATAAAGACATTAAGGTCAAAGAATACACAAACGGCTGTTTTGACTTGAGATACAAGGAAATTCCGAATACCGTATTTTGCTATGACAAATTCGGCGATTTGCAATACTATGCCACGATTACGAACAATGGCAAGGTTCCTTTCGTTACGTATTATTATGACGTAAATGGTGTTATTTCAATGATTGAAGTTCAGCCCGACCGTTACTATTCTTGCGTTTACGACTTGCAAGGACTTTTGGTAAGATATTGCCGTGATAACAAGTGGTATTCTTCAGACGGAAAAATTATCCGTAAAAAAGTCGGTTTATAATTTTGTTGAAAATCTTTTAGGGCGTACGTTTTGTACGCTCGATTTTTAAATTTTTCTGCATATATTCGGTTTTGGTGTGTAATTTAATTTGCGGTTATCGCTTTATGGGCGAATTTTGGTTTGTCTTGGGCGATTACCGCTGATTTTTGTTGCAAAATTTTTGAATTGAGGTGATTTATGACGGAAGTCGTTTTTGATATGGACTACAAATCCGCCTACACAACGACGATTGAGTTCAAAACACAAATTAATGAAAAACACTTTGGCAAAGAACAACGCTATCCTGTGTGGACATTCCCGAAACGCACGTTTACATTGAGTTTTGACAAAAATTTTCAGGACAGAAAAAAACTTGAAGATTTTTATGAAAAAACAAAAGGCGGGACGGAAAAATTCCTGTTCACTTGGGCAAAAGACAAGGGCGGCAACGGAAAACAGTATCTTTGCACTTTGGACGATGACAGTTTTAAACAAAGTTTGTATGAATTTGGATTTTCCGAGTGCGAATTAACCTTCGTCGCAATCGATGATAATTCTGTCGAAAACGTTGGTGCGTTTGATTTTTGGCATAGTGCTGAGGGTAATTTTTCGCTCAACTATAAAATTTATTCCGATTTTGAATTTTCTTCAAGAAATGACAAAAAAACTTATCAAGATTCCCCAAAACACAAATGGACATTGCGTTTTCAGAAAAATCATGAAAATCGTGAAAAAATTGAAAAATTTTTCATTGCCAAAAGAGGGCAATTCCGTTCGTTTGATTGGACTTGGGCTGAGGACAGAGGCGGCGACGGAAAAACTTATAAGGTCAGATTTGCCAATGATACGCTGAATTTGTCCGTTTCCGAGTTCGGATTTGGCGAATTTGAAGTGGATTTGGTTGAGGTTTTTTCTTCCGAAAACCCGCTCTCTGAGGTTGAAAAAGACGAAATTATCCCGAGAAAACTTTTGAAAATCGAACTCGAGCAGGGTTCTGTTTATATTTTGGATAATGAAACCTTGGAAAGCCTTGAATTTAATGGAGAAACGTACATTGGTGCTCCGCTTACTCATGGTGAAATTAAAAACGATGATAATTCGGCGGTCAATAAATTAGAAATAGAACTTTCAAACGTAAACCTCGGAATTAGCGGAATTATTGGCAATCGGGGCGATGTTATTACAAATGCATTTGCGGTTTTGACGTTGGTATTTTTGAATGTTAATACGAACGAATTGATTTCAAATTGCCAAAAAGTCTTGTATAGCGGGCGTTGTAACAACTTGAGCCTTGATTTTGAAAAAGCGACGATTGACATTGAAACGGAACTTGGGGGTTATGAAAAATTGGCTCCGATGATAAAATTCCGTCCAACCTGTCAGGTAAGGCGTTTCAAGGATTGCCGCTGCGGTTATTCGGGTGAGGCAACGACTTGCGACAGAACGTTTCAAAGATGCTCAGACTTGGGCAATGCAAGCAATTTCAGGGGTTTCCCGAGTTGCGTTATGGAAGCGGTCGTAAAAGTTTAGAGGAAAATTTATGGAAAACAAAATCGAAGAATTATTGAAACAAATCGGTCGCCCTTATGAAATGTTCAATGATGACGGCACTTATCAGGGTTGTTTTTACCCCGTGCAATTTCTTTATCCCGAAAAGCCTCGCTATCGTTTGCGTTCAGAAGACGATGACCAAAATTATTGGTGGGGTTGCGAAAAAATTAAAGAGCATTGTCGAGAAGTTACCGATGATGAATTTTATCAGGCGGGAGATATCGTCGTTACAAGGTTTAAGAACGAATTGCACGTCGCAATTTTTTGGCAATTCGGAAAAATTATTCATGTTTTTCGTGGACATACTTTGCAAATCGGTCGGCTAAAATTGTTCAGAGATTTCAAGGTTTTTCGTGTGAATAGGTAGGTTTTATGGCAATTCGTGCATTAATCACTTTGGCGACAAAAATCGTCAAGGGTGTTTTTAATATTGTTAAAAATATTTTTGCGGGCAGTTCGTCGTCGATATCGAGATTTGTTTATGGCGGAATTGCAATAGCGGCGGGGGCTTTCTCCAAAAAACTTCTTTCCTCGTCGAAAAAAGGTATGTCCGCCTCGCCGAGTTATCAGGGAACTCAATATACGCAAACCGATCCTGATATGCCGCTGCCGTTGATATACGGGACTGTTCAGGTTGCGGGAAATTTGTTGTGGCAAAAATCAAATGATAATTATACCCAAAAAATTATTGCTTTTTCCGAGGGCGAAATTGCTGATTTTACTGAGATAAAACTCAATGATATCCCTATTTCGTCGATTTCCGGCTGCTCTGTGCAGAAATTTTTGGGCACCTCGACTCAAGGCGTTCCGGCGTTTGTTTCGGGGGTGACGCATTATGATAAAGTCAAAACTGTCGGTTCGCTCAAAAACGTTGCGTATCTTGCTATTTCGACAAATCATTCCCAAAAAATCGGGTCAGATTTTAATGTTACGACAGTTGTTCGTGGCAAAAAAGTTCGGGTTTATTCCTCGGAAACCGCTTATACAGTGCAATATAGCGAAAATCCCGTATGGGTTTTGTTTGATTTTTTAACGGCATATAATGGGCTTGGTTTAGGGCTGAATGATGATTCGGTGCTTGATGACGAGGCAGTTTTGGAACTTTTTGATATACAAAGTTTCATCGAATCTGCTGCTTATTGTGATGAATTGGTTTCTTACAGAACGCTTGATTCCAACGGAAAAACAATCACCGCAACGCAACCGAGATTTACGTTTAATATGGTTTTTGATGTTCAAACGAGTGTCAGAACTTTGCTTGATGAAATTTATCGTTCCTGCCGTGGCGGTTTGTTTTTCAAAAACGGTTTGCTTCAGTGCAAAATTGATAAACCCGAAATTGTTTCTAAGGTTTTTAAGGCGGAAGATATTTCAAATGAAATTTTTAAAACGGTTCCGAACGAAGAACATTATGACATTTTAAAAACGGTTTATATCTCTCGAAAGCACGAGTGGCAAAAGGTTGAGGCATTTGCCGAGTTGGAAGAACGCCGAAGCGGTGTCCCCGTTGAATATTCGGTCGATATTTATTCTTGTACGAACTTTCATCAGGCGAGCCGTTTGGCTTGGTATTACTTGAACAGCAAGAGTTTACAGCCGTATTTCGGTTCGTTTGATACCGATTTTAGAGCATTTGACCTTGAAGTCGGAGATGTTATTAAATTTGACAGTGCCTTGATGGGCTTAAACGGTTATAAAGTCAAGGTTACGCAGATTACGGACGATGGGGCTGGAACTTTTACCGTCGATTGGCAAACTTACGACGAAAGGTTGTATTCTGATGCGGTGAGCGGGTTTGAGCCACACGTGTTGGTAACGAAAAATTCTGATTTTTATCATTTCCCCGATGATGTCATTAATTTTAATGTCGTTCAATCGACAAATACTTTCAATTTTTCGTGGTCGCAAAAAGACAATCTGAAATATGAAATTCGTGAAGGAATGGATTGGAAAATGGGGAATGTTGTTGGCAGAGGCATTTCTGGCGATTTTTATTCGTCAAAAATTACCCGATGCGGCTTGCATCATTTTATGATTAAGGCTTTTAACGGATATAATTATTCCCAAAATCCTGCTACTGACTTGATTTACGTCGAAAGTATCCCCGAATCGAATATTATTTTGGCTCAAAATGTTTTGACGACGGACGGAACTTTTGACGGAACAAAAATTTACCAAAATATTTTGAAATTAAAACCCAAAGAAATGTTTTGGCAAAAAATTGACACAAAATGGGATAATAAAGAGGTTGAAAAACTTGCTGTGCATAGGATTTGGGGTGTCGCAAGAGAAAACGGTACCTTCGTCAGTGAGTCTTTCGATTTGGGAAAAGTTTTTCGCTCTAAAGTTTCGCTCGAAAAAGAAATTTTCGGCTCATTTGATATATTTTTCAGATGTTCTGATACAGAAGAAAAACTTGCACAATGCGAGTTTACAAAATTTACCGAGGGTGAATATTCTTTTCGATATTTTCAATTCAAATTTATTTTGACGAGCGAAAACGGGGAATATTCTTATGTGAAAAATTGTACGGCTTATATTGATGTGCCTGATAAAAAGGCTCATTATTCGCTTGAAATAGAAGATGCGGAAAACGGTGCGGTGTTGGATTATTCGGAAATCGGATTTTACGCCGAGCCGAAAATCGTTGCGACGGTTACGGAAAATATTTCCGCATTCGCCATAATTACGGATAAAACAGTCGAGTCTGCAAAGATTTTTGCCATAAAAAACAGTGGCGAAAAAACAACGGCTCAGGTAGATGTACAGATAATCGGATATTAAGGCGGTGCTTATGACAAATAATTATGGCTGGACCGATAACCCAACGGTTGCCGGTATTTCTTCGTATGATCCTGATGTGCTTAACGATTGTTTAATGCACTTAAAATACAATAACGGAACCGTGCCAATCGGGACGATTTTTGCTTGTATTTGTTCGGCGGATTGGGTGCCTGAAAATGCTCTCCCCGTTGACGGTACGGAATACGTGAAATCCCAATTCCCAACCCTATGGTCAGAATATTTAACGGGCGAAACTCCAAAAC
>CAKVJR010000116.1 GCA_934754855.1 uncultured Candidatus Melainabacteria bacterium
TTATTACCGTTATCCCATTGAGTTTTTATCGCATCTCTCCACTTTATTGAATAAGTAACATAAGATGCCCCCTCAATAACGACCAACAAAATTATAAAAACGATTAAAAATTTTAAAAACTTTTTCATAAAAAAGTACAACCTTCTTTTTTGAAGATTGTACCATGTTTTTGTTAAATTCTGAAATTATTTATCTATTTTAACCTTTCCGACTTGGTTTATACAGTTTTCTTTTGCGGCATAAAGTCCTTTGTCGGCAAATTCAATCATCTCTTGAGGTTCAACACCGCACTCGGGGAATGTTGCAACACCCAAACTGATTGTAACCTGCTTTTCCGTATCAGGGGCAATTCTGAACGGTTTTGAGGCAATTGTCTTACAAATTTTTTCAGCAATTGCAGTTGCTTCATCAAAGCCCGTATCTTTAAGGATAATGACCATTTCTTCGCCACCGTATCTGCAAACAATATCAGAACTTCTTACACATCGTTTCAAAGTGTGAGCAACCCCTCTCAATACCGCATCGCCTGCTTGGTGACCGTATGTATCGTTGAATTTTTTGAAGAAATCGATATCAATCATAATCAACGAAAAATGTCTGTCATATCTTCTGCAATCTGCGATACAGAGTCTGACCTGATCTTGGAAAAATCTGTGATTGTACAAATCTGTCAAACCGTCCGTCGTTGCAAGTTTATAAGTCAATTCAAAATCTCTTGATTTGAGAATATATTTTGTAACATAAACCGCAATTATCGCAATAATTGTCAAAAGAACAGGCAAAACAGTCCAAATCCAAACATTCGCACATTGCATAATCAATGTTGAGAACATAAGATAACCGATAATTAATACAAGAGAAATGCCCGCTGCAACTGCAACAGAGGAACAATAGAAGCATAAAAATGCTACAATTCCCGCAAGTACAAGCGAAATTATGATATTTACAACATCGTTAGCAGGCTGAATAAACGAATTGTCCATCAAGTTGTTGAACAATGTTGCGTGAACTTCAACCCCCGGCATATATTTTGACGTCGGTACGCTCTTGATATCAGACAACGAAAATACGCTTGTTCCGACAAAAACAACCTTATTTTTGAACGTGTCGACAGGAAGTTTGTCCTTACCGTTTTCCATCGACTCAATAACTTTCCACATAGGAATGTATTTAAAGTTCTTCTTATCTTCAAGCCCTGTTTCCCCATACCAATTGAGCATTACAGGCTTTTCAGCCGCAGAATATATCGGATTTTGATTATTCGCAAACTTCTTGAACATATTGTACGTCATATAGTCATAATAACGAACTTCCATCGGTTCATAATTACCGTTTTCATATTTGTAAACAGGATAGCCGACCGTCAACGTAATTCTTCTCGTAATACCGTCATCATCTTTCGATGTGTTAATATGTCCGATATTTTTTGTGTTATCCAAAATTTGAGGGATAATCGCTCTGCAATTTTTATAAATCGGAATATTCGTGTTTGCCTTTTCAAGGTCATGCGAAATTTCTCTCGGAAGAACAACAGGCTTTCTTACCGTAAAATCTCTGTCATCAAAGTTTATAGCGGTAAAAGCATTGTCATATTTTTTAAACGCCGCACCAAGTTTGTCATCACTGTTTTTGTTATTCTTCATTGAATGAACAAACAACAAATCAAATCCGACAACCGCAGGGTTTTGCGATTCAACATAATCCAAAATATTCGCATAAACCGCTCTCGGAATAGGCCATTCACCATATTTGTTAATTACATACTCGTAACTTTCATCATCAACTGTTATAATTCTGATATCATCAGAAACAGCCTTTTTATCGGCAATTACAGACTGTCTTAAATCAAAAGTCTTTAATTCCATCGTGGTCAGGAAATTGCCAAAACCACTTCTTAACGCCAAAACAGAAAGTATTAACAAAACAAAAACAATAAGAAATGTGTATTTAAACAAATTCTTATTGTTTGAAAAAAAATCTTTAATTTTTGAAATTTTCACTTATTCTTCCTTCGTATTAATTGAATAGCCATGCTACTTCATTATACTCGGGACAATCAAAAATTTCACTACCAACCCCACAATCCATAACAAAACTTGACGAACTGTTCATGTTTGCCAAGTATTGTAATAAACATTCCTCGTTTAAATTCACTTTCACTTATCTCCATTGCCTGACAAGTCTATTATTACAAATTATTAAGAATTGTTAATCAATCGAAATAATTATTTTTTGAAAGTTTTATAGAACTGAGGGTTAATATTAAGTTTTTTTAAGCAATTAAGTCAACTTAAAATCGCCGTGTTTTTTGATATGTTCGATTAAACCGCCGTCTTGTTGAAGTTTAATCATAACTTCAGGAAGAGGTTTGAACTTAATTTCTGTATTTTTTGTTAAGTTTTTGATAACACCATCTCTGACATCGACTTCAATTTCGTCTTGAGCGTCAATTCCGTCGGTATCACATTCAAGAAGCAACAGACCGATATTGATTGCATTTCTGTAAAAAATTCTTGCAAAAGATTTTGCAATTACGGCACTTACGCCCGAAAGTTTGATAATTTGCGGAGCGTGTTCACGGGAAGAGCCAAGACCGAAATTTGAACCTGCAACGACGAAGTCACCTTTTTGGACTTTTGATGCAAATTCAGGGTCAGCATCTTCTAAAACGTGTTTTGAAAACTCGGGCAAATTTGAACGCAAGTGGAACAAACGACCGGGAGCGATATGGTCAGTTGATATATTATCAGGGAATTTCCAAGCCTTACCTTTTAACATTTTTTCTCCTTATAAAATTTCTGACGGATCCGCAATATATCCGCAAACTGCTGAATAAGCCGCAACGGCAGGTGATGAAAGGTAAATTTTACCCTCGGGATTGCCCATTCTGCCTTTGAAGTTTCTGTTTTGAGTAGAAAGGCAAACCTCTCCGTCGCCTAAAATTCCTGCGTGAACACCGACGCAAGGTCCGCATCCGGGGGGAATAATCGATGCACCGACGTATGTCAAAATTTCAATCAAACCCTCACGCAATGCTTGCATCATAACATCTCTCGATGCGGGGGCGATAATCAATCTTACATCAGGGTGAACCTTTTGTTTTTTGAGGATTTTAGCGGCAATTCGCAAGTCTTCTATACGACCGTTTGTGCAACTTCCGATAAATACCTGATCAATTTTAACGTCGCCAAGTTCGCTTGCCGGCTTAACATTATCAACCGTGTGCGGGCAAGATACCATCGGAACAATCGTCGATGCGTCAATATTTATAACTCTTTCATATTCTGCATCTTCGTCAAAAGTAACCTTTTTGAAAGCATATTCACGGTGACGGCTTTGCAAAAATTCATAAGTCTTTTCATCTGTTGCAAAAAGACCGCATTTTGCACCCGCTTCAACCGCCATATTTGCCAATGTGAAACGCTCTGACATTGTCATATTATCGATTGTTGAACCCGTAAATTCCAATGCCTTATAAGTTGCACCGTCAGCACCAATCATACCGATTAACGTCAACATCAAATCTTTTGCATAAACGCCGTGCGACAAAACACCGTCAATGACAACTTTAAAAGATTGAGGAACTTTAAGCCAGGTTTTACCCAAGGCAGAAGCAACTGCAACGTCTGTACTTCCCATGCCCGTAGCGAAAGCACCCAATGCACCTGATGTACAAGTGTGAGAATCCGCACCGCAGAGGATTTCTCCGGGGTTGACATATTGTTCGACCAATCTTTGGTGACAAACGCCTGTTCCACCTTCTGAGAGAACGGCTCCCGTTTCTTTTGCGAATTGACGCATAACCATGTGAGAATTTGAGAGTTCTTTTCTCGGTGACGGGGTTGCGTGGTCAATGAAAAGTATCATTCTTTCGGGGTTTGCAGGTTTTGCAATTCCCAATTTTTTAAATTCGCTGATTGTCAAAGGTCCCGTACCGTCTTGAACGGCAGTTACATCAACCTTTGCAATACACAAATCACCTGCTTTTACAGGATTTTCAGTGTGTGCTGAAATTATTTTTTCTGCTAAAGTTCTTCCCATAAGTTCTCCTATACTACCAAAATCGGGCTTGCTGTTGTTCTTAAACGTTTCAACAACTCGCCTTTCGGTTCATAATAAGGTGTTACCGTCATAATTTTTGCGGCAACATCAGGATAATAGTATATAAATCTTAATTCGCTTGCGGTCAAAGGCTGTTGAGTATGAACGTTTGCATATCTTGCAAGTTCCAAAATCGTTCTTGCTTCATCTTCATCTTTAAATTCCAATTCAAGATTAAGATAAACATTTCTAAAACCTTTAATACCGCCGTATTCACCGACTGTAATTTGTCTGCCCGTTTCAACGATTTCAGGTTCTCCACGACCTAATTCTTCAAAATCATAAAGTTCATAATTTCTTCTGTCCTTTAACGCACCGTCAGCGTGAATGCCCGATTCGTGAGCAAAAGCGTTATCGCCTACTGCGGGTTGGTTTATCGGAATCGGAACGCCAAATGATTTTGATGTATATTTTGCCAATTTCCAACATTTTGAAAGGTCAATATTTTCGTCCAATTTGTATTTTTTAGAAAATCCGCTCGACTTCATAATTGCCAAAATACAGGATACCAAATCGGCATTTCCCGCTCTTTCTCCCATACCGTTAATTGCGGTATTGATATATGTGTCAACACCTCCGTCAATAGCACCTTTTGCCCCCATTACAGAGCAGGCAACACCCATTCCCAAATCATTATGAAAATGTGTTTCAATAGGGATTTTGAGTTCTTTTGCGAGTGTGTTAATTCTGTCATAAGCCGTTTTGGGGTCATCATAGCCCAAAGTATCACAGTATCTGAGTCTGTGAGCACCTGCTTTTTTGACTTCCTGACCGAATTTCAATAAAAATTCCATATCTGTTCTTGAAGCATCTTCCGCATTGACACCGACGGTAATTGCACCGCAGGAAAGTGCCGTTTCAACTGCTTCACAAGTAGATTTGATGATATCTTCGGGAGTTTTTTTACCTTGATATTTTCCCTCAATCATTTGTTTTGAAGTTGATTGAGAAAGATTGACGTGTTTCAATCTCGGAACATTTTGAAAAGAAAGCATTACATCAGCAGGCAACGCTCTTATCCAACCCGAAAGAATAGTTTTATCAAATACACCTCTGTCAACCAATTCGAGGTTTCCGTTCAAATAATTAAGTTCGTGCCGAGTAGTCGGAAATCCGAACTCTGAGCGGGTTATACCCATATTATTCAACATTAGGTTGATAATAGTTTTTTGTAATTTTGCAAGACCTAATCGTGAAGTTTGAACGCCGTCACGATTGGTTACATCTGTTACATATATTGTTGGCATGATTTCATCTCTATTTAACTGTACTCCGTCTATTATACAACTTTTTATAAATTTTTCCACAATTTACAAATAGCCTAAGTGAATAAGAAGTTTCGGTAATGATATTGACACCTGTTAAACGGCATAATTCAAAAGTAAAGAAAAAACAGT
>CAKVJR010000117.1 GCA_934754855.1 uncultured Candidatus Melainabacteria bacterium
CATCAACGCCCATGCCTATTTCAACCGCTTTAACCGCCTGAATACTCATAACAGCCTGAGCAATTTGACCGTCCAATTTTCTGTCCCACTGAACGTGAGAACCCAAGCCGACAGGCAAATTCGAGTAAATCACTTCAACTTTTCCACCCAAAGTGTCACCCTCTTCTTTTGCCTTATCAATTTCGGCTTTCATTAAGTCATAAGCCTTTAAATCAGCCACTCTGAGGTCATTTCCCTCAATAGTTTTTAAATCGGGAACAATATTTTCATCAACCTTAATCGAGCCGATTTGCAAAACATGCGAAAATCCCTCAATACCAAATTCTTTCAAAATCGACTTTGCAATAGCACCAACCGCAACTCTTGCAGCCGTTTCCCTCGCACTCGAACGCTCAAGGATATTTCTGACATCATCTTGATTATATTTTATTGCACCTGCAAAATCAGCATGCCCCGGACGAACATTCGTAATTTCTTTTGCCAAAATTTTTTCGACATTTTCATCTGTCATCTCAACAGGCGAGGACGACATCGGGATTTTCCAATTTTCAAAATCACGATTTACAATCTCGATTGCAATCGGAGCACCTGTCGTTTTGCCAAGCCTTACACCTGATTTGATAAAGGCTTTATCCGTTTCGATTTTCATTCTTCCGCCTCGACCGTATCCGACCTGACGCTTTGCAAGCCAAGAGTTTACATAATCCATATCAATGTCAATTCCCGCAGGAACTCCATCAATTATTACATTTAACGATATACCGTGCGATTCGCCTGAAGTTAAAAATCTGAACATTCTTTCAACCTTTCTCTCGTATATTTTACAGTACTTAAATTTGAATGTAAATAAATTTTAATATAAATTGTAAAAAATACACTTAAAAACTTGCAATTTTTTACAAAAAGTTCTATATTAATAAAAACAAAAGAGAGAGTATGAAAAAAGTTTAAAAAATAAAAAAGACTCTTTCAAACACAAACACACCACACACGAAAAGAGCCCCCGATTTTGGGGGCTTTTTCAATTATTTTTTAGATTTTTTACTTCTTTTTTTGTCAAAATTTATACCGAGTTGTTGTTTTGCGTTATCGATAGAAATTTTAGCGAGCGGTTTTCTCGTCGTTCTGTCATAAAAAACAAGCCAATGATGGCGTTTCGGGTCATCTACCGAGAAATACAATTTCCCTTTGACCTGCGAACCCGATTTCATTTTAGAAAAAGGCATTGCATCATTAAAAAACAAAGCGGGATAAAATTTTCTGTTCAAATCATTTATAACAGCAACGTCAAATGCAGTAAAATTGTGGTCGGACGCATTTTTGACATCAAGAGTAAGTTCAAAGGTATTTCTGACGCCGAACGGGTCTTTAACAAGCCACAAATCAGTGATATCAACGTCTAAGCCGTCATATTTAATTTCTTCCTGTTTAAACGCATCTTTTTTTATAACAGGAAGAGCTACATCGGTTGTCATTGTCACTTTAATCTCGTCCCCTCGGGAAATCAAAACGCCTTTTCCCTTACGGACAATGCTCATAACAAGCCCCATTGCGGCACCTGCCGCCAATCCGCCTAAAATTGTATAGCCCTGACTTGCAACAGCACCCTCAATTCCGAAAAGATTTAATGCCGTAAAACCGCCGACAACACTGCCTGTTACGGTATAAGCAGAGTCAATGCCGACAGTTTTTGCAACTGATTTGGGGACAGAATTTTTTGTGGACATCGTTGCATCAATAGGAATTTCCCGTCCGTCAGGAGTGATTAAAGAATCGAATTTCACCTCAATCCAACCGTCACGTCCCCCTCGTTTGGGGTCAACAATATTTCTGACAGTTCCGTGAGCAAGCGTTCCGACAGGCAAAAGAACACCGCCACCGCCTTCAACGTCCGATGAAACTTCTGCAAAAAATTCATCGCCCTCAAAAGTCGTTCCGCCTTGTAAAACTTGCGAAACGACCATTTTGATGACTTCTTTTTGCTCAATCTTTTCGATTTTGCCCGTAAAAATTTCTTGTTGTTCAGGTCGTTTTGTATCCGTAATTTCGGCATGTCCACGCCATACAGCAGAATACGCCGGTAACGAACACTGTTGTAACATTGAAAAAATTAACAAAAAACTGATAATCTTTTTCATGTTTTCCCTTTTAAACTAAGAATTTTTCTGATTTCTTTCCGCTCTTCGCTTGTTGTAATCTTCCAAAAATCCAGTATCGAATTTGCCTTCCGTAAAGACTTCATCTTCAATCAAGTCTTGATAGAACGGCAATGTTGTCTTAACGCCTGTAATAACGTACTCTTTCAACGCACGATACATTCTTCTTCTTGCCTCCTCACGAGTCGGAGCCCAACACATGAGTTTACTAATCATTGAATCGTAATAAGGCGGAATTTTATAACCTGAATATACGTGAGAATCAACTCTGACGCCAAACCCACCGGGGGCAATGTAACCTGTGATGGTTCCTGCCGCAGGTAAGAAGTTTCTGTCGGGGTCTTCTGCGTTAATTCTGCATTCGATAGCGTGACCTTTTATCGCAATGTCACGTTGTGTAATCGAAAGCGGCAAGCCTGCTGCAATTCTGATTTGTTCACGAACAATATCAATGTTCGTAATCATTTCAGAAATACCGTGTTCAACCTGCAATCTTGTATTCATTTCCATGAAATAAAAATCATTGTTTTTATCGAGCAAAAATTCAACCGTACCAACGCCCTCGTATTTGACGGCTTTTGCTACTCTAACCGCTGTTTTACCCAATTTTTCTCTGATTTTTTCACTAACTGCGGGAGAAGGTGCTTCTTCAATCAATTTTTGGTGACGTCTTTGGATTGAACAATCACGTTCGCCAAGATATACAACATTTCCGAATTTATCCGCAAGGATTTGAACTTCAATGTGTCTTGGATTTACAAGATATTTTTCAATATATACGGCAGGATTACCGAAAAATCTTTGAGCCTCTGTTTTACAGAAAACAATGTTTTCTTCCAAATCCTCTTCTTTTTCGACAATTCTCATGCCTTTTCCGCCACCGCCTGCTGTTGCCTTAACAATTACAGGGTAGCCGATTTTTCTGCAAATTTTCTTTGCAGCTTTGATATCTGTAATGATATCTGTTCCGGGAGTAATCGGAATATCTTTGCTCTTCATTGTGTCACGAGCCTGTGCCTTATCACCCATTTTTCTGATTGATTCGGCAGTAGGTCCGATAAATGCAAAACCGTGTTGAGCACAAATATCAGCAAAATCTGCCCTTTCCGACATAAATCCGTATCCGGGGTGAATTGCATCAGCACCTGAAATCAATGCTGTCGAAATGATAGCAGGAATGTTCAAATAACTTTTTGCACTCTCTGCCGGTCCGATACAATATGCCTCTGTCGCCAAACTTACGTGGAGCGAATCCGCATCAGCATCTGAATAAACCGCTACTGTCGGAATACCGATTTCTCTGCAAGCACGAATTACTCTTACTGCTACTTCGCCTCTGTTTGCGATTAAAACTTTTTTGAACATGTTTTTTCCTCAATAACATTTTGCACTATTTTCGGAAATTTTCCCTAAAATAGTGCAATTTGTTAACTTTTATAATTATTCTACATACATTAAAACTTGTCCGTATTCAACGGGTTTACCGTTTTCAACGCAAATTTTAACAATTTTTCCTGCAACATCAGATTCGATTTTGTTCATCAACTTCATCGCTTCTACGATACAAACGACCTGACCCTTTGTAATCGTATCGCCGACGCTGACAAACGGAGGATCTTCCGAAGAAGGTGCAGCATAAAACGTTCCAACCATAGGTGAAACAATAGGAGTTCCTTTTGGTGTTTCGGGAGCCGCAGGTTCTTCAACCGCAACAGGTGCTTGAGGCTGTTGGGGTTGTTGAGGTAACGGCTGAACACATTGTGACAACGGCATTACCTCTGTCACAACGTGGGAAGATTCTTTATCTCTTTTGATTACGATTGATTCTTCTCCGCTTCCGAGCGAAATTTCAGTCAAATCGTTATCCGATAAAATCTTCGCAAGTTTCTTAATGTAATCTGTTTCAAAATTCATATCAATTATACCTATACTCTACCAAGATATTCGTTGGTTCTTGTATCTACTCTAATGACATCTCCGTTCATTACCAAGAAAGGTACTTGAACAACTGCACCTGTTTCAAGAGTTGCAGGTTTTGTACCGCCTTGTGAAGTGTTACCTCTTTCTGACGGAGGAGTATCTGTAACGGTCAATTCTACATGGTTCGGAATATCTACACCGATGATTTTGCCATCGTGCAACAATACCATAACGTTCATGTTTTCTTTAAGGTATTTTACGCCGTCACCGATATGTATAGCAGGAATGTTCATTTGTTCATAAGATTCCATATCCATCATTACAAAGTCATTACCTTCTTTGTAAAGATATTGCATTTCTTTCTTATCAAGTTGTGCTTTCGCAACTTTTTCACCTGCTCTGAAAGTTCTTTCAACTACTTGACCTGTTTCAATCTTTTTCAATTTTGTTTTTACAAACGCTGCACCTTTACCGGGTTTTACGTGTAAAAACTCGATAACTGACCAAAGTCCGTTATCTAATTCAAGTGTTAAACCTGTTTTTAAATCGTTTACAGAAATCATCTATTTTTTTCCTTTTTTACTTGTTCGGGTAAATAATACCACAAAATTGCCGTTTGAGTAAACCATGCAACAAAGATGTTACAAAAACTCATTTTGTGGCGTAAAATCTATATTTCATCTGTGCAAAAATCGAAAATTCCCTTAACTTCTTCCCACAAATCCTCATCAGATTTATCCTCGGGAAGTTCCAATGTTATCGTCGGAATATTTCTTTCCTTGCCTGCATAAGTGCCAAAACTTCCGGGAGTTTCATACCCGATATCCTCTTCAACGGGATAGCCTGTAATTTCAGACAATTTTTCAGCATAAAACTTTGCATCTCCGTCGTAATTAACAACCCGATAAGGTGCATGAAGCGACAGAATAAAATCGGGTTTATATTTTTCCAAAACATCAATCATAAAGCGGGTTTCAACCTCACTCGCCGCCGAGTCACCGCAAAAATAATGTTTATCTTCAAGCATTTTTCGGTTTTTTGTCGGAAAATTTCTATTCAAATCAACCCCGTTAGAATTTTGTCTTGTCCCTAAAGCCTTACCGTCAGGGTTTAAACACGGAATAATAATAGTTCGGTTTTTACAAGGGGCTTTTTTCGTTTCAATAAATTTTTTTATCAAAAATTCACCCTGCGGTTCATCACCATGAAAAACGCCAATCAACAAGACTGTTTTGTTTTTTGAAGTCGAGGTCATTTCCAAAAGTTCGACCTCTCGATTTTGTGCAGTTTTAATTTTATCGAGTAACTTTATCATTCGCCCATAACC
>CAKVJR010000118.1 GCA_934754855.1 uncultured Candidatus Melainabacteria bacterium
TTGGTTGACGAAACAACTTCAAAGCGGCTACTGTCTGAGCGTAGCGAGTTTAGCCGCTCAAGTTGAGTTTACAAAACAAGTCACGCAGTTGCAGCGGGCGGTTTTGCGGTACTTTTGCCGCCAAAAGTACCTAAAGAAAAATTTTTATAAATTATCAAATCATAGAAATGTATTGGTCGACTGAAGTCGACCCTACGCTTTTGATGAGTGAGTAAACACTGGATTGCCACGTCTTCACTTCGTTCGTCTTCAGAATGACGTTTTCAGCACTCTGCTCACTTGTTCTTCAGAATGACGATGAATGTGTGATTTACGCAATCGTTTTATGTCACGATTTTAATTTTAAAGTTTTGGATAGGTTGTTGTTGGACAAGTTTTTTTTGATTTTCGAGAGTATTTTTAATGGCGAAAACCCACCCTGTACGTGGATTTACGAAAACAAAAAACGCCGCTTGGCTCTCAAGCAGTCTTTGAGTGTTGTCAATCATCAATTCTCCCTTGTCCGAAAGTTCAAAAACAGTAAAAGACAAGGGTTCACGGACGCTGCTTTCCAAATAACAATCGTATTTTACCCTATAAATTTTAGAGGTATCTTTAAGGACGGGCTTGTCGTCGAACGTCGAAAGCCACTGATAAAGTGCAGTTATGAGGTGGTCGTTATTCCCTGTCATCGTGTTTAATCAAGGGAATGAATTTTTCAACGAGTTCCTTGCTCCATTTTGTGCCTGCACCTTGTTGGATAATTTCCAACGCTTTATCAATCGAGAACGCTTTTCTGTAAGGTCTGTCCTGTGTCAATGCGTAGTATGCGTCGATAAGCAAAATAATTTGCGAGCCGAGCGGAATATCTTTTCCTGAAACTTTGCCCGGGTATCCTGAACCGTCCCAATTTTCGTGGTGTTTTTCGATAATCGGAATGACATCTTGAATACTGCTTATCGGGCTTAAAATCTCTCGTGCCGCAATTACGGGGTGTTTTCTTATAAGTTTTTTCTCATCTTCCGTCAAAGAATCTTCTTTTTTGAAAATATTTTCAGGAATCATGATGTTTCCGATGTCATAAAGAAGTACGGCAATTTTTAATTTGTCGATATCTTCTGCTGACATGTTCATATTTTTTGCCAATTTGACAGCCAAGTGCAATTTTGACTTCGTAAATCCGCTTTGATAAGTCGAATTGTACGATTGGGTCAAAATATCAACAACCGAGTAAATAACCTCTTTTGCCCCTTTTTCCGTCGAAGAAACCGCACTCAAGCGAGCCGTGATATCGCCTGCAAGTTCGGGCGGAATTTGGACACGTTGTTTCGATACAATATCCAAAAATGCATTGACTGCAACCTTTTGCCAATTTTTTTCGATTTGTTTTTGTGTCATTTGAACTTGGTTACGACCGTTGATTTTTGCACGATACATTGCTTGGTCTGCAAGTTCCGTTAAATCAAAAACATTTTTACTGTGTTCCAAAAACGTTGCAACGCCGATACTTGCCGTAACGTTTCCGATTTTTTCCAAAGGAGTTGCCTCAATCGCCGCTCTGATACGTTCTGCGGCTATCATTGCTCCGTAAGAATCTACCCCCGGAAGCATTACGTTAAACTCTTCGCCGCCAATTCTTGCCGGAACATCAATTGAACGTGCCTGCTTTTTCAAAACATTTGAAATCGTTTTGATTGCCACATCTCCGTATTGGTGACCGTAAGTATCGTTAATGACTTTGAGGTGGTCAAGGTCAAGTGAAATTAACGAGAAAGGCTGACCTAATCTCAATGCACGTTCTGCTTCTCTGTTGATATTTTCTTCAAAGTAACGTCGGTTGTACAATCCCGTCAACGGGTCCGTAACCGCTTGCTTTCGGACTTCTTCAAACAAGCCAGCAATTGTTATGGCAAGTTCGATTTGGTTTGCGAACAATGTCAAAAACTTAATTTCATTTTCTGTACTTGCTGAAATTTGCGAAAATACGAGCATACAGCCAAATTCTTCTTTCTCCTGCATTTCATTTTTTCTGCGGAAAAGAGGAACAACAATAACCGATTTGCTGTCCGTTGAACGGACAATACCTTGTACAAACTCGTATTCCAAATTTTCTAAAACTTTATGAATAACCGACCCGATATCGGACGTACTCTTGATTGTACGCTCCTTGAGGGCTTGCGTCAAAATAACATCATCTCTCCAAGGAATGCGGAAATTTTTAATGTCGATAAATGAATTTTCTTTTAATGCTTTTTGCAAAACTTTACTGTCAGCGTGCGATTTTACAAGGAAAAAATCCCCTTGCTTGTCATGCTCTTTCGTCAAAACGAGAGTATTAATATACCCCATTTGCTCTTGCATTGAGTGCACAATCGAATCCAGTACATTAGTCAAAGGTTCCGACGAATTCATCATATCCCAAATATTGCTCATCGTGAGCAAGGTGTTGTTTGCCTTGTTCAACTCTTCCGTTTTTTCCTTGATTTCATGTTCAAGTTCGAGGTTCCGCTTGTAAACATCGGAACTTACGGACGAGATGTTCGCATCAACCTGTTCAATTTTATCGAAAAATCCTTTTAACTTGGAAAAAATAATTTAATCCTCATCTTATCGACTCTTCTGATTATACTACTTTTGTTCCTAAATTGTAAGTGTTTGTTGAAATTTTTTAAGTTTTTTGCCGATTTCCCCCCTGTTTTATTAAATAATGTTAAGCAAGCCTTGCAAATTTTGTTTACTTTTTGCTTAAAGTATATTATTATAACTTTGTTAGGTAATCCTAACTTTCTCGGTTGTCATCGGTGTTCTCCTTCATACTTTCGCCGATGACTTTTTTATTTAGGGGAAAAAAGTAATTGTACCTGAGGATAGTCGGGTTGGTGATTTAAGTGTTGTTTGGAAAATTTAATCTGCCTAAAAAGGAGATACAAAATGAACAACATTAAATTACAAGGAATTGACAAAGACGGTGCGGTTAAAGAGTTTACTTTGGCTGATTTTGGCGGCAAAAAAGTCGTTTTATATTTTTATCCGAAAGATGATACCCCGATTTGTACGGAAGAGGCGAAGAGTTTTCGGGACAATCTTGAAAAATTGTCAAAATATGCGGTGGTTATTGGTGTAAGTTCTGATGATGTTAAAAGTCATGAGGAATTTAAGAAAAAATATCATCTTAATTTCCCGCTGCTTGCCGATGTTGAGCATAAACTTGCCGAAAAATTTGAGGTTTTGAAAGAAAAAATTTCAGGTGATAAAAAGGATTTTGACATTGAACGCTCGACATTTCTTCTCGGAGAAGACGGCAAAATCGAAAAGGCATGGCGTGATATCGATATCAACGGGCATGTTGAAGAGATTTTGAAATACATTCAAAAATAATTCCAACAAAAAATCCTCGGTCGTTAAAACCGAGGATTTAATTTTTACATTTTTTATTCAGCCTTTTGTTGATTTTCAAAGTTTTGTTGGTTGTTAATCAGCAATTCTGCTCTTGCAATCGGGTTGGTAAGTTTTGTAACTTCTGCAATCGAGCGAGGGAAGAATTGTTGCAAAAGGATTGTTCTCATTGCAATTGCTGCCGGTTCTTCAGGAGTTAAGCCGTTGATAGCATTAGATTCTGCGACTGTTTCTTTTCTTCCTCTTTGCGGTTTCGTATCGGGGCTGAAAATAAAGTAGCCGACTAATTTTTCCTTGTAATCGGGGAATGCTTTAATGAAAGCGGCTTTTTCTTCTGCATACGCCGTTCTGAAAGCGGTTGTGTCAGCAATAACGTTTCTTTTCAAGTTCTTTACAACCTCTTTGTCCATCAAATTAGCATCTTCAGGTACTCTGACTGCATCTTTGCTGTGACCCAATTCGTGATTGATAACAAAGTTATCGGTTTTGCACATCAAAAAGTCATGAATTCCTACGAATGCTGAATCCAAATCGTCTTTCAACGGCATAATTTCCTTGATGTTGTTATGCATTGTGAAAAGAGTATCTGTCGGAAGTTGGTCGAAGAGTTTGTCCGTAACATCTGTTGTTGTGTAACTTCTGTTCGGTGCGGCTTGTTCTAAAAATGCTCTTGTTTCAGGAGTTGCAGTAAAATCTTCAGATGTCATTGTGACGGATTCGCCTTTTGTTTGGTTTGTGATGGTAACTTCTTTTCCGTTACGTTCGGTTGTGTATTTGTTGCCGTTAACCGTTGATTTTGTTAAGTTTCCGTCTTTATCGTAATTTCTGTCGATTGTTGATAAAACTTTTCCGTTTGCATCTGTAATTTGGCAGAACAAAGATTTATGATTGCCTTCTTTGTCCGTTACAAATTTATATTCGGTTTTTGTTCCGTCTAAAGATGTAAGGTTTCTTTCGATTGTGTATGAACCGTCTTTGTTCATAGTTGTTTTTGCCAAAACTTTTTTATTGCCCGCAGCGTCTGTTTCCGTAACATCATAAACGCCTCTGACAGGTGATTTTGTGTATTGTTCGGTCTTGATAACCTTGCCGTTTTCGTCTTTATGCAACGTTGTTATTGATTCAGTAATCGTTTTCCTTTGAAGTAACGGTTGCGAATATTTAATTTCCGTTGAAGTATTGTGTTCGTAATCTTCAACTATTTTAGTTGCTTTGTACGGTTTTTTGAGGTCAATTTCCATGACTTCTCTTGAGTCTAAAACACCTTGTTCATTGAAATTATTTTTTTCACCACGAATAACCTTTTTACCTGTTTTGTCGTCGGTATATTGAGTCATATTGAGGTTTTTATACATTCTTCTTGCAATCATAACCGTCGGGTCTTTTTCAGGTGCAAAAAGACCGATTTTTCTGTATGATTCGGGCAATGTTGTTGAAATGTTTTCTTCGTTAAAATTAATATATTTAGAACCGTTCGTCACATAAATTTTATTGTCAGGCAACAAAATTTGATTGCCTCTGATATCAGGGAGCAGAAAGCCTTTTTCGTTCTCCGTGTAGTTGACTTGCGGTTTTACAATCTTTTTACCGTTGGCTGAATTTACGTTTTGTACGTTTATGTTATTAATGTCATTGTTTATCTTCATACACTGTCCTTAACTTACTCGCCAATTATAGCACTTTGAATTGTTTTTTTCAAGATAAAAACAAATTCTGTGACGATTTGGAAAAATTTATTCGGTAAATGTGTATTATTTCTGATGAATGAGAAACATTGAGAAAAACAGATACTTCGGCTTCGCCTTAGTATGACAGGGAACAAATCCGCATCAACGTAAAGACATAGTTGTGCCGATAATTTCCATAAAAATTTTCCATAAAAAAAACGGTCGGTGAAAAAATCACCAACCGCTTTTTAAGAACTTTTTATCAAAAACTATTTGTTTTCGATAACTGCTTGTGCAGCAGCAAGTCTTGCTTGAGGAACTCTGAACGGTGAGCAAGATA
>CAKVJR010000119.1 GCA_934754855.1 uncultured Candidatus Melainabacteria bacterium
GTACAGGTCTGCCATGGCGTCGGTCATTGATTTATAGTTCTTTTCGGGCAATTCGATTATTTCGCAACCCGAATTTTCTTTTATAAAATCGGACACCTCTTTTGACATTGAAGAAATATAGAAAACAGTGTCTTTTGGACATTTTTTGATTACTTCTATAAAAGAATTTAAACTTTCATTTCTGCCGTAAAGTTGCCAATCAGGTGCGTTTCTGATTTGAAGAGCGACAAATTTTTCGGGCAAATTGATGCTTTTTATTCTTTTTTTGATTTTTTCTGTCGGTTGAACTTTTGAAAAAATTTCCTTAAATCCTTTTTCGATTTCGGGGGTAATATTGTTGTTAATCAAAATCCTTTCGACCAAATCGCTCGTCAACAGGTTTGTTTGCGGTGATTCAATCGTTCTTTCGTTTTTTGAATTTTTCCAAGTTTTGCAAATCTCTTCGTCGTTATATTCCGTAATTTTGCAGTCAAAATTGCACTCGAACAACGAAGAAAATGATTCATCGACCCAACCGTCTTTATCCCAATAAATATTCAGGTTTTTCGGGCTATAACCGTAAATTGCATTTACGATTGCGAAAATCCTGTTTCCGATGCCGAAATTTTTACCCAAAATCAAATTCACCGTATCAATATGTGTCGGTTTAATTTTCTTTTTGATTTTTATTCCGAAAATTTCATAAACAACCCAGCGGGCGTGATAATATTTTTTGAAAAACATTTTTATTCAAATCCCTCAGAGATGTATCTTCTTATATCTTTCAGGAGATTTGTGCGTTTATGCTCCCAAATCCACTTTCCGAGCGGGTGTTTTTTGTAGAAATATTTTTGGTTTCTTTTAGAAATTTCAGACGCAACGCTTGCACTCGTCGTGCTGTGGTTGTGAAAAATAAAAACGGAATTGATATAAGCAAGCCCATAGCCCAAATACATTGCCCTGAAACTGTAATCGTTGTCTTCCCAAAATGCGGGATTGAAATTTTCGTCCAAAAGTCCGACTCTGTCTGTAAGTTCTTTTTTCATAATGACACAACTGAAAAATGGCGTCACTACGTATCTTAAGGGCTTTTTGAATTTTTTGAGATATTTTTCATATCCGTCTAAATAATTTTTACTCGTAAGTTTGCATTTCTCGTTATTTCTCGGAGAAAGCATGCCGACTGACTCATCAATGTCAAAGCCTTTAATCGTATTCTCAAGCCAATTCGGGGTCAAAAGAATGTCGTTGTTCAAAAGTCCGACATATTCATAATCTTTGTCTTTTACAAACTTAAGCCCGATGTTGTTTCCGCCCGCATAACCTGAATTTTCGTGGTTTTCAATCAATGTGAGATTATTGTGCGTTTTTGCAAAATCTTTGATATATTCAACCGTTCCGTCCGATGATGCGTTATCGACAATTACCAAGTCAAAAGAATTTTCGTCCGTAAATTTGTACAATGAGTCCAAATACGGCTTCGTTGCCTGCTCTAACTTGTTATATGTCAGAGTTATTAATACGGTTTTTTTCATCATCTGTCCTGCTTAAATTCGAATATAGGAAACGTAAATTCTTATTAAATGTACCATTTATTGAAAAATTTTTCAATAAGTCGGATATTTATTAAAAAGCCGCAAAATATTTCTATCTTACGGCTTTTATCTTTTTAAAATTATTCTTGATTTTCGTTAGAATTATTTTGTTCTTCGCTGTTTTGTTGTTCTTGTTCTGTTTGTTCCGCTTGTTGTTGAACCATTTGTTTCGGGTACAACATCGCAACAACAGGATATTTTCTCGAAATAACCACGTCATCATTGTCATATACCGTGAATGTCAAGTTTTGAACATCATAATTCATTCTGAATTTAACGTCGTTTGCAATAGCGTTGTAAACAAAATCTTCGTTTAAAATATTAACTGTTGATTCTGAAAGAACAATCTCGTCACCATCATTCGGTTTAACTTTGATTGTCAATTTGTGTTCGCCTGCCGTCCAATTCGGTCCGCAAATTACTGCCATATCAAATCTGAATTCAGCCGGCATCGCAATTGCTGACAATTCGTTGAACATATTAATGCAAGTCAATTTATTGTTTTTGAAAATTACATTTTCTGCGATTAAAAAATATCCTGACATTTTTTCTCCTTTTTATCTTTAGTCATTAATCCTTTTTACAAAATCCCAATGACACTATTTGTGTTTTTTTATTTGCTCTCTTAAAATAAAAAATACGGAAAAGATGGGATTCGAACCCATGATGCAGATTACTCCACATAACACCTTAGCAGGGTGCCGCCTTCAGCCGACTCGGCCACTTTTCCGTATTTCTTCAATTTTATGTATCCATTTTATCACAAAAATTTTTCTGTGCAAACATTAAACTCTCAAATGTTTCTTAATTGAGAGCATGCTTCCGCCCGCACCGAAACCTATCGCAATTACAAACAACGTAAAAGTAACGATATTTGCCGCAAGAACGGGTGACGGAATCATAAAGTATTCATGAGCCTTGAGCAGCCAACTCTGCACCGCATTCAGCGGTATCAGTGCCAAAAGTGCCGAAACAAAGCCATAAATAGCCCCTTGCAAAATCAGAGGGATTTTAATATACCAATTGCTGACGCCCATCAGCCGCATAATTTCGATTTCCTCTTTCTGATTTTGAATTACAAGTTGAATCGTGTTGTTAATAATCGCAATCGTCAAAACCGCTACAAAAACAACGACAATAAGCGTCATCGTGTGGACAACCTTATTGAACATCTCCATTTTTTTCGCAATATCCGTTGCATAAGCAACTTCTTCAACCCCAGGAATAGGTTTGATTTTCTCATAAACCTCGTTAATATTTTCGGGTTCGTCGATTTTTACGTGCAAAGTATCTGGCAAGGGGTTTGAAATGTCCGCAACATCGTATTCGGACTTCATTTTGTTCCAAGCCTCACCTTTTGTTATAATCGTAACTTTTTCGACGTGGTCAAATTCTTTAATACGGCTCGATAAATGCTCGGGTGAAACATCGTTTTTCAAATATACCGAAATTTCAAGCATGCTACCGAATTGTTTAACAAATTCCGTTAAGGAAATTGTTGTTCTGAATAATGCTCCGAAAATCGTCAAAATAGCCGCCATCGTTGTAATAATGGCGATATTTATCCAACCTGTTCTCAAGATACCTTTCATCGTTTCTGCGATAATTCTTGAGGTAATTCTGAGTTCACCGAGCCAATCTTTCGGAATGCCCGATTTCACTTTCTTTTTGAATTTTATTGATTTTGCATTTGTTGAATCAGTCATAAGTACCTGCCTGAATGTCACGGACGATTTGTCCTTGATCCATTGTAATTACACGCTTTCTGAAGTAATTAACCATAGCGTGGTCGTGAGTTGCAATCAAGATTGTAATGCCTTTTTGGTTAATTTGTTCCAAAATTTGCATAACTTCCATTGAGTTTTTCGGGTCAAGATTACCCGTCGGTTCGTCTGCAATCAACAACGGCGGACCGTTTACAATGGCTCTTGCGATACTTACACGTTGCTGCTCACCGCCTGATAATTCAGTCGGTTTCGCTCTCATCTTGCCTGCCAAGCCGACAACTTTTAACGCTCCCATCGTACGAGCCTCGATTTCCCTGCTGCTCATTCCCAAAGTGCGGATAACGTAAGAAACATTATCGAACACACTTTGGTTTTGCAACAGTTTATAATCTTGGAACACGATGCCCATGCATCTTCTGAGTTTAGGCACCTTGTCGTCAGGAAGTTCGGCAACATTGGTCGAACCAATCATAACCGTTCCTGATGTGGGAACCTCCTCACGGTATAACAATTTCATCAGGGTCGATTTTCCCGCACCGCTTGAGCCTGTGAGGAATACGAATTCTCCCGACATAATGTCGAGATTGATGTTTTTCAATGCGTAATTGTGTTTATACCGTTTAGTTACGGCTCTCATTTGAATCATATTATTTTACGAGTCCTTTGATTTTTTCGGCAAGTTTCTTTGCTGACAATCCGTAGTATTCCATAAGTTCAGATGCGGTACCTGTTTGACCGAATTGGTCGTTAATACCTACTCTTGAAACTTTAACGGGATAATTTTCGGAAAGTGCTTCGCATACTGCACCGCCCAAACCGCCGATGATTGAGTGGTTTTCAACCGTGATAACTCTGTTTGTTTTCTTTGCAGAATTTACGATTGTTTCTGTGTCTAAAGGTTTAACAACAGGTGCGTGTACAACTTCAACGCTGATGCCTTCCTCTTCAAGCATTTTAGCCGCTTCAACAACTTCACAAGTCGTTTCGCCGTTTGTTACAACGGTTACGTCCTTACCTTCTTTCATAACAACCGCTTTTTTCGGGTTGAATTTATATTCGCCTTCTTTGAAGATTACGGGCAAGTTTGCTCTTGATACACGAACATAAACAGGTCCTTTGTATTCTGCTGCCCAAGTAATTACTTCACGAACTTCTGTTGCATCAGCAGGAGCAACAACCGTGATATTCGGGATTGCTCTCATAATTGCAACATCTTCCAATGCCTGATGGCTTGCTCCGTCTTCACCTACTGTGATACCGCAGTGTGTTGCAACGATTTTTACGTTGAAATTCGGGTAGCAAACACCGTTTCTGATTTGTTCCCACGCTCTGCCTGATGCGAATACCGCAAAAGTTGATACGAAAGGAATTTTTCCTGTTGTCGAAAGACCTACTGCCGTTGTAACTGCGTCTTGTTCCGCAATCCCTACGTTAAAGTGTCTTTCGGGGAATTTTTCTCTGAAATATTTTGTCATTGTTGAACCTGAAAGGTCGCAATCAATAACTACAATGTTTTCATTTGTTTTGCCAAGGTCTGCGAGCGTTAAGCCGTATTCGCCTCTTGCTGATTTTTTTACTGTTTCAGTCATTGTTACACCTTTCTACTTCAATTCTTCTAATGCTTGTGCCAATTGTTCATCACTCGGTGCTTTACCGTGCCAACCTGCTTGGTTTTCCATAAATGAAATACCTTTGCCCTTAATCGTATTTGCAACGATTACAGTCGGTTTGTCTTGTGATTCTTTTGCTTTTTCAAATGCTTCAAAAACCGCTTCGATATTGTGTCCGTCGATTTCCAAAGTGTTCCAGCCGAATGCTGCAAATTTCGCTGCAACATCGCCGACTGCCATAACATCTTCCGTGTTACCGTCGATTTGAAGTCTGTTTCTGTCAACAACTGCAATAAGGTGATTTAACTTGTAGTGAGCGGCATTCATTGCTGCTTCCCAAACTGAACCTTCTTGAAGTTCGCCATCACCCATAAGTGTGTAAACGTAATTATCTTTTTTGCTCAATCTCAAGCCCAAAGCCATACCGCAAGCGATTGAGAGACCTTGTCCC